>CAYNGZ010000183.1:0-8398 GCA_964396695.1 uncultured Pseudomonas sp.
TTCTCGCGCCTTGCCCTGCACAACAGCAGACCCGGCGCGGTGTGGAAACTAATTGAGAACGCCCCCTAAACCTTCAGTTCATTGCTGATGCCGTGAGGGACGTGGCCGGTGGCGACCACCTCACGGGCCAACTCGCAGTGGCCCGCCTGGTCATCGAAAAATACGTCGGCGGCAAAGGCTTCAAGAAATGCAGACTTGGCCAGTCCGCCGAGAAACAGCGACTCGTCGAGTCGAATATCCCACTCGCGCAAGGTACGAATGACCCGCTCGTGAGCCGGTGCCGAACGCGCGGTCACCAATGCGGTGCGGATCGGGCAGCTGTCATCGGGAAATTCGCGCTGCAACAGATTGAGCGCTGCCAGAAAGCCTTTGAACGGACCACCGCGCAACGGCTCGCGAGCGGCTTCGCGTTCTTTGGCCTGAAAGGCTTCGAGGCCACCCGACTGATAAACCCGCTCCGACTCATCGGAAAACAACACCGCGTCGCCATCGAAGGCGATACGCAATTCTTCACTGGCGGCACGGCTCGCGCCCCCCGACAGAATCGTCGCCGCGGCGAAACCGGCGTCGAGCGCACTGCGCACATCATCGGCGTGAGTGGAGAGAAACAGATCGCAGCCGAAGGCCTTCAGGTACGGATACGGACTGCGCCCGCCGACAAACGCCGCGCGGGAAATCGTCAGGCCATAATGGTGAATCGAGTTGAAGACTCGCAAACCGGTGTCCGCGCTATTGCGCGACACCAGCACCACCTCGACCCGCGCCCGGCCGAGATGGGTATTGAGGTTCAACAGTTTTTGCACCAGGGGGAACGCATCACCCGGTTCGAGGATCTCGTCTTCGTGCTCGATCTGATACTGCCGATAAGCCTCGACGCCGCTTGCCAGATACACCTTGTGGCTCTCGCTCAGGTCGAACAGCGCCCGCGAAGAAATCGCCAGCACCAGTTTGTCGCTTATCCCTTTTGCCATGCAGCTCCCCCCTGTGTAACGACTTAGCCGTTATGCCGATCGACAAAACTCAGGGCCTGATACAAGGCCTCGATTTTCGGCAACTCGCAACCGGCGGCCTTGGCCGCGGCCAATGGCCTGGCGTAAATCGCGGCCAGTTCCAGCGGCCGTTTGTGCTGGTAGTCGTGGTACATGCTCGGCCAGTAGTCGGGCATTTTTTCGGTGACCTTGAACAGATGCTCGGCATACCCCGGCGGCATGCTGTGGCCACACGCGAGCGCGCCTTGCACCACTTCCGCCATCAACGCCTGAATCAGTTCACGACTGCTGTCATCGGCCATCAACGGCGTCGTGCTCGCGTCGAGCAATACCGACAAACCGTTGTATGGAACATTCCAGACCAGTTTTTGCCAACGCGCCTGCTGAAGATTGGCCATCGCCTGTGAATCGAGACCAGCGGTACGAAACAGCCCGGCACCTTGCTCGACAATCGCCTGACGCGCGGTCTCGTCATCGAACGCCGGGCCACTGTGATAACCCACGTTCACCACACCGAGCGCCTGATGCTCGATCACCCCGGGGCCCGCGCGATGAACACAGATAAAGCACAAGCCGCCCAGCAGGTGCAGTGAATCGGGCAACAGATCACGCAGGCTGTCCTCGACATCCAGGCCATTTTGCAGCATCAGGACCTTCGCTCCCGGCGCTGCGGCCTTGATGATCGCCGGTGCAAGCTCGGCGTTACTGGTGGTTTTCGCGCCCACCAGCAGCCAGTCGCACAGCGGCATATCGTCGGCCGATGAATACGCCTGAACCGGATTCAAGGTCAGCGCACCATAGGGCGTGCTGTTGAGTTGCAGGCCGCGCTCGGCGACTGCTGGAAACTCGCTGCGCAACAGAAAGTGCACATCGAACCCGGCCCGCGCCAGCATCACGCCGTAAAAGCCACCGATCGCCCCGGTACCGATAATGCCGATTCTCGGCTTTTGAACCGCTGTATCCGTCATGGCAACTCCTCTGGATGTCGACTCAGCGCCTGCCCCACCGCTGCGTTCAGTTCGGTGCGGGTCAGGCGCGACTGTACTGCCCCATGAAACTCGCCATCGCGCACGACAAACAGCGCGGGTAAATGAAAGACCTGATAACGCTCCACGACGCCACCGTTGTTCCCCGCATCGATCCAGCACAGCTGATCGACATCAAGATCAAGCTGCGGCAACTGCTGGCGCGCCCAGCGGCAACCGGAACAGCCGACGCTGGTGAAAATCACCAGAGACACACCACTCATCGCCAACAGCCGCTGGTCGGCGTCGAAATCCGTCAGCTCGCATTCGACCACTATACTGGTTGAAACACTGTCGAATGACCGACACTTGGAGTCTGTGTTCATGGGGCGCTTTATTCCTCATCCTGACGATGTGCCTGTCGAGTTAACGTTGCGCAAGCATCAGTGTATTTCTCGGCAAGAGCTGCACACTATCAGTCTCGGAGGCGTGGCATGCAATTACCACCGCGCCTGGCGCAAGGGAACGGCACTGGAAGTGCGAATGCCGACCCTGAGCGAAAATGTCTGTTATCTGGGCTATGTAGCCTGGTGCCTGCGACGAAAGCACGGTTATCTGGTCGGTATCGCCTTCATCGACGAGCAGACCCTGTTTCAAGCGCGGATGGGCGAACAGGTCTGCCAGATTGAACGCTTTTGCCGACAGCAAAAGCCCTTGGCCGGAAAACAGGGCATCGAGGCCCTGGCCCTGGAATGGGTCGACCAGCATGCCACCGAGTACTCCCACGAGACCGTGCGCCAGGCGTTTGCGCAGCCAGTGCTGGATTAAACCCGCGCCTGCCCATTGTCGAGCCACCGCGTAACGCGCTAAGGTTCGGCTCCCCGCTGCGCTTAAATCATGCTGTGCTCCGCCGCGCGGGGATCGCTGGCGGCCGGCACCCGTGACCTGACGAGTAACACGATGGCTGATTTACCGATCAATGACCTAAACGTCGCCTCCAACGAGACGCTGATCACTCCTGACCAGCTCAAGCGTGATATCCCCTTGAGCGATGTCGCCCTGCGCACCGTGACCAAGGGTCGCGAAGTGATTCGCAACATCCTGGATGGCACCGACCACCGCCTGTTCGTCGTTATCGGGCCTTGCTCGATCCACGACATCAAGGCTGCACACGAATATGCCGAGCGCCTCAAGGTCCTCGCCGCTGAAGTGTCCGATACCCTGTATCTGGTCATGCGGGTCTATTTCGAGAAACCACGCACCACCGTTGGCTGGAAAGGCCTGATCAACGACCCGTACCTGGATGACTCGTTCAAGATTCAGGACGGTCTGCACATCGGTCGTCAGTTGCTGCTGGACCTGGCCGAGATGGGCCTGCCGACGGCGACCGAAGCCCTAGACCCGATCTCGCCGCAGTACCTGCAGGATCTGATCAGCTGGTCGGCCATTGGTGCGCGCACCACCGAATCCCAGACTCACCGCGAAATGGCTTCGGGCCTTTCCTCGGCAGTCGGCTTCAAGAACGGCACCGACGGCGGCCTGACAGTTGCCATCAATGCCCTGCAATCGGTATCCAGCCCGCACCGTTTCCTGGGGATCAACCAGGAAGGTGGCGTGTCGATCGTCACCACCAAGGGCAATGCCTACGGTCACGTGGTGCTACGCGGTGGCAACGGCAAACCGAACTATGACTCGGTCAGCGTCGCGCTCTGCGAGCAGGCGCTGAACAAGGCGAAGATCAAGCCGAACATCATGGTCGATTGCAGCCACGCCAACTCCAACAAGGATCCGGCACTGCAACCGCTGGTGATGGAGAACGTGGCCAACCAGATCCTCGAAGGCAACCAGTCGATTATCGGCCTGATGGTCGAAAGCCATTTGAACTGGGGTTGCCAGGCGATTCCGAAAGACCTCGCCGAGCTGCAATACGGCGTGTCGATCACCGACGCCTGCATCGACTGGACCGCCACCGAAAACACCCTGCGCAGCATGCATGCCAAACTCAAGGACGTGCTG
Source organism: uncultured Pseudomonas sp. (assembly GCA_964396695.1). Lineage (GTDB taxonomy): Bacteria > Pseudomonadota > Gammaproteobacteria > Pseudomonadales > Pseudomonadaceae > Aquipseudomonas. The sequence goes on from CAYNGZ010000183.1 coordinate 3,971, forward strand.
CCCAAACGCAAGCGCACCTGATCGCATTCAGCGCACACAAAAACGCCGGGCTTAGCCCGGCGTTTTTTATTGAGTGCCCCTGATCAGAGCTTCGCGGTGTGCCGTTGATGGCGCTCCATGTAGCGCTCAACGTAGGAGCACGACGGAATGACTGTGTAGCCCATTTCCTCGGCGTACTGCAGCGCCTGCTCGGTCAATGCCGCTGCAATGCCTCGACCACGCAGCGCGTTGGGCACGAAGGTACGATAGATATCCAAGGTCTGTTTCCCCAGATCCATATAGGTCAGGTAGGCACGATGACCGTCCACATTGGTCTCGAACTGATGACCAGCCTGGTCATGGTGGATGGACAACGCCTCGCTCATCACTACTCCTCGCGGGTCTTGAATTGACCCCTACCTTACCGATGTTTTTCCGGCGAAGGAACCTCTACGCCACCCTGTGTCTGTTTGGACACCGAGAAAAACCGCACCGATCTCGCGCAACCGGACACGTATCAAATAGTAGGCACCAAAGGCAGAAATGCTCAAGGCGCGCTCGTCATCACGTCGATTGCGGTGAATCAGCACAGGGCACGTAGCAGCGGCTCGACCGAACATCTCGCCTGGTCGATAGCCTGAACATTGCCGGATGTTGTGATTTAAGACGAGCACGGCTTGTTAAAGTCACCTTCTACATGCGCGAAGAGGCGTGAGCCGCTCCACAAATCCTGAACAAAAGTGTAGACGAATCGATATAGGGCACTTTAGCTCTAGTGCACGAAACAGCCACAGGCGTCGGCCAGCGTTACAAGCAGGTCGCTCAGCGCGGGCTTCCCAGCTGAGTACTTTTTATACAGTGCGATTAAAAGTTGCTCGAAAAAGATTCCACGCCTACAATTTTTTTTGCTTCTTGCGCTACGTCAGTTTACTTACTAGAAGTAATGGGTAGTATGTACGCCGGCTCTTTCCTCACTCTGAGGAGACAGCTACTTAATAGAAAGTCCTTGAAGGGGAACACGATGAACAACGTTCTGAAATTCTCTGCTCTGGCTCTGGCCGCAGTTCTGGCTACCGGTTGCAGCAGCGTATCGAAAGAAACCGAAGCACGTCTGACTGCTACTGAAGACGCAGCAGCTCGCTCCCAGGCTCGTGCAGACGAAGCCTACCGTAAAGCTGATGAAGCTCTGGCTGCTGCTCAAAAAGCACAACAGACTGCTGACGAAGCTAACGAGCGTGCTCTGCGCATGCTGGACAAAGCTAGCCGCAAGTAATAATCCTCCGGGATTGTTATCAAGCCGATCCATTTTTTGGGTCGGCTTTTTTTTGCCCGGTTTTTGCTCAGGGCAATAAAAAACCCGCCGACGCCGCGAAGCCTCGGCGGGTTGCTTGAAGCGATTACTCCAGGTCGATCGGTACCGCCGACGCCACAGGTGCGGAGGTATTCGGTACGGCGATTTCCACCGGCATGCCATCCTCAGCGGCGACCACGTCGCGCACCACATCCCAGTTCATGCGCAGGTTGTTGGTGATGTCCTCACGCTTGAGCATCGCGTTGATCACCGCAGTGTGCTTGTCGACCACCGACGGCTTGCCCGAGTCGTCCAGTGGCGTATGTGCTTCCAGGTAAACCTTGCCACCACTCATGCCGAACTTGTACGGGTCGTTGAGGATCCGCACCGACGTTCCCACCGGTACCATGCCGGCCATTTCCAGCACGTTGTTGTTGAACATGCGGAAGCAGCCATGGCTGGTCCGCATGCCGATGCCGAACTTCTTGTTCGAACCGTGGATCAGGTAACCCGGTGTGCCCAACGTGAACTTGAACGGCCCCAGAGGGTTGTCCGGGCCGGCTGGCACGACATTTGGCAGCGGATCGCCATCGGCGGCGTGCTCGGCCTTGATCGAGGCTGGAGGCGTCCAGGTCGGGTTCGGTGTCTTGGCAACAATGCTGGTGTGAGCGATCGGCGAGCCCCAGCCTTCACGACCGATGCCCAGCGGGAAGGTGTAGACCACGTTCCGGCCTTTCGGATAGTAGTAGAGGCGATACTCGGCCAGGTTGATCACGATGCCTTCACGCGGGCCGGGCGGCAGGATGAAACGCGTTGGCAGCACGATTTCGGTACCGGCACCCGGCAACCAGGGATCGACACCCGGGTTGGCGGCGACCATCTCCAGGTAGCCCAGATCATAGGTGGTGCCCAGGTCAGCAAAGGTGTCTTCGTACTTGGCTTTGACTGTTTGCACCTGGCCGACGATATCTTCGCCCGGTGGCGGTAAAGGCAACTCCAACGCTGCAACGGGACCCGCCACACACAAGGCGGCAAGAGACAAGCAGCGGGTGACGGCAGGAAAGCGCGGCAACATCCGGAACATCCTTCGTATGATCAACTGAGGGTATGGGAGCGGGATTGTACACCGACGCCCCCGGAATCGGGGAACCGGGTCGATGGATGCCCTGCAGGAGCTGCCGAAGGCTGCGATCTTTTGACCTTTCGGATTAGAGCTCGAAACGCAATTCTGGCCAGATCGGCGACGTCCCGCGCTTCTGCGATTCGAGGATCGCCCGGCACAGCGAGCACAGTCGCTGGTCCTGAAATACCGTCCGGTCGACACTCGACCAGCGCGGTTGCGCCGGCAGCAACGTGCCGCACAAGGTACGGTCGGCCGAGCCGCCCAACTCCAGTTGACGCGCCACCAGATGCACCCGGACTTCCTGGCAGGCGAACAGATCCAGCTGTTCGTCAGGCTCGATCAGTTGGTAGGCAAACAGTGACCAGGCAGGACGCGGCATCGGGGGCTCCAAATCAGGGGGGCGCCACATTAGCCGAAAGACTGCCGCTAGAAAAGCGTCATAGCAGCGGTTTTAGCGTAGGCCAGACATTTTCCAGCAACTTGCCCTGGGCCGCGACGGCCGGGTGAATGCCATCGGCCTGCATCAGCTCGGGATTCCCGCCGATGCCTTGAAGAAAAAACGGCACCAGCGGGACTTTTTTCTGGTCGGCCAGATCGCTGTAGACCTTCGCGAAAGCCTCGGTGTAGCGCACCCCATAATTAGGTGGCAGTTGCATACCGAGCAGCAACACCTTGGCACCACTGGCTCTGGCGCTGTCGATCATCGACGCAAGATTTTGTTGCAATTGCATTGGCGGTTGCCCGCGCAACCCGTCATTGCCGCCCAGCTCGAGGATCACCAGTTCAGGCTTATGCTCTGCAAGCAGCGCCGGCAGGCGCGCCTGGCCGCCGGCACTGGTGTCGCCGCTGATGGACGCATTGACCACCGTATCGGTGAAACCTTCGTGCTTGAGCCGCTGCTCGAGCAACGACACCCACCCTTGCCGGGTATCCAGGCCGAAAGCTGCGCTGATACTATCGCCAACGATCAGGACAGTACCCGCCGCTGCGTTCTGGGCCATGCACATCAAGGCCAGGCCAGCACTCAAAAACCACACACGCATCGGACTCTCCATGGGCGCAAGCATTCTCACTGCGCGGAACCTTAGCAAAGTGGTTCCCAGCGCGGAAGGTGAACTGACCATCCTGCACCGACTCAGCCTGGAGCTGAACAAGGGCGACAGCCTGGCGATCGTTGGCAGCTCCGGCTCCGGAAAGTCCACCCTGCTCGGCTTGCTGGCGGGTCTCGACCTGCCCAGCAGCGGCGAAGTGACCCTCGCCGGGCAAACCCTGAGCAATCTGGATGAAGACCAACGTGCCCGAATCCGCGCCGAACATGTCGGCTTTGTATTCCAGTCGTTTCAACTGCTCGACAGCCTCAACGCTCTGGAAAACGTCATGTTGCCGCTGGAACTGGACGGCCGCAGAGACGCCCGCGAACGTGCCACCGAACTGCTGCGGCGCGTCGGTCTCGGCCAGCGCCTGAGCCATTCGCCACGCCAGCTCTCCGGTGGCGAACAGCAGCGCGTGGCGATCGCCCGGGCATTTGCGGCCGAACCCGATGTGCTGTTTGCCGATGAGCCCACCGGCAACCTCGACACGCACACCGGTGAACACATCAGCGATTTACTCTTCGATCTCAATAAAGAAAGCGGCACGACCCTCGTTCTGGTCACCCACGACGAACGCCTCGCGCACCGCTGCCGCCGCCTGATCCGCCTTGAAGCCGGCCTCCTGGTCGGCGCCCCTCTGGAGCCTTGATGGCACGTTTGCCGCCGTTGCGCCTGTTCAGCCTCGCCATCCGCCAATTGCTGCGCGACGCTCGCGCCGGGGAGCTGCGGGTGTTGTTCTTCGCCCTTCTGGTCGCCGTGGCGGCGAGTACCGCCATTGGCTACTTCGGTGCTCGCCTGAACGGCGCCATGCTGTTGCGTGCGACCGAGTTCCTGGGCGCTGACCTGCTACTGGAAGGCAGCTCGCCAGCCCGCCCCGAACAAATCAAAAGCGGCAAGGAACTGGGGCTGGGCCACTACCAGATCCTGGCCACCGTGCGGGGCGA
>CAYNGZ010000183.1:8408-10590 GCA_964396695.1 uncultured Pseudomonas sp.
GGACGTATCGCCCCATGGAGTATTACGAGCGCTCGATCGCCACACCCCGATCCTCCAGCGTGAGCGCCACCGACAACGGGATTCAGCTGTCGAGTATCAAAGCCGTGGACGGGCTTTATCCGTTGCGCGGCCAGCTTAAAAGCGCAGCTGCCCCGTTCGCCCCCGAAGTGGCCGGAGGCAGCCCTGAACCGGGTGAAGCCTGGGCCGAGGCGCGCTTGCTGACGGCGCTGAACCTGAAGGTCGGTGACAACATCGACGTCGGCCTGAAAACCCTGCGCCTGACCCGCGTGCTGACCTATGAACCGGATCGCGCCGGCAATTTCTACAGCCTCACGCCCCGGGTGATGATCAATCTCGCCGACCTCACGGCCACCGGCGTGGTCCAGCCGGGCAGCCGAGTCAGTTACCACGAACTCTGGCGAGGCACGGCACCGGCCCTGGAATCCTATCGGCAACTGATCAAACCGGGGCTGGCCGCCAATCAGCGGATACAGGACGCCCGCGACGGTAACCGGCAGGTCGGCGGAGCCCTGGGTAAAGCCGAGCGCTACCGGAACATGGCCAGCCTGGTCGCCGTGCTGTTGTCCGGTGTTGCCGTCGCGCTTTCGGCAACCCGTTTTGCCACCCGCCGTTTCGACGCCAGTGCGCTGCTGCGCTGCCTGGGTTTATCGCGTCGGGAAACCCTGCTGCTGTTCAGCGCTCAACTGACCGTACTCGGTCTGCTGGCCAGCCTAAGCGGCGCCCTCCTCGGCTGGCTCGCGCAGCTGGGGTTGTTCGCCTTGCTGGGTGAATTGCTGCCCAGCGATATACCGCCGGGCGGGCTGCTGCCGGCAATCGCCGGGATCGGCACCGGACTGGTCGCACTTGCCGGATTCGCCCTGCCGCCACTGGCGGCGCTGGGTCGTGTGCCACCGTTGCGGGTACTGCGCCGCGACATACTGCCGATCCCTTCAAGCACCTGGATGGTTTATGGCACCGCACTGGCAGCCTTGGGACTGATCATGTGGCGCTTGAGCCTGGACCTGGTGCTGACCTTCGCCCTGCTCGGTGGCGGTGTCATCGCAGCGCTGGTCCTCGGCGGCCTGTTGCTGCTGGTACTCAACAGCCTGCGTCGTCTGCTGGCCCGTGCGTCTTTGCCATGGCGGCTGGGTCTGGGCCAATTGCTGCGTCATCCGCTGGCGGCGGCGGGGCAATCCCTGGCCTTCGGTTTGATTCTGTTGTCGATGGCCCTGATCGCCCTGCTGCGCGGTGAGTTGCTGGACACCTGGCAAAACCAGTTGCCAAAGAACGCCCCCAACTACTTCGCACTGAATATCTTGCCTGCCGACAAACAGGCCTTCACTGATCGCCTGATCGAACTCTCCGCACAATCGGCGCCGCTGTACCCGGTGGTACCAGGACGCCTGATCAGCATCAACGGCAAACCGGTGCAGGACATCGTCAGCAAGGACACCGAAGGAGATCGGGCCATCCAGCGCGATCTGAGTCTGACCTGGGCTGCCGACCTGCCTGCGGGCAACAGCATCACGGCGGGTAGCTGGTGGTCTGCACAGCCAACAGGCGACGTACTCGGTGTTTCGGTGGAAGGCAAAGTGGCCGAGAGCCTGAAGCTCAAGCTCGGCGATCACCTGGTCTTCACCGTCGGCGGGGTCAATCGCGAAGCGCAGGTCACCAGCCTGCGCAAGATCAACTGGGACAACTTCCAGCCGAATTTCTTCATGATCTTCCAGCCCGGCACCTTGAAAGACCTGCCGGCCACGTACCTGACCAGTTTTTACCTGGCGGCCGGTCACGACCAACAGATCATCGAGCTGTCGCGAGCGTTCCCGGCGGTGACCATTCTTCAGGTCGAAGCCTTGCTGGCGCAGTTGCGCAGTATTCTTGAGCAAGTCACCCTGGCGGTTGAGTACGTGTTGTTGTTCGTGCTCGCGGCCGGCATGGCGGTGCTGTTTTCCGGCTTGCAGGCGACGCTCGATGAGCGCATCCGCCAAGGTGCACTGTTGCGTGCGCTGGGCGCCGAGCGGCAGTTGTTGGTCAAGGCCCGGCGGATCGAGTTCGGCCTGCTCGGTGCGGTCAGCGGTTTGCTCGCAGCGCTTGGTTCGGAACTGGTGGGCCTGGTGCTTTACCGCTATGCGTTCGATCTGGCGTTGCCTCCGCATCCCTGGTTGGTTGGGCTTCCGGG
>CAYNGZ010000184.1:0-10533 GCA_964396695.1 uncultured Pseudomonas sp.
CGTGATCGTGATCGTGATCGTGATCGTGATCGTGATCGTGATCGTGATCGTGATCGTGATCAGCGTGGGGTTTGTGGGTGTGCTGGGAATCGCTCATAAGGTCGCGTCCGAAAAGGTGCCTGTTGCCAAGTGAACACCCTGTAGCCACTATAGGGTCAAGCTGCCAATCGGAGAGGATTGAAATGAAGATCGGTGAACTGGCGAAACTGACCGACTGCCAGGTCGAAACCATCCGTTACTACGAGCGCGAGGGCTTGTTGCCAGAACCGGCCCGCAGTGAAGGCAATTACCGCTTGTACACCCAAGCCCACACCGAGCGCCTGACCTTCATCCGCAACTGCCGCACCCTCGACATGACCCTCGAAGAAATCCGCAGCCTGCTCAGCCTGCGTGACAGCCCGCAGGATCAATGCGAAAGCGTCAACGCGCTGATCGACGAGCACATCCACCACGTCAAGGCACGAATCGACGGCTTGCTGGCCTTGCAGACACAGCTACTGGAACTGCGCCAAAGCTGCAGCGAACGACCGGACATCGAACAGTGCGGGATATTGCAGCAACTGGAAGTCAGCGGCGGCGTGGTGGCGAGCGAAACCGGGCATTCACATGTCGGCCGAAGCCACGGGCATTAAGGTCTGCTGCGCAGCACCAGCAACACCATGGCCAAAGCGGCCAGCACCGCGCCGGAGATGAACGTACTTTGCGCGCCTACGGTTTGCCACAGCCAACCGGCAAGCACACTGGCGATCAACAGGCAGACACCGCTGATCAGATTGAAAATACCGAACGCCGTGCCCTTCAGCTCGATGGGGGCAGTATCAGCAACCAGTGTGGCGAGGATGCCCTGGCTGAACCCCATGTGCAGTCCCCACAGGGCTACGCCCAGCATCATCGTCAGGGTCGAGTGGCTTTGAGCGAGCACCAGGTCCGCCAGCACCAGCAGGCCCATACCGAGACACAGCAGTTTCGTGCGACTGATGCGATCGGACAACCAACCGGCCGGGTAGGCGGATACCGCGTAGAAAGCCGACATGACCACCATCACCAGCGGCACCCAGGTGGCTGACAACCCGGTCTGCTGCGCCCGCAATACCAGAAAGGCTTCGCTGAAACGCGCCAGCGTAAACACCCCGCCCACGACAACCACCCACCAATACCCGGACGAGAAGTCGTGAAGGACTCGCCAATGAATGGGTGATCGAAAGGTATGCTTGCCAACCGCGTGCCCGGGCTCCTTTACCCCGGTGACAATCAGCGCCACCGCGATGGCCGCCGGAATCACAGCGAACCAGAGCACCGCCTGGATATCGGCGAACCAAAGCATCAGCGCGATCGCCAGCGCAGGACCGACAAGGGCGCCGACGGTGTCCATCGATTGGCGCAAGCCGAAACACGCACCGCGAATTTCCAGCGGAGCGACATCCGCCACCAACGCATCACGCGGCGCGCCACGAATGCCTTTGCCGATACGGTCCAGGAAGCGCGCGGTGAACACCACCTCCACCGAGTGCGCCAGCGGGAATAACGGCTTGGACAGCGCAGCCATGCCGTAGCCCAATAACAACAGGCCTTTGCGCCGACCGATAAAGTCGCTGATTGCACCCGAGAAGACTTTGACCAGCATCGCCGTCGCCTCGGCGATGCCTTCGATGATGCCGACCGTCAGCGCGCTCGCGCCCAGGGTCGTGACCAGGAACACCGGTAGCAGGCTGTGCACCAGTTCGGACGAAACATCCATGAACAGGCTGACAAAGCCCAAGGCCCAAATGGTTCGTGGAATACGAAGCGACTCCGACCTGACCTGATTCACGTGTTCATCCTGTCGTGCTCCAGGGCCTTATCGAAGGCTATGACCGGACCCTGTCAGTGAGTATGGCGCCGAGCGAGTGCCGGAAATACTCATCGGTACAGACGCTCACAAACGTCGAGCAAACGCTCGCCCAGCTGTCTCCAGCCCAGCACTTGCTTCACCAGCCAGGCGCTGGCCAGCGACACCAGCAACGACCCGGCAATATCGAATGGAAAGTGCACGCCCAGGTAGACACGCGCCCAGCCAACCAACGCCCCCAGCAGCAAAACCAGCAGACCCGGCTTGCGCAGCGAGGCCAGTATCAACCCAAAGGCTAGCGCAAACATCACCGTGGCGTGGTCGCTGGGAAAAGATGACTCAGCGGCATGCGCCAGGAAGTTCTGCCCCAGCCCCAGCATGAACGGACGCGGGTGGAACCAAAGGCTGCTGATCAGCAGATTGCAGCCCAGCGCGAAGACGATACTCAGCGTCGCGGTGACCGCCACTGCCCGTTGCTGGCGCGTCCCTCGCAGCCACAATCCAGCCAGCAACAGCGGCACGCTGAAGATCAGCCACTGCGCCAGAAACATTGCCAAAGACCGCATGGGCGCCGAGGCGTCCGCGCTGGCGTTGATCGCCAGGAACAGGCTGCGATTGAGTTCTTCCACAAATAAACGCCATTCAGGTCATCAAAAAACCCGCGCCGCGATAACGCGGTGAGCGGTACCTAACAGAGTAGTTGCAATCGCCCGGACAGTCGGAGCACTCCGCCATCCGGGCTTCAGGCGTTCAACGCCTGTTTACCCCCAGTCCTGCTGCCACACGGCACGTCAGCGACGGGGTTGAAGCCCACTGTCAATTCGAGCGTTCGACAGTGTCGGACTGTGCTTTCTGGCTGCTCGCTACAGCCTGCGCATGTTCAGACTGCTGGTAGTGAACCATCGCCACATCACGTGCGGCGTCCATTCGGGCCTGAACCTTGTCGCCACCGCCTTCAGCCATCGCTGCCACAGAAGCGCACATCAGGGAAACGATCACAAAAGCTTTCAGGGATTTCATCGGGAACTCTCCAGTCGTTGGGTTCTGCCAGACCAGGTAGTGGCTGACTGGAGCTCATCCTATAGGCCGCTATTTATCGACCCTTTCCCCGGGAGATGAATTTTCTGACATGTAGGCTTTTAGATTCGCGGCGCTCGCGCTTGATCGTTTCCCACGCGCGAGCATGGGAATGATCGGGGATGGCTGGACTGCCATCGGTGCGGTCATGGGGGCGTGGTGTTCGTAACCTTCCAGCGAGAAGTCGCCAGGTTCGATCTGCTCCAGCCACTCCGGCTGGTACACGCCAGTCTTGGCGAACTCCGGCACGCGGTCGGAAATCACCAGTCGGGGCATCGGGAACGGCTCGCGCTTGAGCTGTTCGTTGAGCATGTCCAGGTGGTTTTCGTAGACGTGGGCGTCACCGATGAAATAGGTGAACCAGCGCGGTGTGTAACCGGTCAGGCGACCGATCAGGCTCAGCAGCGCGGCACCTTCGGTGAGGTTGAACGGCGTGCCCAGCCCCAGGTCGTTGGAACGGATGTAGAGGGTCAGGGAAATCTCTTTGGTCTCGACATTCGGGTGGAACTGGTACAGCAGATGGCAAGGCGGCAGGGCCATTTCATCGAGCTGGGCGACGTTCCAGCCGTGGAACAGGATACGACGGCTGCCCGGGTCCTTGATGATGGTGTCGACACACTGGCGAATCTGGTCGATCGCCTTGTACAGCACCACATAGGCCTGGCCGTTTTCTTCACCTTCGGCGATCTGCCGATAACCCTGGCTCAGCGTCTGCTCGATGGCGGCCTGGTTGCTCAGCGGAATCTGCTTGTACGCCGGCCATTTGCGCCATTGCACGCCGTAGATTTCGCCCAGATCGTCTTCACCCTGACGGAACGGGTTGGCCAGCCACTGGGCATTTTCGTTGGCATTCTGATCCCAGACCTTGCAGCCCAATGCACGAAACTCAGCCGCGTTGTTCACGCCCCGCAGGAAACCGACCATCTCGCCGATAGCCGACTTGAAGGCCATCTTGCGGGTGGTGATCGCCGGGAAACCTTCTTTCAGGTCATAGCGCAGCATCGCGCCGGGAAAGCTGATGGTGTTCACGCCGGTACGGTTGGCTTGCCTGGTGCCGTTCTTGATGACGTGGGCGACCAGATCGAGATATTGCTTCATGAATTACCTGTGTCCTTGAACGCAGGGCCTGAGCCCTGCGTTCCAAATGTAGAGCGCGGCGCCTCAAGACGCCGGAGTAGCGGGAGCCGCCGGGGCGCGGTTGTACGCCAGCCAGAGCAGGAACAAACCGCCAATGATCATCGGGATGCACAGAATCTGCCCCATGGTCACCCAGCCGAATGCCAGGTAGCCGAGCTGTGCATCCGGCACTCGCACCAGTTCGACGACAAAGCGGAAGATCCCGTAGAACAGTGCAAACATCCCGGAGACCGCCATGGTCGGCCGTGGCTTGCGCGAGAACAACCAGAGAATGACGAACAACGCTACGCCTTCCAGCGCGAACTGATACAGCTGCGACGGGTGGCGCGGCAACTGCGCCGGGTCGCTGAACGGCGGGAAGATCATCGCCCACGGCAAGTCGGTCGGCTTGCCCCACAACTCGCCGTTGATGAAGTTGCCGATACGCCCGGCCCCCAGACCGATCGGCACCATCGGCGCGACGAAGTCCATCAGTTGGAAGAACGACTTGCCATTCTTTTTACCGAACCACAGGGCCGCCAGCATCACGCCGATGAACCCGCCATGGAACGACATGCCACCCTTCCACACTTCGAAAATCAGCGTCGGGTTGGCGATGTAGGCGCTCAGATCGTAAAACAGCACATAACCGAGCCGGCCGCCAACAATCACGCCCATCGACATCCAGAAGACCATGTCGGAGAGTTTCTCCTTGGTCCAGGTCGGGTCGAAGCGGTTCAACCGGCGCGACGCCAGCAGCCAGGCGCCGCCAATGCCGATCAGGTACATCAGGCCGTACCAATGGATTTTCAGCGGGCCGATGGCGACGGCCACCGGGTCAATCTGCGGGTAAGGCAGCATTGCGACTCCTCGTTAGAGTTGAAACCTAAAATTCCTGGCGCGACCCTGTCACGCCTGGATTAAGCCAGGATTGCGTCACCGCGCCTGGCAAAAAGAGCTCACAGCAAAAAGCTCAAACCCACGCAAAACAGCAACGCGGCAAACAGTCTTTTCAGCAAACGCGGCGACAGCTTGTGGGCCAGTCGCGCACCGATGCGGGCAAAGACCATGCTGGTCAGGGCGATGCCCAACAACGCCGGTAAATAAATGAACCCGAGACTATGAGCCGGCAGACGTGGATCGTGCCAGCCCAGCATCATGAAACTTAATGCACTTGCCAATGCAATCGGCAGCCCGCAGGCCGACGACGTGGCCACGGCTTGCTGCATCGGCACACTGCGCCAGGTCAGAAACGGCACCGTCAGCGAACCTCCGCCAATCCCGAAAATCGCCGAAGCCCAACCGATCACGCTACCGGCCAGAGTCAGACCGACTTTGCCGGGCACCGTTCGGCTGGCCTTGGGTTTGACGTCCAGCGCCAGTTGAATGGCAATAATCACCGCGAATACGCCGATGATCTTCTGCAAATGCGGCCCGGAGATCGCTTCGGCGGTCAGCGCGCCCAAACCGGCGCCAATGAGAATGCCGAGCGTCATCCAGACAAAAATCGGCCAACGCACGGCGCCGCGCCGATGATGTTCGCGCACCGCGTTGACGGACGTGAAGATGATCGTCGCCAACGATGTGCCAACGGCCAGGTGAATCAGCACCGACGCATCAAACCCCTGCAAGGTGAAACTGAATACCAGCACCGGGACGATGATGATCCCGCCACCCACCCCAAACAGCCCGGCCAGCACGCCGGCGCAGGCCCCCAGCACCAGGTAGAGCAGGAATTCCATGACTGTCCTTATCCGCTTCTCGAAAATGGCCGCGGCATGGTAACGGATGCATGGCCTCAAGCTCCACTGGATGGCGATGGATACCCGCCGGTTCTGTGCGTAGAGTGGGCAAAAAAAGCAACGAGGGATCACCCCATGTGCTTGATCGTCTTCGCCTGGCGGCCAGATCACGCAACGCCGCTGATTGTTGCGGCCAACCGCGACGAGTTTTATGCACGCCCCAGCCTGCCGCTGGCGCAATGGCCCGAAGCGCCGCAGGTGTACGCCGGACGTGACCTGGAGGCCGGTGGCACCTGGCTCGGCATCGGCGCCGACGGACGCTTCGCCGCACTGACCAACATCCGCAACCCGCACCAGCCGCCGGCGCGCAAGTCGCGAGGCGAGCTGGTGGCGCGATTTCTCACCGGTGACTTGCCGATTGCCGAATATTTGGCCGACGTTGTCGACCGGTCGCCGGAATATGCCGGGTTTAACCTGCTGGTCGGCAATCGCCATGAACTGTGGCACTACAACGCGCGCGAGCCTGGATCAGTCAAGCTGCAATCAGGGATCTATGGGTTGTCGAATGCCGGACTTGATACGCCGTGGCCAAAGTTGCTCAAGGCCAAGGCGGCGTTGAGCGAAGTGCTGGCCGATCCACAGCCACAGGCGTTGCTGGCCCTGTTAAGCGACTCGCAAACGGCGCCGTTCGCCGATTTACCGGATACCGGGGTTGGGCTGGCGACCGAGAGTCTGTTGTCGAGCGTGTTCATTGCCAGCCCGACGTATGGCACGCGGGCGAGTACCGCGTTGATCGTGCGGGCGGACGGGACGCGGCATATGGTCGAAAGGAGTTTCGGGCCGTATGGGGGACATTTGGGGGAGATTGAGGTGCGGGTTTAGGTTTTGTGGTGTTCTCTGAGGCCACCCCTCACCCTAGCCCTCTCCCCAAAGGGTAGAGGGGACTGACCGAGGTGTTTGCTCGAAATACTGCGACCTGAAAGTCCGAGCCGATCTCAGGTTTGAAAAGCATGGAGATCTGCTCCCTTTCCCCCTCTCCCCTGTGGGGAGAGGGTTGGGGTGAGGGGGTGGATCTTGGCAACACTGAACATCTAGAGGGTCTTGATCGCCGCCGGATTGATCATCCGCGCCAACCCAAGGTTCTTCAGCGCCAGTTGCAGCGAGCTGTGGATCACTTGCGGGTTGTCGATGGTCATCAGCTCGGCAAGCAGATCTCTGGCCCAGCTCAGGTTGACCTGGCGCAGCATCCATTTCACTTTCGGCAAGTTGGTGGCGTTCATCGACAGGCTGTCGAAACCCATCGCCATCAACAGCACCGCTGCCGCCGGGTCACCGGCCATCTCGCCGCAGATACTCACGGGCTTGCCTTCGGCATGAGCGTCACGCACCACCGTTTGCAGGGCTTGCAGCACCGCCGGGTGCAGGTAGTCGTAAAGATCGGCAACCCGCGGGTTGTTACGGTCCACGGCCAACAGGTACTGGGTCAAGTCGTTGGAACCGACCGACAGGAAGTCCACCTGCCGCGCCAGTTCCCTGGTCTGGTACACCGCTGCCGGAATCTCGATCATCACGCCAACCGGTGGCATCGGCACGTCGGTGCCTTCGTCGCGCACTTCACCCCAGGCGCGGTGAATCAGGTGCAGGGCTTCTTCCAGTTCATGGATGCCGGAGATCATCGGCAACAGAATGCGCAGGTTGTTCAGGCCTTCGCTGGCCTTGAGCATGGCGCGGGTCTGCACCAGGAAGATTTCCGGGTGGTCGAGGGTTACACGGATTCCGCGCCAGCCGAGGAACGGGTTGTCTTCCTTGATCGGGAAGTACGACAGTGACTTGTCGCCGCCGATGTCCAGGCTGCGCATGGTCACCGGCTGCGGATGGAAGGCCGCCAGTTGCTCGCGATAAATCGCCAGCTGCTCCTTTTCGCTCGGGAAACGCTGGTTGATCATGAACGGCACTTCGGTGCGGTACAGACCCACGCCTTCGGCACCGCGCTTCTGCGCCCGCGCCACGTCCGCCAGCAGGCCGGTGTTGACCCACAGCGGCATGCGGTGACCGTCGATGGTCACGCACGGCAGATCGCGCAGTGCATCCAGCCCCAGGGCCAGTTGTTTCTCTTCTTCGACCACGTCGGCGAACTGCTTGCGCAGCACGTCACTGGGGTTGGTGTAGACCTCGCCGTGGTAGCCGGCACCGAGCATGTCGATGCCGTCGACCTTGGAGTACGGCAGATCGACCAGGCCCATCACCGTCGGGATGCCCATGGCTCGCGCCAGGATCGCCACGTGGGAGTTACCGGAACCGAGTACCGACACCAGCCCCGCCAGCTTGCCTTCCGGCACCTCGCCGAGCATCGCCGGCGTCAGTTCTTCGCTGATCAGAATGGTGTTGTCGGGGTAGACCAGGGTCTGTTGACGCTCTTCCTGCAAGTAAGCCAGCAGGCGTCGGCCAAGGTCTTTGACGTCCGAGGCACGCTCGCGCAGGTAGGCGTCGTCCATCAGTTCGAAACGGTTGACGTGATCGGTGACCACCTGACGCAATGCGCCCTGGGCCCACTGGCCGGTCTTGATCACCGTGGTCACTTCACTGCCCAGCGAAGCGTCGTCGAGCATCATCAGGTAGACGTCGAACAGCGCCCGCTCTTCCGGCCGCAATTGCGTGGCGAGCTTGGCAGACAGGGCGCGCATGTCGGCGCGCACGCCTTCGATGGCGGTCTTGAACAACCCCAGTTCAGCGTCAATGTCAGTGATGGTCTTGTCGGGCACCACATCCAGATCGGCCGGCGGCAGCATGACCACCGCGGTACCGACCGCCGCACCGGGCGAACCGGGTACGCCGACAAACTTTGCTTCCTGAATGCCTTTGCCCTGACGTCCCAGGCCGCGGATGGAACCGGTGGCCTCAGCGTGGGCGATAACGCCCGCGAGCTGGGCGCTCATGGTCACCAGGAAGGCTTCTTCGCCTTCGTCGAACTGGCGCCGCTCTTTTTGCTGGATGACCAACACGCCGACAACGCGGCGGTGGTGAATGATCGGGGCACCAAGGAACGAGGCATAGCGCTCTTCACCGGTTTCGGCGAAGTAGCGATAGCGCGGGTGATCCGCGGCGTTTTCGAGGTTAAGGGGTTCTTCACGCGTGCCGACCAGGCCAACCAGACCTTCGTTGGGCGCCATGCTGACCTTGCCGATCGAGCGCTTGTTCAAGCCCTCGGTGGCCATCAGCACGAAGCGGTTGGTCTCGGGGTCGAGCAGGTAGACCGAGCAGACCTGGCTGCCCATGGCCTCTTTGACGCGCAATACAATAATCCCCAACGCCGCCTTGAGATCCTTGGCGGAGTTAACTTCCTGGACGATCTTGCGCAGCGTATTGAGCATGGCTCGGGGTCGAACTCCGTCGTCAGTCGCGCGCTAAAAGGCGCGGGGCAAGCTCTTTGAGAGCGCGGCGATAAACCTCGCGCTTGAATGTCACCACCTGGCCCAACGGATACCAATAGCTGACCCAGCGCCAGCCATCGAATTCCGGTTTACCGGTCAAATCCATCCGCACCCGCTGCTCGTTGGAGATCAGGCGCAGGAGAAACCATTTCTGTTTCTGGCCGATGCACAGCGGTTGGCTGTGCGTTCTGACCAGGCGTTGCGGCAAACGATAGCGCAACCAGCCCCGGGTGCAGGCGAGTATTTCAACATCTTCGCGCTCCAGCCCCACTTCTTCGTTCAACTCGCGGTACAGAGCGTCTTCCGGCGTCTCTTGCGGGTTGATACCCCCTTGAGGAAACTGCCAGGCATCTTGATTGATACGGCGAGCCCATAGCACCTGGCCGGCATCATTCGTCAGAATGATCCCGACATTGGGGCGGAAACCATCGGGGTCGATCACGGCAACAACCTCGCAAACGCATGTCGCCGCATTGTTCCACAAAGGTCGTGAAGGCGGCAACGAAGCTTCCTACCTTATGTGCACTCTTGTGAAAAGACCGTATTCTGGACACCTTTTTACAGCCTTTTCAGCGAGTAACTGCAATGCGTCTGGCTTTATTCGACTTGGACAACACACTTTTGGGCGGCGACAGCGATCACGCGTGGGGCGATTACCTGTGTGAACGGGGCCTGCTCGACGCCGTTGCCTACAAAACGCGCAACGATGAGTTCTACCAGGACTACCTGGCCGGCAAGCTGGACCAGGCCGCCTACCTGAACTTTTGCCTGGAAATCCTCGGGCGTACCGAGATGGCCGTGCTGGACGAATGGCACCGCGACTACATGCGCGACTGCATCGAACCGATCGTGCTGCCCAAGGGCCTCGAACTGCTGGCCAGGCACCGGGCGGCCGGCGACAAACTGGTGATCATCACCGCCACCAACCGCTTCGTCACAGGCCCCATTGCCCAGCGTCTGGGTGTTGAAACCCTGATCGCCACCGAATGCGAAATGGTCGACGGCCGCTACACCGGACGCAGCACCGACGTACCGTGCTTTCGTGAAGGCAAGGTGACGCGCTTGAATCGTTGGCTGGAAGAGACCGGCATGTCGCTCGAAGACAGCTATTTCTATAGCGATTCGATGAATGACCTGGCGTTGCTGGAGGAAGTGGCAAACCCGGTGGCCGTGGACCCGGACCCGAATCTGCGCGCTGAAGCTGAAAAGCGTGGCTGGCCGGTGATGTCGTTGCGCGACTGAAAAGCAAAAGATCGCAGCCTGCGGCAGCTCCTACGCAGTACATCTGTAGGAGGGGCCGCCCCCTCTTCGAGGCCGCGCTGTCGCGCAAGGAACATGG
>CAYNGZ010000185.1:0-10471 GCA_964396695.1 uncultured Pseudomonas sp.
TATCGCATTAGAAGCCCAGCGTGCGCTCATCGAGAGTTGTGTAGAACGATGAGCGGCGGACGTGGGCTTGAGCGGGTGAAAAAATTATTCGGCAGTGCCTTGCGCCGTTTCCGAAGGATAAGTTGTACGCCACAGCTCGAAACCGCCATCCATGCTATAGACGTCGGAAAAACCCTGGCTGACCAGGTAAGCCGCGGCGCCCTGGCTGGAGTTGCCGTGATAGCAGACCACCACGGTCGGTGCGTCGAGGTCGGCACCGGTGATGAAAGCGTGCAGGGAATGATTGTCCAGATGCTTCGAGCCGCGAATGTGCAGTGCGGCAAAGGTTGCCGGGTCGCGGACGTCGACCACCACGGCTCCTTTTTCGCGCAGGGCGTGGGCTTGTTCTGGGGGGATGCGTTTGAATTCGCTCATGGCGGGCTCCTGTGGCCTGGCTGAATACGCAGCCTAGCGCTTGGCGCTGGCCGACAATAGTGTTGGGGTGGTTGGGGCGACGTGCGATCTGGTGCGCCCTAGTGCATCGCATTCGCAACGCAGGCGCTCGCCCGTGTCGACGTTCATCAAGGTCATCGCGCCGCCCCAGACGCAACCGGTGTCGAGGGCGAAGATGCCGGGCTCGTTACATTTGCCTTCAAGGGCTGCCCAGTGGCCGAAAATGATTTTCAGACCGCGGGTCTTGCGTTCCGTGTGGGAAAACCATGGCGCGTAGCCTGGTAGCGCAGTGTCGAGGCCTTCCTTGCCCTTGAGATCGAGTTTGCCTTCGCTGGTGCAGAAGCGCATACGGGTGAAGTAGTTGGTGATCACGCGCAAACGAGTGACGCCTTTGAGGTCGCGGTCCCATTTCACCGGCTCGTTGCCATACATGCCATCGAGGTAGGGGGCGAAACGGTTGTCGTCACGCAGTGCTTCTTCGACTTCCGCGGCGCATTTCAAGGCTTTGCGCAATGACCACTGTGGAGGTATGCCGGCATGGACCAGTGCAATGCCGCGCTGTTCGTCGTAGTGCATGAGTTTTTGCTGGCGCAGCCATTCAAGCAGCTCTACGCGATCCGGTGCTTCAAGAATCTCACGCAGGGTATCGGCTTTTTTCAGGCGCTCGATGTTCTGACCGATCGCCAGCAGGTGCAGGTCGTG
This sequence comes from uncultured Pseudomonas sp., assembly GCA_964396695.1. GTDB lineage: Bacteria > Pseudomonadota > Gammaproteobacteria > Pseudomonadales > Pseudomonadaceae > Aquipseudomonas. The sequence continues at coordinate 1,135 of CAYNGZ010000185.1, forward strand.
GTTGCCCAGCACGCACACCAGCGATTCGCGGATGCTATAGAGGAAGCGCAGGGTTTCCAGCGACTGCGGGCCACGGTTGACCAGGTCGCCCACCAGCCACAAATGATCCTTTGCAGGGTCGAAAGCCACCCGCTTGAGCAGGCACTGCAGGGGTTCGAGGCAGCCTTGCAGGTCGCCGACGGCGTATGTCGCCATCAGTGCAGGGCTCCGGGCACCGCCAGGCGGAAAGGCGCAATGATGGCGTCGAAGTGGTTGCCGTCTTCGGCGAGCATTTGATAAGTCCCCTGCATGTTGCCAACACGGGTCGTCATCACGGTGCCACTGCTGTAGGTGTGACTCTGGCCGACGCCGATCAGCGGTTGCTGGCCAACCACGCCTGCACCGCGAACCTCTTCGACATGCCCGTCGCCATCGGTAATGACCCAATGCCGCGAGAGCAACCTGGCCGGCAACAGGCCGTTGTTCTGTACGGTAATGGTGTAGGCGAAGGCAAAGCGGTCATGCTCGGGTTGCGATTGTTCTGCCAGATAGCGAGTGACGACGCTGACGTCGACCTGATAACGAGGATCGGACATGCAAGAGGCCTTAAAAGCAAAGCGGGACGCGGGGCGTAACTGATTGAAGTCAGTCTAGGCCAAGTATCGGGTAGTAAACCAGAGACAAGCTCTTGTGTCCTACCCGATAGCGCTTCTGGCCTGTCAGACGTCGGCAGGCTGCTCGGCGGCTTGTTCGCTGAGCTTGTCAGCCAGGCGGACGAAGGCAGCCAGATCGAGCTGCTCTGGGCGCAGGCTGCCATCGACGCCGGCGGCTTCGATTTCAGCGTTGCTGAGCAGGGTCTTGAGGGTGTTGCGCAGGGTCTTGCGACGCTGGTTGAAGGCTTCGCGAACGATGCGTTCCAGCAACCGATGATCCTTGGCCGGGTGCGGCAGCACCGCGTGCGGTACCAGGCGGACGATCGCCGAGTCGACTTTTGGCGGTGGGTTGAATGCGCCAGGGCCGACGTTGAACAGGTGTTCGACCCGGCAGTGGTACTGAACCATGATCGACAGCCGGCCCCAGTCGCCACCGCCAGGACCTGCCGCCAGACGCTCGACCACTTCCTTTTGCAGCATGAAGTGCATGTCGCGGATGAGCCCTGCGTTGTTCAACAGATGGAAGATCAGCGGCGTGGAGATGTTGTACGGCAGGTTGCCGACCACGCGCAGGCTGTTGGGGGCGGCATTCAGGCTGTTGAAGTCGAACTTCAACGCATCGCCCTGGTGCAGGTTGAAATTGCTCTTGTCGGCAAACTGCTGGTTGAGGATCGGGATCAGGTCCTTGTCCAGTTCAACCACGTCCAGTTGGGCGCCGCTGTTGAGCAGGCCTTCGGTGAGCGCGCCCTGGCCCGGGCCGATTTCCAGCAGGCGATCTTCTGCTTTGGGGTGTATGGAGCGCAGGATGCGGTCGATAACGCCGGCATCATGCAGGAAGTTCTGGCCGAAGCGCTTGCGCGCCCGGTGTTGGTAATGCTCGGTCATAAACGGGTCTCGGCCATCTGGTAGGCGGTTTCCAGGGCGACGTGCAGGCTGCCGGTGTCGATTTTTCCGCTGCCAGCCAGGTCCAGGGCGGTGCCGTGGTCGACTGAGGTGCGGATGATCGGCAAGCCGAGGGTCACGTTGACTGCCGCGCCGAAGCCTTTGTATTTCAGCACCGGCAGGCCCTGGTCGTGGTACATCGCCAGCACCGCATCGCAGTGCTCCAGATATTTGGGGGTAAACAGAGTGTCGGCGGGCAGGGGACCACGCAGGTCCATGCCTTCAGCGCGCAGACGCTCCAGGGTGGGTTCAATGATGTCGATTTCTTCATGGCCCAGGTGTCCGCCTTCGCCGGCATGCGGGTTGAGCCCACAGACGAGGATGCGTGGCTGGGCAATGCCGAATTTTTGTTGCAGGTCGGTGTGCAGAATCCGCGTGACCCGCTCCAGGCGCTCAGGGGTGATTGCATCGGCAATCTCCCGCAACGGCAAGTGCGTGGTGACCAGCGCCACCCGCAAGCCGTGTGTGGCGAGCATCATCACCACTTGAGGGGTATGGGTCAGGTCGGCGAGAAACTCGGTGTGGCCTGAGAAGGCAATGCCCGACTCATTGATCACGCCCTTGTGCACCGGAGCGGTGATCATCCCGGCGAAGTGGCCGTCCAGGCAGCCAGTGGCTGCACGGGTCAGGGTTTCCAGGACAAAAGCCGCATTGGCCTTGTCCAGTTGCCCAGCGGTAACCGGTGCACTGAGCGGAGTATCCCAGACATACAGGCTGTTGGCCGGTGCAGGAACGTCCGGCCAGTTGTCCGGTGTTACCGGCAGCAAATCGACGATCACACCCAGCTGCGCGGCCCGCTCCAGGAGCAGGTCGCGGCTGGTAATGGCAATCAGAGGGTGTGGCTGGGCTTGCGAGGCGAGTAGCAGGCACAGGTCAGGACCTATGCCGGCCGGCTCGCCGGGTGTCAGCGCAAAACGCTTGGGGTTCACTTCGCCGCCTGGTCGACGCCAGGGAGCTTGATTTCAACGTAGGCTTCGTCACGGATCTGACGCAACCAGGTTTGCAGCTCTTCGTCGTATTTGCGGTTACGCAGTACGGTCATGGCCTGTTGTTCACGGGCCTGGGTCGTGCTGTCGGTGGCGCGGCGGCCAAGGACTTCCAGAACGTGCCAGCCATATTGAGTCTTGAACGGCTTGGACAGCTGACCTTGTTGGGTCTTGGCCATCACTTCGCGGAATTCCGGTACCAGCGCATTCGGGTCGATCCAGTTGAGGTCGCCGCCGTTAAGGGCAGAGCCCGGGTCTTCCGAATAGCTTTTCGCCAGTTCAGCGAAGTCTTCGCCCGCTGCGATACGGGTGTAGAGCGATTGAGCCAGAGCTTTGGTTTTTTCTTCGTCGCGGATCGGGCTCGGTTTGACCAGGATGTGACGCACATGCACTTCATCGCGCGTCTGACTACCGCCACCGCGTTTTTCCAGCAGTTTCACGATGATGAAGCCGCCCGGAGTGCGTGCCGGTTGAGTGATCTCACCTACCGACATGGCGCTCAGCTCGCGGTCGAACGGAGGTGGCAGTTGAGCGGCTTTACGCCAGCCCATGTCGCCGCCTTCCAGTGCGTTGTCGCTCGCGGACCTGGCGATGGCCAGTTGAGAGAAGTCAGCACCCTGCTTGAGTTGCTGATAGATCTCCATGGCCTGATGGGCAGCTTTCTGGATCGCTTCCGAGTTGGCACTTTCCGGGGTCGGAATCAGGATGTTGGCCAGGTGCAGCTCTTCGGAGAGTTGCATCTTGCCAAGGTCGGAGGCGAGGAAGTTTTTCACTTCCTGTTCGGACACCTGAATTCGCTCGGCCACACGCCGCTGGCGAACACGGCTGATGATCATCTCGCGGCGAACCTGTTCGCGAGCGTCCTCATAGGACAGGCCATCGCGAGTCAGGGCGGCGCGGAACTGGTCCACGGTCATGTTATTGCGCTGGGCAATGGTGCCGATCGCCTGGTTCAGCTCTTCATCGGTAATGCGGATGCCGGAGCGTTCGCCGATCTGCAGTTGCAGGTTCTCGACGATCAGGCGCTCGAGCACCTGTTGTTCCAGCACGCTGGCGGGCGGTGCACCACCGCCGCGCTTGGCGATGGTTTGCTGAACTTCATGAACGCGCTGGTCCAACTGGCTCTGCATGACCACGTCGTTGTCGACAACGGCCACCACTTTGTCGATGGACTGTACCGCAGCGTTAGCCGCGGTACCCAGGAACAGCGCGCCCAGCATCAGCGGGCGCAGACAATCAGAAAGCTTGGTCTTCACGTTCACGATAACCTTGAATGCCTTTGTCGAGGAAGCTCTCTACCTTGGTGCCCATGACGCCACCGAGTCCCTTCAGAACAAATTGGAGGAAGATGCCGTGGTCGCCTTTTTCGTTTTGCGGGGCGTCTTGACTGAACTCGTCATACGAAACCCAGTAACGGTTGATCAGGCGCATTTTCCAGCAGCAGTTGTCGTACTCGAAACCACCGAAGGCTTCCAGGGTACGGTTGCGGTTGTAGTCGTACTGCCAGCGGCTGATGGCATTCCATTGCGGCACGACAGGCCAGATGACCGAGAAGTCGTGCTGTTTGATCTTGTAGTAATCCTTCACGTAGCCAGGTTGGCCAGGGGTGCCGTAGTCACCACCGCCCACGGTCCATTTACCCGTAGTCTGGTCGTATCGAATCTGGTCATTGCGATAGCGATAACCGGCGTTGATGACCTTGTTCGGATTGTCTTCAGGCTGGTAGTGGAACATCGCGCTGCCCGAGCGAGGCTTACGGCTGTCCGGGTCCCAGTTGTAGTCGGCCGTGGTGCGCCAATCGCGGTTCCAGCGATACTCGTATTCCAGAGCATACGGCGAAACGTTGGAGTGCGCATCGGCGCGGGTTTTTGCATCGATACCCGGCAACTGGACTTCGCGGTTCTTGAAGTACATGGCCTGGCCAACGCTGATGCGTTGACGTTCGAAACCGTTGTCTTCGATCCAGCGGTTGGTCACGCCCAGCGACAGCTTGTTCTCGTCGCCAACGCGGTCGGAGCCCGAGAAGCGGTTGTCGCGGAACAACGAGGCATAGCTGAACGTGTACTCACCGGTGTCGAATACCGGGATATCGCTCTGGTCCTTCTCGGGAACATAGAGATAGTACAGGCGAGGTTCCAGGGTCTGGCGATAGTTCTTGCCGAACCATTGGGTATTACGGTCGAAGTACAATCCGCTGTCGATGCTCGCGATAGGAACGCTGCGATTCTGATTGCGGCTGTAAGTGCCGTTCAGGCGATCTCCTTCCGCATCCTGGTTGGCTATATCGGTTTTACCTTTGCTATCCAGGTCAAGGTCGTACTGAGTGTACTGATACTTGAGCGTTGGCTTCAGGAAACCATAAGTCCAGTTGAGCGGCAGGCTGACATTTGGCGCCAGGTTGAGGCGGTCGCCGTTGGCGCGCGCCAGGCCGGAGACGTTGGTGTCGAGTCGATTGCTCGGGTCGCCATTCTCGTCGAAATAGGTGCCTGTTTGCAGGCTTCGCTTAAACCGTACAAGCTCGGTCTCATAAGCGAAGTTCAGCCCGCCAGGCTTTTGCGGCAGGGCACCATTGAAGGTGATCTGCGGCAGACGATCATAGGGCGTGATGTTGGAAACCGACGCCAGCTGGTAAGCCTGCATGTTGAGGCGGGCATTGTAAGTGTCGCCACGGTAGGTGACGGAACCTTGCTGGTTCACGTAATTGGAAACGGTTTTGACGCCCAATTGATCGGTCTGCAGATCCTGGAAGTAATACGGAACGCTGATCTTGGTTTATTCGAACTGGGTGAATACCCGCGAGTCCAGCCCGCCCTTATGCTGCCAGTTGTACATGTAGCGGGTTTTTTCGTAGTCGGACTGCAGCTTGCGTTCGGTGTCGTCGTCGTTGAGGTACGCGGCGCCGAACTGACCCTCGCTGGACTTGGTCAGGTAACGGAACTCACCTTCCATCAATATGCCGCGCTTGCTCATGTAGCGCGGATACAACGTGGCATCGTAGTTCGGTGCCAGGTTGAAGTAGTACGGCGTCACCAGCATGAAGCCGGTTTTGTTGCCGCTGCTGCTGAAGCTCGGCGGCAGGAAGCCGGACTGGCGACGGTCATCGATCGGGAAGTAGATGTACGGGGTGTAGAACACCGGAATGTCCTTGACCCGCAGTGTCACGTTGGTCCCGGTACCGAAACCGGTCGCCGGGTTCAAGGTGATGTTGTTGCCCTTGAGTTGCCAGGCGTTGCTGTTCGGTTCGCACGTGGTGTACGTACCATCCTTGAGACGGATGATCGCGTTCTCGGCGCGTTTGGCATACAGCGCGCTACCGCGGACCCGGGATTTGTGCATCACGTATTCGGCGTTGTCGATCTGGGCTTCGCCGGTGTCGAGCTGCACGTCAGCGTGGTCGCCGACGATCAGGGCACCGTTGTCGCGTACGCGAACGTTACCGCTCAGCTCGCCACGGTTTTCGGCTTGATGCAGGCTGGCCTCATCGGCCTCGACCTGCATGCTGCCCTGGCGCATGACCACGTCACCGGCGAGGGTTGCCACCTGTTCTTCCTGCTGATAGCGGGAGGCTTTGGCGCCGATAAACGTCGGAGCGTCACTTTTATTCGTCGTGTCATTCATGCCAGGACGAATCGGTTCGATATAGGAACCAGAGCAATAAGGACCTGTTTCGGCCAATTGCGCAGCGGTGAGCTTCTCACGCGGGACCCAGTCGAGGTGACTGTAATCGGCACTGCGCGACTTCAGGGCACGGCCTTTGGCTTCGGTGACCAGCACTGGCTTTTCGGTGGTTTCGCCACCCGCAGTGCTCGCCGTACTGGTCTCGGCCGCCGGCTCGGTGCTCGAACTGACTGCGCTGCCTTCATGGACAGGGCGCGGTGGCAATTTGGCTGCGTTGGCTTTCGGCGCACAGTCCCAGGCACCCGAAGCGGAGACTGAGCAGTCATACTGTTCTGCGGCGACCACGAACGAAGTGGCTAGAGGTTGCAGGGCCAGCAAACTGCCGGTCACCAACAACGGAAATTTTTTACGAAACGCGGGGGATTTCAATGCCATCTTAGTTAGTCCGGGCTTCCTGCGTGCCATCTGCCCGCGGTGTGGGCCGCACGCCTCTCGATGGTCTGAAAAAGATGTCGGATAATAAAGCATGACCCGCTTGACGGCTAGCGCCGTCGGAGACCCTTGTAATGCCTGACCAAGATGTACGCTTGCAACACCTGAAAGTTTGGCTCGATGAGCAATTGGCACTACTGTTTGCCGCACAAGGATGGGGTGCAGTGCCGCCGGCCACGTTGACCGCGGCCAGCAGCGACGCGAGTTTCCGCCGTTACTTCCGCTGGGAAGGCGACGGCCGCAGCTTCATCGTGATGGACGCTCCGCCGCCGCAGGAAAACTGTAAACCCTTCGTGGATATCGCCTTTTTGCTGGCGAAATCCGGCATTAACGTGCCGAAAATCTACGCAGAAGATCTTGAACGCGGTTTTCTTTTGCTCAATGACCTGGGTAATCGGACTTATCTGGATGTGATCGACAGTGAAAATGCTGACGATTTGTTCAAGGACGCCTTGCAAGCGTTACTGGCTTTTCAGCAGTTGCCGATGGTTGCACCGCTGCCCAGCTATGACGTGGCACTGTTGCGCCGCGAGCTGGAACTGTTCCCCGAGTGGTACGTGAAGCGCGAGTTGGGTATCGAGTTCGATCCGGCGCAGCAAATACTCTGGCAGCAGGTCAGCGACAGGTTGATCGACAGCGCCCTGGCCCAGCCCAAAGTGCTGGTGCATCGCGACTACATGCCACGCAATCTGATGCTCAGCGAGCCGAATCCCGGCGTACTGGATTTTCAGGATGCGGTTTACGGCCCGGTGACCTATGACGTGACGTGCCTGTTCAAGGATGCCTTTCTGAGTTGGCCCGAAGCCCGCGTTCGTGGCTGGCTGGAAGATTACTGGCAACAGGCTGGCAAGCTCGGCATTCCGGTCCAGCCCGATTTCGAAGATTTCCTGCGTGCCAGCGACCTGATGGGGGTGCAGCGGCACCTGAAAGTCATTGGCATTTTCGCCCGCATCTGCCACCGCGACGGCAAGCCGCGTTACCTTGGCGATGTGCCACGCTTCTTTGCTTATATAGAGGCAGTGATCGCTCGTCGTCCTGAACTGGCGGAGCTGGATGTGTTGTTGGCCAGTCTGCGCCAGTCGGTCGGAGTTTCTGCATGAAGGCAATGATTCTGGCGGCAGGTAAAGGTGAGCGCATGCGCCCGCTGACCCTGACCACTCCCAAGCCGTTGGTACGCGTTGGCGGGGTACCGCTGATCGAGTATCACCTGCGGGCGCTGGCGGCGGCAGGTTTCACCGAGGTGGTGATCAATCACGCCTGGCTGGGACAACAGATCGAAGATTACCTGGGTGACGGTTCGCGCTATGGCTTGAGTATTCAGTACTCGCCGGAAGGCGAGCCGCTGGAAACCGGTGGCGGGATATTCCGCGCGTTGCCGCTCTTGGGTGATGAAGCGTTTGTGGTGGTCAACGGGGATATCTGGACCGATTACGACTTCACCGCGCTGCGTCAGCCGATAGCGGGCCTGGCTCATTTGGTGCTGGCCGACAACCCGGCGCATCACCCGGCCGGCGATTTCAGTCTGGTCGATGGTCAGGTGCGTGACGGTCAGCCAGGAGCCGAGACGCTGACGTACAGCGGCATTGCCGTGTTGCATCCGAAACTCTTCGCGGCGTGCGCGGCCGGTGCCTTCAAGCTGGCTCCCTTGCTGCGCGATGCCATGGCGCAAGGACAGGTGAGCGGCGAGCGCCTGCACGGGCACTGGGTCGATGTCGGCACTCACGAGCGTCTGGCCGAAGTTGAACACTTGATAGAAGCGGGTTACTGACATGTTGTGGCCAGGGACTCTGATCGGAGCCGGAGCGGGCTTTGCCATAGCCAGCATTCCGGGGGCCATGCTCGGCGCATTGTTAGGGCAGGCGCTGGATCGGCGCTTGCAATTGCAAAGCCTGGGGCATTTGCGTGAGCGACTCGGCGGTCGTCCGATGTTGCGTAACGACGAGTTACTGTTTGTCTTGTTGGGGCGTCTGGCCAAGAGTGATGGACGGGTAGTGGACGGCCATATCTACCAGGCGCGTCAGGAAATGCGTTCGCTGGAGATGAGCGAGCCGGCGCAGAAACGCGCAATCGCGGCGTTCAACCGTGGCAAGACGGGGCATGATCGCTTGCGCGGTTACCTGCGCCGTTTAAGCGCACAACCGCATGCCGCCGAAGGTGTCTTGCGCGCCTGTTGGCGGATGGTCTGGGCTGACGGGTGCGCCGGGAACGCCGAGCGTGAGTTGATTACGCAGTGGGGCAAATGGCTGGGCTGGACACCCGAGCAGGTACAGGCCCTGGCCAGTGATTACGAGCCACACAAAAAAACACTGGTGAACAGTGCGGCGGCTTATCAGGAGGCGTTGCGGCTGCTTGGCGTGTCCGCCACCAGTGAGCCGTCACAAATCAAACGTGCGTATCGACGCCTGCTCAGTCGCCATCACCCGGACAAGATCGCCGGCACTGGGGCGACCCCTTCCCAGGTGCGCGAAGCGACTGACAAAACCCGCGAGTTGCACAGCGCCTACACGTTGATTCGCGAGCGGCGGGATTTTCGTTAGCGGCTTGGAAGGTCAAAAGATCGCAGCCTGCGGCAGCTCCATTGGGTTATGCGTACACCCGTAGGAGGGGCCGCCTCCTCTTCGAGGCCGCGCTGTCGCGTAAGGAACATGGGCCAGGGCTGGCAAGCCA
>CAYNGZ010000186.1:0-10435 GCA_964396695.1 uncultured Pseudomonas sp.
AGTGAAAAGGCACCCAACCAACCGGATTACAAACGGGCCTTTTTCGTTTTTTCTAGCGGTGGGTAAACCATCAAAAAAAACATCTGGAGTGCCCGACACGATCGGGTTTGTACCATGCCCAGGAAGTGGGCAGGCGGTAGGGTCAGATACACGAGCGGCAGGCTTTGCCATGTCAGATTCCTTCCTGATTGAGCTTGTTGGTGGCCGTAATGTATCACCAGCGGTTGCGAAAGGCCCGCTGACGCTAACCCTCCCTTTGACCAACTCGCGCCGTAGTGACTACAGGCTGCATTCGATCCAAAGCAGTTATCAAGACACCAGGGAGGTCATGGGGTAGGAAGCAATGCTGGCGATTGTGACAATTTGGCAGATTGGCAGAGGGGAAGAGTTTATCAAGGAGGGCGGCGCAAAATGGGAGGACTGCTAAGATCTAGCGTTCTGCCATGACAGGAGTTTTACATGACTATCTTGTACAAATACTACAGCTGCGGCGGAGGCAAGGCTGCGCTGAAGAGCCAGAATTTGGGATTTCGAAAACCCGAATTTTTCAACGATCCATTTGAACTCACTGCTCTCTCCAACAACATTGGTCCGGTGAGCAGGCAGGAAACGCTCAAGCGGCAGATCGATGAGCTCAAAAACCAAGTGGGGATTCTCTGCTTGACCCGGAGCGCCTTCAACCCGCTCATGTGGGCTCATTATGCCGATCAGCATCAGGGCTTCGTGATTGGCTACGACGTCTCTGGCCCTTTCCTCAACTCCCCGGATTACAACTTAATTACCGTCGAATCAGGGGATGTGCTGTACACCAATACTAAGACTCCGTTCGCGCTTAACCCAGAAAGCATGGGGGCACTGCTGGGTGTGTATCAGCACGCACTGGGTTTTGAGGGCGCGGCGGATCAAGCTCTGGCACGGCGCTTGTTGCTGACCAAGCATGCCAGTTGGGTCTATGAGGAAGAAGTCAGGGTCGTTAAGAAACTAATCGACTGGACGCGTACCATGGGGGAGGACCAGGCGGAGCCTCTTCGATCCTACTACACGCTCACCCGGAGCCTTAAGCCAGAGGAGGTTCCCGGGGCCGACTTCGAACCTGGATCATATGTTGCCCCGCTTAACGAAAACACTCGCGAACTGTACGTGTTTGAACATAAGGTGCCCATCCGAGAGGTCTATCTCGGGGCTCGCAGTACTTATGAGGACGACCCCAATTTTGCTGAGCTTTTTCAGCCTGGGCGTCAGATCTTCAAGCTCGATGTAAACCAAGCATCTTGGAATTTTGAGAAGCGGGAGATTTTCTCTAAATAGATCAGCGGATCTTAATCTCCTTCCAATCAGATGCCCCAGGCGGTGCATGAGGCATCTCTCTGTCCGCCCGCTGATGCCAAGCGGAGTGCAATTTTGCACAATCAAAGGGAGGCGCGGTCGAAAAACGCCGAGCGAAGATAGAAACAGGTGAAAAAGCACTTATCCCCCTCCCGCCGACGGGCTTTGTGTCCTTTTTTTGTGCAAATCCAGATGTAGTGCAAACGAAGCTGTAGCCCAGGCGGGCTACGGGGCTTTACGAGGAATCTGCCATTTCATTTTGTGCGGGGTTTTGCAAAGAAATGCAGTTTGACTGCACTACGATGCTGGAGGCAGTCACGGAGAGGGTTGGGTTGAAGACCCCGGCTTTGCTGGGTGAAAGCTTCGAAAACATGGATTTCAGTATGTTTTCAAAATCTGCACAGCTCGCACCAGGTGCACTCCCCCCCTCTCTCAGGACGCATCAGTTTACTGTCTAAGCCATGACAGGCTTGAGCTGTAGCGCATTCAAGATATTTCAATCAGCACCACTACGTTGCACCTACCGGACTAGGGCTCCAACTTGTCCACAAAATAGCTTTCCGGGCCAATGGAGCAGTTCCAGTGCTCTTGGGCTGATATCCATCCTGGGGTAATAGGGTTCGTAGCAAGCGGGTTATAAACCAAGGCAGACGGGTGCAGGCCACCTAGCGCAACCTGCTCCAGTAAATCAAGTCCCAGCACTGCACTGACGCATGAATTGTGCTCATTTAAAAACGTGTCGGACTGCACCTTGTTCTCAGTACCAGGTTTATCTAGGAGAGGTCGGTGCTGATGAAACTGGTCAACGATGTCGCCGGTTGTCCTGTCTATCTGGATTTGGATCGGACCAACACTGAATAAGACCTCTACAGCAACTGGTTTTCCGCTTACGCCGTTGAGCCCGGTCATTATGTAAGGGTTCAGTAAGCGTGTGTTGACCGCGATTACGTAAGGCTGATCTGCTTTAACCACACCAGACTCAAGGTAACCACGTAGCTTTCTCGTTTTCTCGGCTACAGCCGCGGTCCACCTAAGATTGATAGCCGTAAATGGTACTGTTCTAACCTGCCCGGCGCAGGGCCTCGCCAAATACTCCGGCGGCAACCCCGTAGGCTCAGGTGTCTGTAATTCTATCCAGACAGATTTTCCATCTTTAGTCGCAAGGAAGTCAGGGCCTTCGTCCTTACTTTCCAAGGAAAATCCATCACCCCACAGCATGTCAGCGAGAAGAAGTTCTCCCATCCGTTGCGCGTAAGTAAAGGGCCGCCCTGAGGTCAGCTGTTGCTCGAAAATGCGATCGGCAAGCCCTGCCTCCCGGAATCTGTCATAGAGTGCGGTCAGAAACTCAACAGCGAAGGTGGCGTTCGCGGGACGGGCTTTACTCCATTGATCGACAAACTGATCAATAACTTTTTGCCGCAAAGGGTGATGAGCCATGGAGTACGGTCCTGGTAAGGGTTCCTATCAGGCCCATTCTATAGCGGTAATTTCATCGATCTCCTAATTCCACGATTCTCTGCCAGCGGAAAAGACAGAGTTGAGATTTTTTCTCATCCACATCTAAAACCTGCTTCGGCGGACTTTTTTCTGTCCGATTGCCAGGACGGGCCTACTATTATCTCCGATGTGCGGTTTACGCAGAATCAGCCCCTCATTCAAAAAGGATTTGCCACCATGCCTAGCTATGAAGGACCTGCCACTCTAACGGTGTCCGCACGTTACTTCGGCCGCGATCCACAAGAATCTACCACTAAGGATCTGCACATCGTGCTGCAAAACGTAGGAGTCAATCGGGTCCGTATCCAGATCCCGGTGAGACTGGAAAGCCCTGTAGATGGGAATGTACTGCGGGTACAGTTGCCAAACGGGCTGATGCTGGAAGGCCCCATTCAGCAAGGTGAGTACGGCGACGGTGGTGGCTGGCTGGAGTTTAACGTTGAAGCTCATGATCTGGGTCTAGGTAATCCAGCGAAATAGGGCAATTAGGTGCATAGCCCCACGTTGTCGAGCTAGAAAAGTGTCCAAAAAGTGTCCACCCCTACCGGGCACATCTAGGAAATATGGGAACAATCCCCCTGAAAACAATTGACTACTCGGTCTCACCCAATGAATACTGGACCTTTTTTAGGGCTCATAATCCTTTGGTCCACGGTTCGAGTCCGTGTGGGCCCACCAAACTCAAAGCCGCGCAGTGCGCGGCTTTCGTGTTTCTGATGCGCCCGTTTACCCGGATTTTCTGTCCACGTTGCGACTGCCAGGTCCGTTCGAGCACTTCGGGATTGGTCACATCGGTCATGATTTGCTAGATTCGCCCCTTGCCGCCTGGTGATCCAGCAGAACGGTTCGGGTGACAACAAGCTTCGGCGCCCCGCGCCCGTAACAGATCAGTTCGCTCTTCGGGGCCTATAAAAACCATAAGCACTCTTCGTGGCTTCACTATCGGGCGCCGATATGGAAGTAATTCAGGAATATACCCCTTGGCCGACTTCACATTGAGTCATACGAGCGACTTCGACGAGTGCCGCAACACCGAAAGCGGTGCAGTGTTCATTGTCGCTTCAGGCAAATCTGCCAAAGACTTTCCGATAGAACAGTTCGCGCATATTCCGATGATCACCATGAACGGTGCCATCTCGCTGTTCAGCGAAACAAACATCAAGCCGTACTTCTACATTTGCACGGACATGAGCTTTCCGAGCCAACAACCCGAATTCTTTTCCCACGCGATGAACATCAGCCAACGCGTTGCGTTGTGGGCAGAGTTCGTGCAGCGAACGGGTGTTCACCCCACAGGCAAACTGTTTGTATTGAAACGGGCTCAGAAACAGACCTGGTTCGACTACCTCTTCAGAAACAACAAGAACCTTGTGCAACGCCAGTCGATTCGGGGTCACCGGGCCAAGAGCATCGGCTTCAGCAAGAACCTCAGTGACGGCTTTTATGACGCCCGTACAGTGGCTTATCTGGCGCTGCAACTTGCCTACCACCTGGGTTTCACCAAGGTGATCCTGGTGGGTGTCGACCTGGACCAGTCCAGTGGCCGCTTCTATGAAAAACCAGGCAGCGTCATATCACCCTGCGGACTCGACGAGCACTACCAAACACGGATTCTTCCATCGTTGACGTTGATGTCGAAGAAAGTCATGGGCGATAACTTCTCGGTGTACAACCTTTCCAAGTGCTCCAGAATTCCCGAAAACATCATTCCAAAAATTGATCTTCAGGACCTGAAGACACTGATCAAGTAATACCGCACACCCTGGCTTGCCATAGCCCGGATCAGATAACCGGTTTCGCGGCGCCAGCGCATCCATCAACATCCCATGGGCCAGCATCAGCCTGTAACATGCAGCCCATTGATGTATGCCGCCGGAGAAGACCTTGCCTGATACACGCCCTCCCGTCCTCGACGAAATCGACCGCCAACTGATCGCGGCCTTGCAGATCAATGCCCGTGAAAGCGTGGCTATGCTCGCCCGGCAATTGGGGATTGCGCGCACCACGGTGACGTCGCGCCTGACACGTCTGGAAAAAGCCCGAGTGATTACCGGTTATGGCGTGCGGCTTGGACAACGAGTGGTCGACGGTGGCCTGCAGGCTTATGTCGGGATCACCGTACAACCACGTTCCGGCAAGGAAGTGCTGCGTCGGCTCAGTGCCATGGCGCAGGTCCAGCAGTTGTGTGCGGTCAGCGGCGAATTCGATTACGTGGCCTGGTTGCGTACTGACTCACCGGAACAGCTCGACCAATTGCTCGACCAGATTGGCAGCGTCGACGGCGTAGAAAAAACCACCACCTCGATCATCCTCAGCAGCAAGATTGACCGCGGACAGCCAGTTTGATCGACTCACTCGTCACATAGCATCAAGCACATGCAAAATGACGACACATTGCGTCTTATTAACGTGCGCTACGCTCCCTAGAATGGCGACAGTCTTTTCCTATACTCAGCACCGAGTGCGAGTCGCCAGCAAGGTCAGCCATGAACAAGAACAATCGCCATCCTGCAGACGGTAAAAAACCAGTCACCATTTTCGGCCCGGACTTCCCATTCGCCTTTGACGACTGGATCGAGCACCCGGCGGGTCTGGGCAGCATTCCTGCGCACAACCACGGCGCGGAAGTAGCGATTGTCGGTGCCGGCATCGCAGGCCTGGTGGCCGCGTACGAGCTGATGAAACTGGGCCTCAAGCCGGTCGTCTACGAAGCCTCGAAAATGGGTGGCCGCTTGCGCTCCCAGGCCTTCGAGGGCGCTGAAGGGATCATCGCCGAACTAGGCGGTATGCGCTTCCCGGTATCGTCCACCGCGTTCTATCACTACGTCGACAAACTCGGTCTTGAGACCAAACCCTTCCCCAACCCGCTGACTCCTGCTTCCGGCAGCACCGTCATCGATCTGGAAGGCCAGACCCATTACGCACAGAAACTCGCCGACCTTCCTGCACTGTTCCAGGAAGTGGCCGACGCCTGGGCCGATGCACTGGAAGATGGCTCGCGCTTTGGCGAGATCCAGCAAGCGATCCGCGACCGCGACGTGCCACGCCTCAAAGAGCTGTGGAACACCCTCGTTCCGCTGTGGGATGACCGGACCTTCTACGACTTCGTCGCCACCTCCAAAGCCTTCACCAAGCTGTCGTTCCATCACCGCGAAGTGTTTGGCCAGGTCGGTTTCGGCACCGGCGGCTGGGACTCGGACTTCCCGAACTCGATGCTGGAAATCTTCCGAGTGGTGATGACCAACTGCGACGATCACCAACACCTGGTGATCGGCGGTGTGGAGCAGGTGCCGTTGGGCATCTGGCGTCATGTGCCGGAACGCTGCGCTCACTGGCCGGAAGGCACCAGCCTGAGCTCGCTGCACAACGGTGCGCCACGCACGGGGGTCAAACGCATCGCGCGCGCCGCCGACGGTCGCTTCAGCGTGACCGACAACTGGGGTGATACCCGCGAATACGCCGCGGTGCTGACCACCTGCCAGAGCTGGCTGCTGACCACTCAGATCGAGTGCGAAGAGTCGCTGTTCTCGCAAAAGATGTGGATGGCCCTGGACCGCACCCGCTACATGCAATCGTCGAAAACCTTCGTGATGGTCGATCGGCCGTTCTGGAAAGACAAAGACCCGGAAACCGGTCGCGACCTGATGAGCATGACCCTCACCGATCGCCTGACGCGTGGCACCTACCTCTTCGACAACGGCGACGACAAGCCTGGGGTGATTTGCCTGTCGTACTCGTGGATGAGCGATGCGCTGAAAATGCTTCCGCAGCCGATCGAAAAACGCGTGAAGCTGGCGCTGGATGCACTGAAAAAGATCTATCCGAAAGTCGATATCGCCGCGCGCATCATCGGCGACCCGATTACCGTGTCCTGGGAAGCCGACCCGCATTTCCTCGGAGCGTTCAAAGGCGCCCTGCCCGGCCACTATCGCTACAACCAGCGGATGTATGCACACTTCATGCAGCAAGACATGCCCGAGGAACAGCGTGGGATTTTTATCGCCGGTGACGACGTTTCGTGGACGCCGGCGTGGGTTGAAGGTGCGGTACAAACCTCACTCAACGCGGTGTGGGGCATCATGAATCACTTTGGTGGCAGCACGCATGCGCAAAATCCGGGCCCGGGCGATGTGTTCCATGAAATCGGCCCGATTGCCCTGCCCGAGTAAGAGGTTTCCGATATGCGCGTAGCTCTCTACCAATGCCCACCGCTGCCGCTCGACGTTGCCGGCAATCTGCACCGCCTGCAAAAGCTCGCGACGCAAGCCACAGGCGCCGATCTGCTGGTGTTCCCGGAGATGTTCCTGACCGGCTACAACATCGGCGCCGAAGCGGCTGGTGCATTGGCGCAAGCGCAAGACGGCGCATCCGCGCAGTCCATCGCGAGCATCGCCAAGGCCTGCGGCATCGCCATTGTGTACGGTTACCCTGAGCGCGCCGAGGACGGGCAGATCTACAACGCCGTGCAGTTGATCGACAGCCGGGGCCAGCGTCTGGCCAACTACCGCAAGACCCACTTGTTCGGCGACCTCGATCACTCGATGTTCAGCGTCGGACCGGATGAGTTTCCGCTGGTGGAACTGAACGGCTGGAAGCTCGGCTTTCTGATCTGCTACGACCTGGAGTTTCCGGAAAATGCCCGGCGCCTGGCGCTGGCCGGTGCCGAGCTGATTCTGGTGCCGACGGCGAACATGATTCCCTACGACTTCATTGCCGACGTCACCGTGCGTTCGCGGGCCTTCGAGAACCAGTGTTATGTGGCGTACGCCAACTACTGCGGGCACGAAGGGGGAATCCACTACTGTGGTCAGAGCAGCATTGCTGCGCCGGACGGCAGCCGTATCGCCCAGGCCGGTCTGGATGAAGCGCTGATCGTTGGCACGCTGGATCGGCAGTTGATGGTCGACTCTCGCGCCGCCAATCGTTACTTTCTCGATCGTCGGCCAGAACTCTACAACGACCTGAGCAAGCGCTGACCCTGGGTTTTCGCTAGCATGAGCGCTTCCTAAGTAGCGGAAGTGCTCATGCCTGCGCCGACCCACCTTCTCCCTCACACCGAAACCCTGGCCAACGGCCTGCGGGTTTCACTTCGTCATGCACCGGGTTTGAAACGCTGTGCCGCTGCTTTACGGGTTGCCGCCGGCAGCCATGACGCGCCGCTGGCCTGGCCTGGCCTGGCGCACTTTCTTGAGCATGTGTTGTTTCTCGGCACCGAACGCTTTCCTGCAAACGATGGGTTGATGGCCTACGTGCAACGTCATGGTGGACAGCTGAACGCGAGCACCCGCGAGCGCACCACCAACTTTTTCTTCGAATTACCGCCACAGGCCTTCGCCGGTGGGCTTGAGCGTTTGTGCGACATGCTCGCCCACCCACACCTGAATCCGGACGATCAGTTGCGCGAACGGGAAGTGCTGGAAGCGGAGTTCATCGCCTGGTCTCAGGATGCCGAGGCGCAGCGACACCTCACATTGTTCAACGGGCTCTCGCCCGATCATCCTTTACGCGGCTTCCATGCCGGCAATCGCGACAGCCTGGCGGTGCAACAGCCTGAGTTCCAGCTGGCGCTACAGGACTTCTATCAGCGTTTCTATCAGACCGGTCAAATGACCTTGAGCCTTGCCGGCCCGCAGCCTGTGGATGAATTGCGCAGCCTGGCCGAAAGCCTGAGCGCCAACTTCACCGTCGATGGACCGCAAACGCAAAGCCTCCCGCCAGCGTTGATGGCAACCGCAGAGGCCAGTTATCAACAGGCTGACGAACGCCGGCTGAACCTGTTGTTTGCGTTTGAAGCACTGCCGGGGTCATCCCGAGAAGCACTGGATTTCCTCTGTACGTGGCTGAACGCCGCGAAACCCGGAGGCTTGATCGCCGAGTTACGCCAGCGCCAACTGATCGACAGCCTGAAGGCGGCGCCGCTGTACCAATTCGCCGGGCAAGCGCTGTTGCAGGTCGAGTTCAGCCTGGCGACCGGCGCTGCAACGCAGACCGGGATCATCCGTGAACTGTTCAGCCATTGGCTGGGTTTCTTTGCCAATCATGCCGACTGGTCTGAGTTGCGCAAAGAATATGCCCTCCTGCAACAGCGAAAACGTCAGGTCAGCGACGCCTTGGCGCTTGCCCGATTGGATAGCGAAAAGCTGGAAGCAGAACTGTCGGAGTCGGGGGTGATTGCCCTAAAGACGATCTTGCAGCAGATGAACCCGACACCTGTGGATAACTTGACCGTTGCCTGGCAACTGCCGCCGTCCAATCCGTTCCTGCGTTCGGCCGAAACGCCCGCACCGGCCGGATTGATCCGTGGACAAACCAGCGCCCATCGCGGCTTGCGGACATTTGCCCAGGATCGTACGCGCAGTCGCCGTGAACGTTCACCCATGCAGTTCAGCCCGGCGCTGGCGAACGACAGCGGCGAAGCGGCGATTTGCCTGCGCTGGCGCCTCGATTCGGTACCACCCGCCACTCTTCTGCCGACGCTGGCCCGCAGCCTGCAAAGCCTGTGCGACGACGCCCGTCAGGCGGGCGTTGATCTGTCCTTCAGCGAAACGGGCAACCAATGGCTGCTGAAGATGACTGGACTGCACGAGTCAATGCCGGCGATTCTCGAGCAGGCGCTGCAGTGCCTGACGAACCCCGCCGCCGATGCCTGGAAAGGCAGTGATGTGCCTGTACCAATGATTGCGATTCGACAGTTACTCAAAGCACTGCCCGAGCGCTGCCTGGGACAACCTCCACGCCCTGCGCCGCAGCCTGTCAGCCTCGAGGATTTGCAACAACAATGGGCCACTGCACGCTGGGACGGGCTGGTCGCAGGCCTGCCGGCAACCGCTCAAACCGCAATCACCCGCACCTTGAGCCGGGTTCCCGGCATTCCCGACAGCGAGACCACAGCGCCCCTCTCCATTGCCGGTCAACACCTCTGGAGCGAAGTGCCCAGCGACACCAACGAAAATGCGCTGCTGTTGTTTTGCTCTACGCCCACTCAGGCAGTGGCCGACGAAGCTGCGTGGCGCCTGCTGGCCCAACTCTGCCAAACGCCTTTCTATCAGCGCCTGCGGGTCGAACTGCAATTGGGTTACGCGGTATTCAGCGGCATCCGACAGGTCAACGGGCAAACCGGGCTGCTGCTCGGTGTGCAATCGCCGAGCGCGTCGGTGAAAGAGATCCTCGACCACATCGAGCATTTCCTCGAGCAATTGCCGGCACTGATCTCGGCGCTCGATGATGAAGCGTTGATCAATCAGCAACAGGGCCTGGTCGAACAACTCGACGGCACTGCCATGCCGCTTGCCCAGGCCTTTGAACTGCTCTGGCAGGGCAAACTGGGCGGCCATTCGTCGGATTACCTGTTTCAGTTGCAACAGGCCGTGTTGCGACTGGACCGCACAGCGTTGCTCGACGCGGCAAAGCGTTTGATTCACGCAGACGGTGGCCGCAGATGCCTGGCCAGCGGTGCTTGCCCGGATGGCACCTGGCAACGGACAGCCCGATCATTACCGGGGCTGTAATGGGCTTTCTTCGATAGATGTCTCCAATTTGCAGAAACGTTTCAGTAACATAGCCCGGCAAGCATCTGAACACCTCCCCGGGGAGGTGGACTATATGTATAGAG
>CAYNGZ010000187.1:0-10418 GCA_964396695.1 uncultured Pseudomonas sp.
ACGCTGCAGGAACGCCGCCGGGTCATGCAGCACCCGCTCCTGAAAGGCCGAAATGGTCTTGCACTCGAACTGGCGCAACGCATGATTGACCCGGCGCCTGATCGAAGCGCCGGAGTAATCGCGAAAGTCGTAGCTGTACTTGAGATAAATGGCTTCGATCAGCAATCGCAGTTCTATCTCGGTATTGCGCTCCACTAGATTCTTTCCATCTTGGGCAACCAGACGCGAATGAGCGAAAACAGCCGGTCCAGATCGATCGGCTTGGCCAGGTAGTCGTTGGACCCGGCCTGCAGGCAGCGCTCCTGATCGTCCTTCATGGCCTTGGCCGTCACCGCGATGATCGGCAGTTTGCGCCAGCGCGGGTCCTTGCGGATCGAGGCGGTGGCCTCGAAACCGTCCATTTCCGGCATCATCACGTCCATCAGCACCAGGTCGATGTCATCCGCCTCATTGAGCTTCTCGATCGCTTCGCGGCCGTTACGGCCGATGATCACGGTGGCGCCCTTGTGCTCCAGTGCGCTGGTGAGGGCAAAGATATTGCGCACATCATCATCCACCAACAGCACCGTGCGGCCTTCGAAGACCTTGTCGCGGCTGCGGGCCGTCTTGAGCATCGTCTGCCGCTCATGGGACAACCGCGATTCGACTTTGTGCAGGAAGAGTGTCACTTCGTCGAGCAAACGCTCCGGAGAACGCGCGCCCTTGATGATGATCGAGCGTGAGTACTTGCGCAGGTCCGCTTCCTCATCACGGGTCAGGTTACGCCCGGTGTAGACGATCACCGGCGGGAACGAGCAAATCTCTTCGGTGGACATGCGCTTGAGCAAGTCATTGCCGAGCATGTCCGGTAGCTTCAGGTCGATGATCATGCAGTCATAGAGCGTGTTTCGAAGCAGGTCCAGCGCCTCCTGGGCCAGGCCGACGGCGGTGATCTCGATGTCGTCGTCACCGATCAGCCGGGCAATGCTGTCGCGTTGCAGGTCATCGTCTTCCACCAGCAATACGCGTTTGACCTTCTGGCTCAACTTGGCTTCCAGTCGCTCGAACACCGCCTTGAGCTCTTCGCGAGTGGTCGGCTTGACCGCATAACCAATGGCGCCCATGTGCATGGCCGCTTCGACACGGTCCTCCACCGAAATCACGTGAACCGGGATGTGACGGGTTTTGGCCTGTTCTTTCAGGCGCTGTAACACCGTCAGCCCGGAATGGTCCGGCAGCCGCATGTCCAGCAAAATGGCATCCGGAATGAACTGTGTGGCCAGGGCGTAACCTTCATCGGCACCGTGGGCCACCAGGCATTGATAGCCCAATTCGTGGGCCAGATCGAAAAGGATCTGCGCAAAATCCACTTCATCCTCGACCACCAGAATGCATCGAGTGGTGAATGGCGCGTTGCCACGGTCATCGGCAAAACACGGTATCGCCGCTTCGGCGATCGGTGCTGCGGGCACGACGGCAACCTCGGGCGCAGCAATAACCGGGGCAAACCTCACCGGTTCACGCGGCTCATCACCAGGTTCAACGTACTGCTCGGGCAACACCAGTGTGAACGAGCTGCCCTGCCCCGGTTCACTGATGACGCTGATCGAGCCGCCAAGCATCGCCGCCAGATCACGCGAAATCGACAAGCCCAGCCCCGTGCCACCGTAACGACGGTTGGTGGTGCCATCGGCCTGGTAGAAGGCCTCGAAAATACTTACCTGCTGATCACTGCTGATACCGATACCGGTGTCGCGAACGATAAAGGCAATGCCCTCGCCCGGCTGCCCATTGACCGTCAGGCTGACAGCGCCTGCCTCGGTAAACTTGATGGCATTCGATAACAGATTCTTGAGCACCTGCTCCAGGCGCTGATGATCGGTGAACAGCATCATCGGCGCATCTGCATGCAATTGAACATGGAACGCCAGGTGTTTGTCCGCTGCCAGCGGCTCGAACATGACGCGCAAGCCTTCGACCAGACGCGTGACGCTGGTGTTCTCCGGGCGTATTTCAAGCTTGCCGGCTTCGACCTTGGCAATGTCGAGAATGTCGTTGATCAGGTGAAGCAGATCGTTACCGGCCGAGTAGATCGACTCGGCAAACTTCACCTGCTCGGCGCTGAGGTTTTCTTGCGGGTTCTCTGCCAGCAACCTGGCGAGAATCAACGAACTGTTCAGTGGCGTGCGCAGTTCGTGGGACATATTGGCGAGAAATTCGGACTTGTATTGGCTGGAGCGCTGCAACGCTTGCGCACGGACTTCAAGTTGCACCTGAGCCTGACTCAACTCACTGTTCTTGAGATCCATTGCATCGCGCTGCTCGGCCAGGATCTGTGCCTGTTCAGCAAGCTGCTCGTTGGTCTGCTCAAGCTCGGCCTGCTGGACCTCCAGGTGCGCCCGGGACTCTTTGAGCACCCGCGACTGCTCTTCCAGCTCTTCGTTGGCGGACTTCAGTTCTTCTTGCTGCACCTGCAACTCTTCATTGAGTTGCTGGGTTTCGGCGAGCACTTCCTGCAAACGCTGGCGATAACGCGCCGCTTCGATGGAGATGCCAATGCTCCCGGCAATCAGCTCCAGCAGCTCGATATCACGCGTGGTCAAGGCGCGCAGGAAACCCAGCTCGATCACGCCATTGACCCGCTCGTCATCACGGGTCGGCACCACCAGCACGCTGCGCGGCGCCCCCTCTCCCAGCCCGGAGCTGACTTTGAAATAGTCGGCAGGCACCTCATCCAGACGAATCAGCTGGCCCTGTTGCGCGGCCTGGCCGGTAATACCCTCTCCACCATAGATCGTTTGCTCGCGCGCTTCCTGCTCGCGGGAGAAACCATAAGAGGCTATGCGCGTGAGGCCTCCGTGCTCTTCCTTGACGTAGATCGCGCCTACAGCAACGTCCAGGTACTGCGCGCAAAACTGCAGAATATTACGGCCCAGCAGATTGAGCGTCAGTTGCCCAAGCAGCTGTTCCGCCAGTTCGGTCTGGCCATTGCGCAACCAGGCTTGTTGCTCCAGACGTTGCGCACTGCTCTGTTGCGCCGCGAGGTTGGCACCGTAATTTCTGGAAAGACTGAGCAAATCGCGCCGGCCAACGTAGGCCAGCAAACCACTGATTCCGGCAACAAACAGCACATACAGGGAAATGGTCCAGATCGTCGTACGCCGAACCTCTTCGCTGCGCGTTCTACGCAACTGTTGCTCCAGGTCGATGACATCTTCGTACTGCTTGCGGATTTCATCGGTCAGACGCTTGCCCTTGCCGGTTTTCACGACGGCCCGGTAGTCACCGCCGCTGCGCTGCACATTGATCAGCGCCTGCGCGTATTCGTTCCACTCAACCTGCAATGCCTCGAGCCTGCGCAGGCGATCGAGCTGTGGCGGGTTGCCGGCCGTCAGTTCCTGCAAGGTCTTGAGCGCGGCAATGATTCTCGGTTTGGCTGTTTCATAGGGATCGAGAAAGTGCTCGTCACCGGCCAACAGAAAACCACGCATCCCGGTTTCCAGGTCAACCGTGAGCTTGACCGCTACGTTGGCGTTATTGATCACCCGGTCCGTGTGCTCAACCCACTGGATCACCGACAACAGATAGGTGATCAAGGAAACAAAAAACACCGCGCTAAGCACGCCCATCCCCAGCGGCAAGCTGATATTGCGGTTCAGGAGTTTGTGGAAGCTTTGCTCATCAACCGAAGACGAAGGGGTCATTGAATGGCCTTGGTGAACTGTTGTAAGTGAAGGAGTCTGGCCCATAAACGCATTTTGGATCCATTTTCCTGACAGCCTAGCCGGCAATATCCCGCTGCGCTTTGCAATGACTCAAGAACAACGATTCTGCTGTCGACTGCTATACAGTTATTCTTTGTACTGATTCGGGAACGTGTCGGGATCCGCCACCTGCTGATGCAAGAGGCCGGTACTTTCGATCGACCGATGTCCGAGCGCCTACTGCCTACTGTTGAGAGTCACCTTTATGCCCGCCATAGCGCCCACCATCCTTGTAGTCGAAGACGACACCATCGTGCGCATGCTGATTGTCGACGTGCTGGAAGAACTGGCGTTCAAGGTGCTGGAGGCCGACAGTGGCAAGGCAGCGCTTGCCCTGATCAACGATAGCGCGCAAATCATCGATCTGCTGATGACCGATGTCGGATTGCCGGAGATGGATGGCCGGGAGCTGGCCGCTCAGGCGCGTAAGTTGCGCCCGACGCTGCCGATTCTGTTTGCCAGCGGTTATGCGCAAAACATTGAGGTGCCTGAAGGCATGTCGGTGATCGGCAAGCCGTTCTCCATCGACCAGTTGCGCGACAAGGTCCTGAGCATGCTCGCGGCTTGAGTTCAGTCTTTCTTGCGCACTTCATTCAAGGTACTGGCCACTTTCAAGTGCCGGTACAGCAAGGTCGACGCCCACTCCCGATCGCCCTGCTCCAGCGCGTCGATGATTTCCAGATGTTCACGGCAGGAGGTGCGCACCCGTTCCGGGTTCGACACGGTATGAAATTCGGTCAGCCGGCGCAGACGGTTTTGCTGCTGCACGGTTTGCAGAATGAAGCTGTTGCCCGAGGCGGCGGCCAGCAACTCGTGAAACTCGGCGTTGGCTTCGAAAAAGCTCAGGTTGTCGGGGGTGCCCTCGAGCAGTGCCTGCTGTTTTTCACGACAACGCTGCAGACGCTCACGCGGTAGATTGAAGGTCGGTTCGAGCAACCCCGCAGGTTCCAGGAGCATGCGAAAGCGATAACTTTCGAAGCGTTTTTCGGCCGAACCCAACGTGGGCAAAAACATCCAGCCGTGCCCGTGTTTGCGCTGCATCACACCTTCGTCGGACAAACGCAGCAAGCAACGGCGCAATACCGCTTTGCTTGCACCGTAACGACGCAGCAAATCGCTCTCCATCACCTGATCGGGTATCGCCTGGGCCAGGCGATCATCAATCAGCCGCTGATACAGCGCCTCATCCTCACCGACCGGCAGACTGACCTTGGCCAACTCATCGCTGAGCGGTGTCTCCAGCACGCAGTAACCCTGATGGGGCAACCGCCCGATCACCTGCTCTTGCGCCAGATAGATCAGCGCCCCCCGAATCGGCGAGCGAGACACGCCAAAGCGCTCGGCCAGTTCGACCTCTTTGAGGTGGCTACCGGGTGTCAATTCGCCAGAGCGGATCGCCATGAGAATCTGCGAGGCGACTTTGGTCTGAAGTGCGGTGGGTTGGGTCATTGAAAAACATCCATGAATCAGCAACCAGACGCTAACCCATGAATCAGGAAACTTCCAGTCAATACAAGCGCATAACGCACCGTTGAGCGATTGCCGGGCACAATGAACACCGCCAGCTGTGGTTTAATTGCGTCCCCCGTTTTTCTCCTCCAGTCTTCTGCCTGCATCAAGGAAATCCCGCTCATGAGTCAGCCCCGCGCAACCAAAGTCCTGGTCATTGGTTACGTCTGGCCCGAGCCGCGCTCATCCGCGGCCAGCGGACACGTGATGCAAATCCTTGAAACGTTTTTGCAGCAGGGCTGGGACATCACCTTCAGCAGCCCGGCCGGTGTCGGCGAGCACAAGGCCGATCTGGCAGCGTTGGGTATTCGTGAAGTTCCCATCGAGCTGAACAACAGCAGTTTCGACGCCTTCGTCAGCGATCTGGCTCCGGATATCGTGCTGTTCGACCAGTTCATGATGGAAGAACAGTTCGGCTGGCGGGTCGAAAAACACTGCCCCACTGCCCTGCGCATACTGGAGACCTCTGACTTGCAGAGTCTGCGACATGCCCGCCACCAGCGGCTCAAGGACCGCCTGAAGGCCAGTGACGATGCCAATGATTTCAGCGAGTTGTTCGCCCCGGCATTGCGCGAAGAGTTCGAACTCATGGCCGATACCGATCTGGCCAAACGCGAGATTGCCGCGTTGTACCGTTGCGACCTGAACCTGATGATCTCGGAGGTGGAAATCGAGTTGCTGGTCGAGCAATTCAAGTTGCCCCGCCAGTTACTGCACTGGTGCCCGCTGATGATCGACCCGCTCACTCAGCCGTTCACCCCCTTCGAGGACCGCGCTCACTTCCTCAGCATCGGCAACTTCCGCCACGCCCCGAACTGGGACGCCGTGCTCTGGATGAAAACCACGCTCTGGCCGCTGATCCGGCAACAATTGCCCGGTGCGCAGCTGCACATTTATGGCGCCTACACGCCGCCCAAGGCGACCGCGTTGCACAACCCGAGCCAGGGTTTTCACGTGATGAACTGGGCCGAAGACGCCTTGCAGGTCATGTCCGCAGCGCGAGTCTGCCTGGCCCCGCTGCGTTTCGGCGCGGGTATCAAGGGCAAGATTGTCGACGCCATGCTCTGCGGCACACCGAATGTCACGACGCCGATCGGTGCGGAAGCCATGCACGGACAATGGCCATGGCCTGGAGCAGTGGCTGAGTCCGCCAATGCATTGGCCAGCGCCGCTGTAAGGCTTTATCAGGATGAAGAACAATGGTCAGCGTCTCAGGCGCAAGGGACTGACCTGCTGGCAGCGCGTTACTCACAACAGGTTCATGGTCCTGCACTCATCGATAAAATTGCCTACTGCCGTCAAAACCTGCTGTCGCTAAGACGTGACAACTTCACCGGCAGCATGCTGCGACACCACCAACATAAAAGCACTCAATATATGGCTCAATGGATCGAAGCTAAAAATCGAGTCAGCTCATAAACGCTATCTCCATCGCCCCAAGTAACGCGCTTGCTTTCTCTTGCTGAGAATTGATTTCTCTATCTGGGCGAAAATAAACGCCCGGGCATTTAATTACCTGGATACCTTTGCCATCTTGCAATTGAATCTCCCATTGAATTACATATAACTCACCGATGCCGACGGGCGCTCGACGCACGCAACACGTCATCAGGATTGTTATCTATCTAATACTAAGCAATGGAATTGCATCATGATAAATTCATACCCCTACAAACAATGGATGTCTGAAACACGTTACATTGACCATCTGTCCATCGGTGAAATAGTCTGGCCGGGCGCCCACAACTCCGGCATAGACCGTGACGTATCGTATCCGCCTCATATCGCCGCCATTTCCAACTGGGTGGTGTGTCAGGACCGCCCGTTCATCCAGCAACTCAACGAAGGTGTGCGAGCGCTCGACCTGAGATTTCATTCCGATGAGCACTGGATAGGCGTCAAGAAGTTCCATACGTTTCACGGTCCTGCTACCGGTCGTTCGTTAAGCGAGCTGATTAAAAGCCTGAACTATTTCCTCAATGAAAACCCCGATGAATTTATTATTCTGGACATGCATGAATTGCAGGCATTGAATGACGGTGCCTTCGACTACAAGACATTCAACACTGTCATCACGAACGAACTGGGGTTGCGACTTATCCCTCGGGAGAATAAACACCTTACGCTTGGAGACCTCAAAAAAATCAGCAACAAGCAACGAATCGTGCTGGCAGCCAAATACCACCCTGATTTTAATAGTCCGCTGTATTGGGGCAGTATCAGCCACCACTGGAGCGGCACGGACATTACCTCTCCCAAGGAGCTGAAACAGCACATTGCACGTACATTACAATTCCCGCCATCGAGTGCTCTGCCATGGTCATTGTCGGCAACCAGTTATGAGGTGCTGGCCGGAGTGAAAAGAATCACCACGGAACTGAATGAGTGGTTCGGCCCAACGTCTGGCTGGGCACCCAGATGCAGCATTATCAATGTCGATTTTTCGGAGACTCTTCGCTGATCGACTACTGCTGGGAGGCGAATATGATCAAGGGACGAGCCAAGCGCTAACCCCGAACAGTTGAAAATCCTCGCAGCGTGGTGCGAAGCTGGCACCGGAACTCGGCAAAGTCTGTTGGCGTTGTGCGAGCGCTGTGTCAACCTCGACCCCGGCAGCGAAACCCAACCCGTTGCAGCGAACGTAGCGGCCTACCAACAGGCCTATGGACGCTATCGACAACAGGCCGCAACCCTTTAAAGAGCGAACAACTATGTATCTGGTGTGTGGCGAAGCGCTGTTTGATTTCTTCAGCGAAAACGAGGCCAGCGGTCAGGCTTCAACCGTGAATTTCAAGGCGATTGCCGGCGGGTCGCCGCATTACAGCTTTCGCGGTGAAGGCTGCGCTGATCGTCAGCTCACGCTGGCCCATCTGCCGGAATTGAACGAACAAGTGCGCGGTCTGTACTGGCTAGAGTCAGAATCGGGTTTTTAGTCCCACCCACCCCTTCAAGTCTAAACATACAAGCGGGCTTGCTCACGAAGGCGGTCTATTTCAAACCGCCAATCTCACGGTCACAACACCGAGAAGCTGTAACTTACAATCAACCGGGTCTCATCCACATCCCGGGCGAACTGCTCGTAGTTGGTCCGGTACGTCGCGTTGCGCAGACGCAGGCTCACATCCTTGAACGTCCCGCTCTGCACCACGTACTTGAGCTCGCTGTCGCGTTCCCATTCCTTGCCTTCCTGCTCGCTGCCCGGCACCTTGATGTGGTCGCCATTCACATAGCGGGTCAGGAAGCTCAAGCCGTTGAGGCCGATGGCCTTGAAGTCGTAGTCGTAACGCAACTGCCAGGAACGTTCCTGCGCCGCGGCGAAGTCGTTGACCTGCACATAGTTGACCAGGTACGGGTTGCTGCCATCCAGGTACGGCATCGAGTTGTCGCCGATCATGCGCTGCCAGCCGGCGCTTAGCGTGTGACCGTCGATGGCGTAGCCGAGCATGCCGCTCAAGGCACGGTTCTCAATAGAGCCGGCACGAGCAGCACCGCTGTCGGCACTATCAAGTACGCGCAGGTCAGCCTTCAACTGGCCCGAGCCTACCGGCTGGTTGGCCAGCAAACCGATAAAGTGCTGACGGTAGATGTCTTCCAGTTCGGCGTAGTGGTACTGAGCGGTCAGGCGCTCGTTGATCTTGTAATCGATGCCATACATATCGAAGTGATCGGCCGTGACGTTGCAGGCGTAACGCTTGTTCTTGCAGTGCACGCGGATGTCCTGGGCGTCGGTGGAGTCCCGGGCGGTGTACTTGTCCAGACGCGCGGCCGTGAAGGTCAGGTCCTTGAACTCTTTCGACGTGAGCATTGCGCCATTGAACATGGTCGGCAGCAGACGGCCGTCGTTGTACTTGAGCAGCGGCAGGTCCGGCAGCAGCGCACCGTACTTCAAGACGCTTTGCGAAACGCGGACTTTGGCCGTCAAACCCAGCTTGGCGTATTGGTCTTTCGAGCCGCGCGGGTTCTCGCCGTTGGACGGCAACAAACCGCTGTTGCTGCTGTCGGGGCTGGAATCGAGCTTGAGCCCGAGCATGCCCAACGCATCGACGCCAAATCCTACGGTGCCTTCGGTGTAGCCTGACTGCAGATTGAGAATAAAACCCTGAGCCGACTCGTCACGCTTCGACGCACCCTGCTCGTTCGAGGTGTGCCCGTCACGAAAATCACGGTTGAAATACACCGTGCGCGATTCGACTTTGGCGCTGCTGTCTTCGAGAAATCCGCTGGCCTGGGATTGCGCGGTAAAACCTGCGCACAGCAGTAAAGCGCCGAAGCCCAGAACCGGGCACGGCGTGATGAGGGGAAACGGGGGACGCATGAAAAAAAGCTCCAACAGTGCATCTTTGCGACAGGACAATCAGCCAACACAAATAGCGTTCATCCAGCGAAAGGGTTCGCCGCAATGAAGTGAAAAGTTACGGGGGTGATTGCCAATGGTGGCAGATGGCTGCCAGCTGACACAGACGACTTTAGTCTGAAAATGACTGTCAATTTCGCGACCACGGTTGCAGCCGATTGCGCCTTGACAGCGCCGCATGGCTCACCGAGCAGCCGCGTTCATTGGCCTGACCCGTGTAAATAGGGGGTTCCCCGATGCCCATCGCCAGGCCATTTGCGCCTTGAACCGCTGGGTTTAATCCTGCACCATCGCGCCCTGGTTATTCAAAGGACGGAATCAAAGGCATGCTGGATGCTAACGCTACCCATATTTCTCTCACCCTCGAAGGGGTTTCCACGGACCTTCAGGTGCTCAGTTTCGTTGGCCGCGAAGCCCTCAATCAGCCGTTCTGCTTTGACATCGAACTGGTCAGTTCCCGTCCCGACCTGAAGCTCGAAGAGCTGCTGCACAAACCCGCTTGCCTGACCTTCGGCGCGACCGGCGAAGGCATCATTCATGGCCTGGTCTACCGCATTGCTCAAGGCGATTCGGGCAAAAGCCTGACGCGTTACAGCATCAGCCTGACCCCGCAGCTCAACTACCTGCGGCACAACCATGACCAGCAGATATTCCAGCAGCTGAGCGTGCCGAAGATCATTGCCCAGGTCCTCGAAGCCCGCGGCATTCTGTCCGATGCGTACCGTTTCCAGCTCGGCGCGATCTACCCCGAGCGCGTGTACTGCGTGCAGTACGACGAATCCGACCTGCAATTCATCCAGCGCCTGTGCGAA
>CAYNGZ010000188.1:0-10384 GCA_964396695.1 uncultured Pseudomonas sp.
GGGATACGCAAGACGGCGTCTCGACCAGTCATAATACAGTACTGCCGGCAACACTCCGTCAGCGCTGGCCGTTGCGCCACATCGCGTCGCGCGGAGAGTCGAGAACGCTGCTGCGACATCTGCGTCATCCGTGGCGTTCCCGGTGTGATCCAGCAGCCAGATGACAAACGCCTCTTTGATCAAATCCGGCTCGTAGCGGTAGACCTGTTCGTGAGTCCGCACGCGCAGGCCATAGCACCGGCCATCGACCTTCACTTTGACGATGGTGTTGATGTTTCCCGAGAAAACCTCACACACCTGCACAAGGCGGTCTCCCAATAGAGGAGCAAACACGGCCTTTAGCTGCTGGGTTGTGAAAGGGCCCTGAGACGGCGCTGAACAGTCCAGGACGTTGGTGGTTTTCGCTTTACCGGGATTACTCATTACGCGGTACGCTGGGTAATCCGCTCTATTGCTCTTCGTACCACTGAATGGCGCCGCGCAGACCTCGTTCCTCGCGGACCTTCTTGATCTCCTCGTTGCCTGGTCCAAAATGGAACAGCGCGTCGTATTCCGCGCCGGCGAGGACGGAGGCGCGAAATCCGCGGAAGTCCATAGCGCGGTTAATGGCCAATTTTTCCAACTGGAGCTTCTGAGCCGGGACCTTCGCCACGCGCCGGGCATAGCCGTAGGTCTCTTCTTCGAGCTTGTCCGCCGGGAACGCACGCGTGACAAAGCCCATCGCCTCCGCCTCTTTGCCGCTAATCTGGCTCCCGGGGAGAAAAGCGAGGTATTTGGTCCGATGTGGGCCAACCATCCAGTTCCAAAAAGCGCTGACATACCCGGCGCCGGCAGGGATGGCGGGAAAACCAATTCGCGCATCCGGCACCACCCGAACCCCTGTCTGCGACCGACGACGATCTCGACGATGAACCCCATGAGGCCGAGCCTGTACGCAAGAAGCGCATGCGCAACGAGCCGGCCATGCATGACGGGGTGCTGCAGGACCTGGTCGACGACCCGCTGCAACTCGACTGGCAAAAACGCCGCTCGCCCTGGGGGCGCCGGTTCTTTTGGGGCCTGATGGTGCTGCTGGGCGCCGCAGCCCTTGCCGGCCAGTACATCGCCTATCACTTCGACGAATTGGCCCGCCAGGACCAATACCGCCCGTGGTTCCAGCAACTGTGCCCACACATTGGCTGCAACGTGCCGTCCAAGGTCGACATCGCGAAAATCAAAAGCAGCAATCTGATCGTGCGTAGCCACCCGGACTTCAGCGGCGCACTGGTGGTCGACGCGATCATCTATAACCGCGCGCCGTTCTCACAGCCGTTCCCGTTGCTGGAGCTGCGTTTCGCGGACCTCAACGGCCATCTGATCGCCAGCCGCCGCTTCAAACCGGGCGAATACCTCAATGGCGACCTTGCGGACCTCGCAGAAATGCCACCACAGACCCCCATTCATATCGCCCTGGACATCCTCGATCCCGGCCCCAAAGCCGTGAATTACAGCCTCAGCTTCCACTCGCCCGAGTGAGTCGCTTTATTCGGTGCTCGATAGCGCGCAATTGACGGCAGCTTTCTGACGCCCGGCGCCTCGAACCAAACTGCTGGCAATAACGGAACAACTGTTCAGATTTTATCCAGTTCAGCCTTTATCCAGTCATCGAGAGCGGGTATCATGCCAACCCTTTTTCGAACTCTCATGATCCGACCCCACAACAGGGAAGTCCTATGTCGGCGGTACGCATCGGCCCATATACATTGCACAACGGCTTGATTCTCGCCCCGATGGCGGGCGTCACCGACCAGCCCTTTCGTCAGCTGTGCAAACGACTGGGCGCAGGGCTTGTAGTCTCGGAAATGGTCACCAGCGACATGAGTTTGTGGAACACCCGCAAATCGCGTCTGCGCATGGTCCACGA
Organism: uncultured Pseudomonas sp.; assembly: GCA_964396695.1. GTDB lineage: Bacteria > Pseudomonadota > Gammaproteobacteria > Pseudomonadales > Pseudomonadaceae > Aquipseudomonas. Next base: position 1,904 of record CAYNGZ010000188.1, read on the forward strand.
AGGTGATCCCGAGCCCCGCTCGGTACAGATCGCCGGTGGGGATGCACAGATGCTGGCGGAGGCGGCCCGGGCCAACGTCGAGCTGGGCGCGCAGATTATTGATATCAACATGGGCTGCCCGGCCAAGAAGGTCTGCAACAAGGCCGCCGGCTCCGCGTTACTGAAAGATGAAGACCTGGTGACCGAGATCCTACACGCCGTCGTGGCGGCGGTTGATGTGCCGGTCACCCTGAAAATCCGCACGGGCTGGGACCGGGCGAACAAGAATGGCCTGACGGTGGCGAAGATCGCCGAACAGGCAGGTATTACGGCGCTGGCGGTGCATGGCCGGACCCGTGCCGATCTGTATACCGGTGAAGCCGAGTACGACACCATTGCCGCGATCAAGCAGGCGGTGTCGATTCCGGTCTTCGCCAATGGCGATATCGACTCGCCCGAGAAGGCCCGGCACGTGCTTGACGCGACCGGTGCCGATGGCCTGCTGATAGGCCGGGCTGCCCAGGGGCGGCCATGGATTTTTCGTGAAATCGAGCATTATCTGCGTACCGGCGAAAAACTCCCGGCACCGGAATTGATCGAGGTGGAACGTATTCTGCTTGAGCATCTGGCCGCGCTCCATGCCTTCTATGGAGATGTCATGGGCGTACGCATCGCCCGCAAGCATGTCGGCTGGTATCTCGCAACCCTGCCGGGCGCCAGGGAGTTTCGCGCCCACTTCAATCGTTTGGATGGTACGCAAGCACAATGCGCCGACGTTCGGGAGTTCTTCGCCGAACGTTACAAGAGCCTGACAGGGGACGCAGCAGAGGTGGCCGCATGACGATGATGACCGAGACTTTAGTGAGTGGAACAACACCCGTGAGCGACAACGTGAATTTGAAACAGCACCTCAATACGCCGAGCGAAGAGGGCCAGACCCTTCGCGGGAGTGTCGAGAAGGCGCTGCACAATTATTTCGCCCACCTTGAAGGCGCTGCCGTCACGGATGTGTACAACCTGGTGCTCTCCGAAGTCGAGGCTCCCCTGCTCGAAAGCGTGATGAACTACGTCAAGGGCAATCAGACCAAGGCCAGTGAGCTGCTGGGACTGAACCGCGGCACCTTGCGCAAGAAACTCAAGCAGTACGATTTGTTGTAAGCATTCAATCAAACCAGAAAGGCGTCCGCGTAAAACCGGTCGCCTTTTTTGCTGACTTCCTTTGCTTTTGATGGAAATTGAGATGACCGACCAGACTACCCGCCTGCCGATCCGCCGCGCCTTGATCAGCGTTTCCGACAAGACCGGGATCCTCGAATTCGCCAGGGAACTCGAAGCGCTCGGCGTTGAGATCCTCTCCACCGGCGGGACGTTCAAGTTGCTGCGGGACAATGGCGTAGCCGCTGTGGAAGTCGCGGATTACACCGGTTTCGCAGAAATGATGGACGGTCGGGTGAAAACCCTGCACCCGAAAATCCACGGCGGGATCCTGGGTCGTCGCGGCATCGACGACGCCATCATGAACGAGCACGGCATCAAGCCGATCGACCTGGTTGCAGTCAACCTCTATCCATTCGAAGCCACCATCAGCAAGCCAGGTTGCGACCTGCCGACCGCCATCGAGAACATCGATATCGGCGGCCCGACCATGGTCCGCTCGGCCGCCAAGAACCACAAAGACGTGGCCATCGTGGTGAACGCCAGCGATTACGCCAACGTACTGGAAAACCTCAAGGCCGGCGGCCTGACCTACGCGCAGCGTTTCGACCTGATGCTCAAGGCCTTCGAACACACCGCCGCCTACGACGGCATGATCGCCAACTACATGGGCACCGTGAACCAGGCTGCTGAAACCCTCAGCACAGAAGGTCGCAGCGAATTCCCGCGCACCTTCAACAGCCAGTTCATCAAGGCTCAGGAAATGCGCTACGGCGAGAACCCGCACCAGAGCGCGGCGTTCTACGTTGAAGCCAAACCAAGCGACGTCGGCATCGCCACCGCGACCCAGCTGCAAGGCAAGGAGCTGTCGTACAACAACGTGGCCGACACCGACGCTGCGCTGGAATGCGTGAAGAGCTTCGTCAAACCGGCCTGCGTGATCGTCAAGCACGCCAACCCGTGCGGCGTTGCCGTGAGCCCGGACGCCGAAGGCGGTATCCGCCAGGCGTACGAACTGGCTTACGCCACCGACTCCGAATCGGCCTTCGGCGGCATCATCGCGTTCAACCGCGAGCTGGACGCTGAAACCGCCAAAGCCATCGTCGAGCGTCAGTTCGTCGAAGTGATTATTGCCCCATCGGTCAGCGAAGAAGCCCGCGCTATTGTCGCCGCCAAGGCCAACGTTCGCCTGCTGGCCTGCGGCCAATGGTCGGCTGATCGTGCGGCTGCCTGGGACTACAAACGCGTCAACGGCGGTTTGCTGGTGCAGAGCCGCGACATCGGCATGATCGGCAGCGAAGACCTGAAAGTGGTGACCCAGCGCGCACCGACCGAGCAAGAGATCAACGACCTGATCTTCGCCTGGAAAGTCGCCAAATACGTCAAATCCAACGCCATTGTCTACGCCAAGAACCGTCAGACCATCGGTGTCGGCGCTGGCCAGATGAGCCGCGTGAACTCTGCGCGCATCGCCGCCATCAAAGCTGAACACGCCGGCCTGCAAGTGCAGGGCGCGGTCATGGCCTCGGACGCGTTCTTCCCGTTCCGCGACGGCATCGACAACGCAGCCAAGGTCGGCATCACCGCCGTGATTCAACCAGGCGGCTCGATGCGTGACAACGAAGTGATTGCGGCAGCCGACGAAGCCGGCATTGCCATGGTATTCACCGGCATGCGCCACTTCCGTCACTAATACGACAACGGTCGCACTGACGCCGGCATCTGCTGCGTTGGAGCCCACCTCGATGATGCTCATTGCCTAGAGGCAACTCCGCTCATCGAGGTGGGCTCCGTCTTGCATCTACCGACGTCATTGCAACCTCCTACGGCGTAAAGCGCTTTAGGTTCTAAAACAGAATTAGCGTCATCCGAGGTTTTTGAAATGAATGTTTTGATCATTGGCAGCGGTGGCCGTGAACACGCCCTGGCCTGGAAAGTGGCTCAGGATTCGCGCGTGCAAAAAGTCTTCGTTGCTCCGGGCAACGCCGGCACAGCCATTGAAGCCAAGTGCGAGAACGTCGCTATCGACGTGTTGGCCCTTGAGCAACTGGCCGATTTTGCCGAGAAGAACGTCTCCCTGACCATCGTCGGTCCGGAAGTCCCGCTGGTCGCAGGCGTGGTCGACCTGTTCCGCAAACGCGGCCTGGACTGCTTCGGCCCAACCGCTGGCGCCGCTCAGCTGGAAGGTTCCAAGGCATTCACCAAGGACTTCCTGGCTCGCCACAAGATCCCGACGGCCGACTACCAGAACTTCACCGAGATCGAGCCGGCCCTGGCTTATCTGCGTGAAAAAGGTGCACCGATCGTGATCAAGGCTGACGGCCTGGCGGCCGGTAAAGGCGTGATCGTCGCCATGACCCTGACCGAAGCCGAAGGCGCCGTACGCGACATGCTGGCCGGCAACGCATTCGGCGACGCCGGTTCGCGCGTGGTGATCGAAGAGTTCCTCGACGGCGAAGAAGCCAGCTTCATCGTCATGGTCGACGGCAAGAACGTTCTGCCGATGGCCACCAGTCAGGACCACAAACGCGTCGGTGACGCCGACACTGGCCCGAACACGGGCGGCATGGGCGCCTACTCCCCTGCCCCGGTGGTCACCAGCGACGTTCACCAGCGCGTCATGGACCAGGTGATCTGGCCAACCGTGCGCGGCATGGCCGAAGAAGGCAACGTCTACACCGGTTTCCTCTACGCAGGCCTGATGATCGACAAAGCCGGCAACCCGAAAGTCATCGAGTTCAACTGCCGTTTCGGCGACCCCGAGACCCAACCGGTGATGCTGCGTCTGCAATCGAGCCTGGTATTGCTGGTCGAAGCCGCGCTGGCACAAGCGCTGGACAAGGTCGAAGCGCAATGGGATCCACGCCCGAGCGTCGGTGTCGTGCTGGCGGCTGGCGGTTACCCGGGCGATTACGCCAAGGGCGCTGCTATCGAAGGTCTGGATGCCGCCGCTGCGCTGGACGGCAAAGTCTTCCACGCCGGTACCGCACTCAAGGACGGTAAGGTTGTGACAGCCGGTGGTCGGGTGCTCTGTGCCACCGCCATGGGTGCAAGCGTCGATGCCGCCCAGCAGCAGGCTTACACACTGGCCGCAAACATCAACTGGGAAGGCTGTTTCTACCGCAAGGACATTGGCTACCGCGCCATTGCCCGCGAGCGTGGCGAAAATCAGGAATAAGCTATCCATTCGGCTAGGCAGGGGCCTGTGGCCCTTGCCGTACTATTCCGGCGCCGCGCATAGTTATAATCTGGCATCAATCTACGAAGGGATTTCGCCGTGCGCTGGCTCAGGATTGCCATAGGCTTTACCGTCACTCTGCTGACCCTGCTCTGCATGCTCCCGGCCCAGGCCGCGCAAGGCAGTGGCTGGGCGGTATTGCTCGACGAACAGGCAGACCTGCAACTGGGCGACATCCGCTCGGCTCGCTACACCAACCAGTTCAGCCCGATTGAACTCGACCAGATCACCGCCGCCGAGCCCAGTGGCGCGTTGTGGCTGCGTTTCAAACTCAATCCCGGCAAACACGAACAACTGCTGCGCATCTTCGCCCCTGACTTGTTGCACCTGAACCTCTATGTTCTGGACGGTGACAAGCTGATCGAGCAATTGACCAGCGGCAATGAACAGCCTCAGATCGAACGCCCGCTCCCCAGCAGCGACTTCATGTTACCGCTGCCACAAAGCGACAAGCCCCTCGACGTTTATCTGCGACTGGTTTCCGAGCACGAGTTGCGGCCCTATATCACCCTGCAATCAGCGGTGATGGTGGCGGCGAACCAGAACCAGACGCTGATCTACGGCCTGTTTTTTGGCTGCATCGCGATGCTGATCCTGTATAACCTCACGCGCTACAGCTATTCCCGCTCGCGCAGCTGTCTCTGGCTGGCGGCGTGCGAGGGACTGTTGTTGCTCAGCCTCGTGCTGTTGCTGAACCTGGCCGGCCCATGGCTGCCCGACTGGCATGCCGTGCAAACCCCCGGCGCCTACCTGGCGCTGCTGCTGACGGCCCCTTGTGGCCTGATGTTCGCCTACCGTTTCTTCGCCCCGCTTGGCCCGCACCCGCTGAACAGGCTGCTGCTGGGAGACATCCTGTTCATTGTCCTGTGCAGCCTGGTGTTGCTGTTCGTCGACACCCTGCCGCTGAACATCATCACCTATGCGCTGGTGGCCCTCGCGGGCCTGAGCATGCTCTTCGTCAGCGCCTACCACTGGCAACGAGGTTACCGGCCAGCACGCCTGTTCGTGGCGGCGATGGTGGTGTTCAACGTTGGCACCCTGATCATCCTGCCCGCCCTGCTGGGACTGACCCTGGTTGCACCGCAGGGCCTGATCATGACCTTGATGGCCTTCATCTGCATCAGCGGCGTGCTGATGAGTGTCGCCCTGAGCGAGCGCCAGCGCCGCATCACCGAGGACCGTTTCAGCGTCAGCCGCGACCTGGCAGCGAGTAATGCCGAGATCAATGCCAAAGCCGAATTCCTGGCAAAAATCAGCCACGAGATCCGCACGCCGATGAATGGCGTACTCGGGATGACCGAGTTGCTGCTGGGTACGCCGCTGTCGGTCAAGCAGCGCGATTATGTGCAAACCATCCACAGCGCCGGTAACGAACTGCTGACGTTGATCAATGAAATCCTCGACATCTCCAAGCTCGAATCCGGGCAAATCGAGCTCGACGACGTACAGTTCGACCTCAACGCCCTGATCGAAGACTGCCTGAGCATCTTCCGCGCCAAGGCCGAACAACAGAACGTCGAGCTGATCAGCTTTATCCAGCCACAAGTCCCCCGGGTCATCAGCGGTGACCCGACGCGTCTGCGCCAGACGCTGCTGAGCCTGCTGGAAAATGCCCTGAAGAAAACCGACGAAGGCGAGATCCTGATCGTCGTCGCCCTCGACGAACGCAGCCACAAACCGCGTCTGCGCATCGCCGTGCAAGACAGCGGGCAGCCCATGGATGCCGAAGAACGGGAAGCCTTGCTGCACGCCGAACTGCACAGCAAGAACTTCCTTTCCGCCACACGGCTGGGTGGCAATCTGGGGTTGGTGATCGCCCGCCAGCTGATTGTGCTGATGCACGGCGAGTTCGGCATCAAGAGCGGCAGCAACCAGGGCACCACGTTGTGGCTGACCTTGCCGCTGGACCCAGAGCGCCTCGAACATCCGACCTCCGATCTCGACAGTCCGCTGCAAGGTGCACGGGTGCTGGTGGTGGATGACAACGACACCTGCCGCAAGGTCCTGGTGCAACAATGCAGTGCCTGGGGCCTGAACGTCAGCGCCGTACCGTCTGGCAAGGAAGCCCTGGCCCTGCTGCGTACCAAGGCGCACCTGCGTGACTATTTCGACGTGGTCCTGCTCGACCAGAACATGCCTGGCATGACCGGCATGCAACTGGCGGCGAAGATCAAGGAAGACCCGAGCCTGAACCACGACATTCTGCTGATCATGCTCACCGGCATCAGCAACGCACCGAGCAAGGTCATTGCGCGCAACGCCGGGGTCAAACGCATTCTGGCCAAACCCGTGGCCGGCTATACCCTTAAAACCACGCTGGCGGATGAACTGAGCCAACGCAGTAAAGGCCTGGCCGTCTCGCAGCAACTGCCAACCGGCGTGCCTGCCGCGATCAAGGTGCCGAGTGATTTCCGCATTCTGGTGGCCGAAGACAACAGCATTTCAACCAAAGTCATTCGCGGCATGCTCGGCAAGCTCAACCTGCAACCGGACACTGCCAGCAACGGCGAAGAGGCCTTGAAAGCGATGAAGGCCCAGCGCTACGACCTGGTGTTGATGGACTGCGAAATGCCGATCCTCGACGGCTTCTCCGCCACCCAGCAACTGCGTGCCTGGGAAGTCGGTAATCAGCGAATCCGCACACCCGTGGTGGCGCTTACCGCCCATATCCTGGCCGAACACAAGGAACGTGCGCGGCAGGCGGGCATGGATGGGCACATGGCCAAGCCGGTCGAGTTGTCACAACTGCGTGAACTGATCGAGCATTGGGTCGCCCAGCGCGAGCAGCAGAACCGCACGGCCTCAACATTCTGATTAATCGCCGGCCCTCAGATTTCCAGAGCGCTCAAGTCTTTGAGCGATTGAGATAACACCGACTTTTTGACCTTGTCCCGAAATTGCGCGTAGTGAAGCGTATTGAAGGTAATCACTGCGATCTGCTCGGTACTGTCGTGCACCAGTTCCTCGTAGTCAACGAAGAGAAAACGCGAGACGCTGCGGTCAACCTTGAACTGCCGATGGTAGAGCCCCATTTCGACCCTGTTCGGGGCTTTCAGCACGCAAGGGATCATCTGAAAGCATCCTGCATCCTGTGAAAGGCTTGTCGACTCGAACACATTGAGCGCAAGCGCATTGCGCTCCAAAGCCGTCAACGCACGCCGCAGCGGGTCAACGTGGGCCAGACCCAGTTGCGTTGAAATGAGTTGCAACGCCCGACTGCCCATCAGATCCCCCGGATCGGGCAACAGCACCTCAGGCTTTGGCACATCCCAACCAATGAACTTGAGCGTATTGCGATAGTACTCAAACCAGTCGCCCGACAAACCGTCTCTGACTGCCGCGCGCGTGGCTCGCTGCGCGTACGTTGTGCTCAGGTAAATATCTTCCCGATGGGACTCAGGCAGGTCGCCGGCGAATGCCACCACGCTACCTCCCACCACCGCGGCCTGTGGAATGGGCTGTGTCATGACTCACGCTCCGGCAGCGAGATAGTGTCGGTCTCGACGAGCGTCGCAACGTTGCCACTAAGTCTGTCCTTGAGTTTCAGGACGATCGCCTCGCGGGACAGTGCATAGAGCACTTCAGAGAGATGGGCCCGGGCAAAACGCACCGAAACCTGGCCGTGCACATCGTCGGCCCGAAAGCGCTGTGACCATGGATTGGGGTTCAGAGCCTGCCGTGTCTTGAAATCGAGGTGCACACTCGTGATCGAGGTCGGACTGTGCGCCAGAACCGCAAGCAAACGCACAGTCTTGAACGGTGCCCCCTCCTCTTCGCACGGTCCTTGCACCTGACTGTGCACCGTATTGACTGCCGGCGCGGAGTATGACAAATGAGCCGTGTACGCCAGAAAAGCGGCAAACGCCTGATCTTCGCTGCTGTCACCGTTTGCCATCGCGGCAAGCGCCCACTCAAGCGCAGTGGCGCCCCTGTTCTTCTCTAGTGAGAAGTCCAGCCGCGCCTTCACGCTGCGCATCCAGAAACCGTCCAGCACACCCGTATAAGCGTCGTACCAGTTGTCCGTTTCATTTTTCTCGGTCTTTTTGTTGGCCACCAATTGCGCCAACAGGATCGAGTGAATGACATCATCATAGGCTGTCATCGCTTCA
>CAYNGZ010000189.1:0-10370 GCA_964396695.1 uncultured Pseudomonas sp.
AAATCAATAAGTTATTTTTTGTTCCATAAGAGCTGCCGCAGGCTGCGATCTTTTTCGCAACAATGAAACCGAATCTGAAAGGCGAGAAATCAATGAGCGACTCCGGCCGCGCCGACGCACTGTTAGCTGATTTACCCCGCGATGGTCGTGGCCGGTTGAAGGTTTTTCTCGGCGCCGCGCCTGGCGTCGGTAAAACCTACGCCATGCTGCAAGCCGCCCACACTCAGCTGCGCCAGGGCGTGAAAGTCATGGCCGGGGTGGTGGAAACCCACGGTCGGGCGGAAACCGAAGCCCTGCTCGGCGGTTTACCGCAGTTGCCGTTGGTGCGCTCGGAATACCGTGGCGTGATGCTCGAGGAAATGGACCTTGACGGTTTGCTCAAGGCCAAGCCGAAACTGGTGCTGGTCGACGAACTGGCTCACAGCAACGCCCCCGGCAGTCGCCACGCCAAGCGCTGGCAGGATATTCAGGAGCTGTTGTCAGCGGGCATCGACGTGTACACCACGGTGAACGTCCAGCATCTGGAAAGTCTTAATGATCAGGTGCGCGGGATCACCGGCGTACAAGTACGTGAAACCCTGCCTGACTGGGTGCTGCAAGAAGCCTACGAACTGCTGTTGATCGACCTGCCGCCGCGTGAGCTGCTCGAGCGACTGCGAGATGGCAAGGTTTATGTGCCGGAGCAGGCGCGCGCAGCGATCGATGCGTTCTTCACCCAAACCAACCTCACGGCACTGCGCGAACTGGCGATGCAAACCGCGGCGGCACAGGTCGACGATGACCTGAGTCGTGGTTATCGAAAATTGGGCCAGGCGGCGCCGGCCGTGCGCGGTCGCTTGCTGGTGGGGGTCGATGGCGACGCCCAGGCCGAGCGTCTGGTGCGTCATGCCAGTCGGGTCGCGCAGCGTCGGCATTTGCCGTGGAGTCTGGTGCATGTGGACAACGGCAGCGTGCGCGACGAGCAATCGCGTTTGCGCCTGCAAAGTGCTCAGCAATTGGCTGAACGGCTGGGCGGCGAAGTGGTGCTGCTGCGCGCTGGCGAAGTGGCGAAGACCCTGATTCAACATGCCACCGAACGGCGTGCCAGCCTGCTGCTGGTCGGTCAGTCGCGTCAGCGTTGGCGTCGTCGACTGTTCGGCGGCGGGTTGGCCTCACGCTTGTTGCGCAATGCCCGAGGCCTGGAAATCAACGTCCTCGACAGCGATGAACAACAGCATCCACCGCGCCAGCGTTTGGTGCATTCGTTGGTCTGGTTCGACTATGTGCTGGCGTTATTGGCGACGTTGTTGGCCAGCGGTTTGGCCTGGGCGGTCTCGAGTATCCTGCCGCTGCCGAACATCTCGCTGGTGTTCCTCGCAGCGGTGTTGCTGGTGGCGGTACGCAGCAGCCTGGGGCCGGCATTGGCGTGTGCCGCGTTGTCGTTCCTGACTTACGATTTTCTGTTTATCCCGCCGACCTTTTCTTTTGCCATTCAGCGTGAAGAAGACGTGCTGACGTTGCTGTTTTTCCTGTTGATGGCAGCGCTCACCGGTAACCTCGCGGCGCGCCAGCGGCGACAGTTGGAAGCTTTGCGCGACACTCAGCAAGAGACCAGCGAATTGCTCGACCTGTCGCGCAAGCTCACCGCCGCCACCGACCGGCAAGCGGTGATCAGCGCGGCAACTGCACATCTGGTCGGCTGGAGCGATCTGCAATTGTGTCTGGTTAACCGTGACGGGCAGGGTGGCTGGAAGGTCGAAACCGGTGGTCCGCTGCAGTTTTCCGAAGCCGAACGCGCTGCCGCCGACTGGGCCTGGCAGCATGATCAACCGGCCGGCATGGGCACCGGCACCTTACCGTTCGGTCGTTGGTGGTGGTGGCCGTTGTCAGTCGATGACGGGCCGCTGGGCTTGCTGGGCGTTTGCCCGAAAGAAGGTCAGCAGCTCAGTGGTCAGCGTCGGCGATTGTTGACCGCGTTAAGTCAGCCACTGGCTCAGGCGCTGGCCCGGGCGCAGTTGGCCGACGATCTTGAGGCGGCGCGCCTGCACGGTGAAACCGAACAGTTGCGCAGTGCCTTGCTGGCTTCGGTGTCCCATGATTTGCGCACGCCGCTGACGTCCATGCGCGGCAGCATCGACAGTTTGCTGGCGCTGGGCGAGGCGATCCCGCTGGAGGATCGTCGTGAGTTGCTGGAAGGCACTCGTGATGAAGCTGAACGGCTCGACCGCTACATCCAGAACCTGCTGGACATGACGCGCCTGGGCCACGGTGCGCTGAAGCTTTCGCGCGATTGGGTGTCGCCGGCGGATATCGTCGGCAGTTCGCTCAACCGTTTGCGCGCGGTGCTGGCATCGTTGCAGGTCAGCGCGGATGTACCGGGCGAATTGCCGCTGCTTTATGTACACGCCGCGTTGATCGAACAGGCGCTGGTGAATGTGCTGGAAAACGCCGCGCGCTTTTCGCCGGCCCATGGCCGCTTGCAACTGACTGCCGGAGCCACGGACAACGAGCTGTTTTTTTCGGTGAGTGATGAGGGGCCGGGCATTCCCGAAGACGATCGCGCGAAGATCTTCGACATGTTCTACACCGCCGCCCGTGGCGACCGGGGCGGGCAGGGCACTGGGCTGGGGCTGGCAATCTGTCAGGGCATGGTCGGCGCCCATGGCGGGCGGATCAGCGTCGCTGATGGCATCGGCGGGCGTGGTACCTGCATCACTATTCACTTGCCATTGCAGGAGCAACCGGGGTTTGAAAGTGAAGCCTGACGCAGCCTGCGCTACTCTCTTGCCACTTCTTTTTGCTGATTTGAAACCATGAGCCAGACCGCGACCATTTTGGTTATTGATGATGAACCGCAGATCCGCAAATTCCTGCGCATCAGCCTGGCCTCCCAAGGCTACAAAGTGCTTGAAGCCGGCACCGGCACCGAAGGCCTGGCCCAGGCCGCGCTGAACAAGCCGGACTTGCTGGTGCTCGACCTCGGCCTGCCCGACATGGATGGCCAGCAAGTGCTGCGCGAATTTCGTGAATGGTCGACGGTGCCGGTCCTGGTGTTGTCGGTACGCGCCAGCGAAGGGCAGAAAGTCGAAGCGCTGGATGGTGGTGCCAACGACTACGTGACCAAGCCGTTCGGCATTCAGGAGTTTCTGGCGCGGATCCGTGCCTTGCTGCGGCAGGCGCCGGCGGGTGAGGCCCAGGAAGCCGCGCTCACATTCGGCCCGTTGACGGTCGATCTGGCGTACCGGCGGGTGTTGCTGGACGGCGCCGAAGTGGCGCTGACCCGCAAGGAGTATTCAGTGCTGGCGCAACTGGCGCGCCATGCCGGACGGGTTATCACCCAACAGCAATTGCTCAAGGATATCTGGGGCCCGACCCACACCGAAGACAGCCACTACCTGCGAATTGTGGTCGGGCACCTGCGCCAGAAACTGGCGGATGATCCGACCCGGCCGAGGTTCATCCTGACGGAGGCGGGGGTCGGGTATCGGTTGCTTGATGCCTGATCGTTCCCACGCAGAGCGCAGAGCGTGGGAACGAGAACCCCTCATTCCCGCTCGCTCTCATACCGATCCAGCGTATCCCGGGCGATCTCCCGTCCCAGCGCGATCAGCTCCGGCGCCTTGTAGAACTCGAAAAACCGGCACACCCGTTTCGGTACGTTGATCAGAATGTCCGGTGGATAACCGGCGATCTTGTACTGGGCCAGTGATGTTTGCATCACCTCGAAACTCTGGTTGATCAAGTCCAGTAAAGAGGCTGGGCCGACGTTGTCGATGATGAATGAGCCGGTGGCGGATTTCGGCGCACCGTCGGTTTCGGGTGCAGCGGCAGGTTGTTGCGCCCGGGGTTCGACGGATTCGATCCAGGGGTTGATGTCGGCGGCTTCACTGCGCAGCGCTTCCTGTTCCAGAAGCAGCAATTGTTCAGCCTGTTTGCGGCGGAACGGCAGACGCGAGCCGAGGGAGTTGATCAGGCTGTCGAAGCGGGTTTTGAACGCTGCAGGGCGCTGGATCACCGGCAGCTGATAGTGCCTCTGGTTGGTCGAGTTGAGGTTGACCGCGATGATCAGGTCACAATGGCTCGAGACCACCGGAACAATCGGCAGAGGATTGAGCAAGCCGCCATCGACCAGCATGCGATTGCCTTGCATCACCGGGGTGAACAGGCTTGGAATCGCCGCCGAGGCGCGCATCGCCTGGTGCAGGCAGCCTTCCTGAAACCAGATTTCCTGCTGGTTGGTCAGGTCGGTAGCCACGGCAGTGTAGGGGATTCGCAGGTCTTCGATGTTGATCTCGCCGACGATCTTGCGGATCTGCCCGAAGACTTTCTCGCCGCGTATCGCCCCGAGACGAAAGCTCACGTCCACCAGGCGCAGTACGTCGAGGTAGTCCAGGCTCTCGATCCAGTCGCGGTAGTCGTTGAGCTTGCCGGCGGCGTAGATGCCGCCGACCACGGCCCCCATTGAGCAACCGGCGATACAGGCGATGTCATAACCGCGTCTTTCGATTTCTTCGATGACCCCGATATGGGCATAGCCGCGGGCTCCGCCCGAGCCCAGCACTAATGAGACACGTTTTTTCATGACTCGTCCCTTCGTGAAACAGGCTTCAACAATGCACCCAATGAGGGGTGTGCTTCAATCATGCTGAATCGGGAGCGATCCATGCGTGTCGTTTTTTCGACATTCAATGGCGGCACATGGGTATTCTCTCGGGCGCTATAGTTTCCATGGGTGGGCCAAGGCACTTTTTGTGGCATTGGCCGTCTTACCCTGCACGATTGTTTTTTATACCTCGAGGAATCATTGATGAAAGCCTGGATCTGTCTGCCATTGATCGCGTTGGCGCTTGCCGGTTGCGCAGGAAAATCCGCTTACCGTGACAGTTGCGGTAGTCAACTGGACGCCGCCTGGCAGGAGCTGGACATTGCCAAGGCTGAAGGTTTTGCCGGCACCGTGAGTTACTCCAAGGCGCTTTCGCTGCTGACCGGGGCCAAGACCCAGCAGCAGTTCGAGGCTTATGAGGGCTGCACCAAAAAAGCCGAGAAAGCACGCTTCTATATTCGCGAATCCCGCGCCGGGCGTTGAACCGGCCATGATCTGGCGCAATGCAGGTTCCAGGTTTTACGGCTAGCATGGTCCTGAGCTTGCGATCTGATGGGTGCTGGTCACTTTGGAGGAAAGCGATGTCTGGGTTGGTGGATCGGTTGGTGGCTCGGGTGTTGGGGCTGGAGGTGCGTTTGCTGGCCTGTCAGGCGCGCCTGAGTGCCAGTACCGACGCCGAAGCGCTGCATGACTTGCGCACGACGGTTCGCCGTCTGCGCAGCCTGTTGCGGCCATTGCGCGGTTTGCCCGGTGTCGAGCAGCTTGAGGCGGCAGCGGCGGGCGTCGGTAGCCTGACAACGCCGCTACGCGACCGTGAGGTATTGGCGGCGTACTTGCTGGCGCACGGTCAAACGGACGCCGCCAAGCGTCGGATGGTGCAAATGGCACAAGCCTATCCGACCGTGGCCGACAGCCCGGAACTGGCTCAGTTGTTGATGATCCTCGATGCGTATCCGCGCTTCCTGCGTGCTTCCCTGCATCAAGGCTTGCTCAAGGGACTGCGTACGCGCATCGAGAAACGCCTGGCCAGGCAATGGAAAGCGCTGGATGTGGCGTTGCACGATCCCGCGCATGACCGGCATCGCCTGCGGCTGTTGATCAAACGCGTGCGCTATGCGATCGAAGCCTACCCCGAACTGGATCGTTTGCCCGAAGCGGCCATGCCACGCCTCAAGTCTGCACAAGAAGCCCTCGGCGACTGGCACGATTGCTGGCAATGGCTGGCCCGTGCCGAGCACGAGCCCGATTTGCTGCCTTGCGTGGCGGTCTGGCAGGCCACCATGGCCAAGGCTGAAGTCCGGGCCGACCGCGTTCTCGAAAAACTCAGCCGTGCGTGTTTCAAACCCTGAACTCCCCCGCGCTATCAGAATATCCGGCTTATCTGTCAGCCTCTTTGGCCGGAATAGGCGCTGTACAGGCGCCGCTGGCTGGTTAAGATCCTTCGGTCTTTTCTCTGCCTTGAGGTTTCCATGCGCTTTTCCGATTTGCTCGACGCCGTGCGCCGCTCGCCGCAAGAGCTGTCTATTCCGGCGGAGTGGGCGCAAGGTCGCGCCAGTTTCGGCGGTCTGGTAGCCGCTCTGCAGTACGAAGCCATGCGCGCGAAAGTCTCGGCGGATCGCCCGGTGCGTTCGTTGGCAATCACGTTTGTCGGCCCGGTCGAACCCGGCGTATCTGTCGGCTTTGAAGTGGACGTGTTGCGTGAAGGCAAAGCGGTCAGTCAGGTGCTGGGGCGAGTTCTGCAGAACGATCAGGTGGTGACTCTGGTTCAAGGCAGCTTTGGCGCTTCCCGTCCTTCCGAAGTCGAGGTGCTGGCCGCACCCGCACCCGAGATGAAACATTGGGACGATTGCCAGGAACTGCCTTACATCAAAGGCGTGACCCCCGAATTCATGCGGCACCTGGCGATGCGCTGGAGTGTCGGCGGATTGCCGTTCACCGGTAACAAATCCCGGGAGATGGGCGGCTGGGTTCGCTTGCGTGGCGATGTCAAGGAAGAGCCGGTCACCGAGGCACATATTCTGGCGCTGGTGGATGCCTGGCCGCCGGCATTGTTGCCACACCTGAAGAAACCGGCAGCGGGCAGCACCCTGACCTGGACCATCGAATTCGTTCAGCCGTTGCAGGCATTGAGCACGCTGGACTGGTGCAAATATCTCGTGGAAATCGAACATGCCCGCGACGGTTACGGTCACGCCGCCGCCGCGTTGTGGAGTGCTGAAGGGCAGTTGATTGCGCTGAGTCGGCAGACGGTGACTATTTTCGCGTGAAGCCCTTAGCGGTGGTGGCGTTTGCGCCAGGCGCGCCACCAGCCACCGCTGAGGAAAAAGCGCGGGAACGTCAGGAATTGTTCGACCAGCAAGCGCGACACGGCATCTTTGCGATCACTGAACGGCTCGGCCGCTTGCGCCTCCAGGCTGTGACCGTGGCGCTGCAGAGCGAGCGCGGCGAGCAGGCCCACGACGCCGATGGCCACGTTCAGAAAACTCAGGCCGAACACCCCGGAAACGAGTAACAGAAACGCCACGATGAACAGCGGCACGGCAATCAGGTGCAACACCAGATTGGTCGGGTGCTGGTGGTTTTGCGGGTAAGCGCGCCATTGCCAGGCGGGAAGGTTGGGGTGACGTTTGCCCATGTTGGTAATCCTCGATCCGTGTTGAACACATGATTGAAGGATAGGTGGGGCGGCAGTCGTCGGCGAATCAAGGTTGGCTATCGGCGCGATAGGTGGGTTGGGCAAAAAGATCGCAGCCTGCGCCGATCGCGTCCTTCCGTAGGAGGGGCCGCCCCCTCTTCGAGGCCGCGCTGTCGCGCAAGGAACATGGGCCAGGGCTGGCAAGCCAGCCCTTAAAAATAATATATAAATCAATAAGTTATTTTTTGTTCCATAAGAGCTGCCGCAGGCTGCGATCTCTTGATCCTAGAGCTTCAACTGCCCTATGGCCTTGCTCAACTCTCCAGCCAGCGTCGCCAGCTCATTGCTGGTGGTGGCTGAATCCACGGTCTGTTGCACGGTATTCACGGTGACGTCACGAATGCTCACCACCGCACGGTTCATCTCTTCCGCCACCTGGCTCTGCTGTTGCGCCGCCACGGCAATCTGCGTGTTGCTTTCTCGCATCTGCGCCACTGCACCGGTGATCTCTGCCAGCGCGGCGCCCGCTTCTTGAGCCTGCTGCACGCAGTCGTCGGCCTTGAACGAGCTTTCTTGCATGAAGTCCACGGCATCCCGTGTACCGGCCTGGAGCGCCGAGATCATGCTGGTGATTTCGTCAGTCGAGGTCTGCACACGTTTGGCTAGATTACGTACCTCGTCGGCGACCACCGCAAAGCCCCGACCCATTTCCCCGGCGCGTGCGGCTTCGATGGCAGCGTTCAGGGCCAGCAGGTTGGTTTGCTCGGCGATGCTGTGAATCACGCTGACCACGCCGTTGATTTTCTGACTGTCTTCGGCCAGGCGCTGAATCATCTCGGCGGTCTGCTGCACCCCGGTGGAGAGCCCGGCGATGGACTTTTGAACCCGCCTGACCACTTCCTGACCGCTGCCGGCAAGGGTATCGGCGGTTTGTGAAAGGTCGCGAGTGGCGCCGGCATGTTGAGCGATGTGATGGACCGTCGCCGACATCTCATTGATGGCGGTGGCGGCCTGATCGGTTTCGCTTTGCTGGCCGAGCATGCCGTGGCGGACGTCGTTCATGCTGGCGGCCAGACGCGCCGCGCCGACATCCAGTTGGCGGGCAGTATTGGCCACGGTGTTGACCACGCGCTGATAGCCGGCTTGCATGGCATTGAAGGCGCTGGCCATCTGGCCCACCTCGTCGGTGCAGGCCAGTGGCACGCGAGCCGACAGGTCACCGGTTTTCTCGACGTGGAGCATCACGTCCTTGAGCGTGTTGAGCTGACTGAGCAGGAAGCGGATCAGCAGTTGCGAGGCGCCAAGCATCGCCAGCATCAGGATGAACACGGCCGCCGCGTAGTTGGCGAAGCGTTCGCCAAACACCTGGCTCAAACTCGGGCCATAGGCTAGAACAGCAATGTGTTCGCCGTTCGCACGCGATACCACCTCGGCGCCCATCAACGGGTTGTCGCCAAACAGTGGCATGTCATTGATGTCGACCCAGCCGTTGGCGTTGCTCAATTCGGGCAGTGGCTGGTCGTTCAGTATGGGAGCCCGGCCTTTGCTGAAGCTCAGCAAATGTTCGGCTTTGGGCAAGGTCTGGTCGGCTGGCCAAGCGCTGATCAGCTGCGCTTGAGCCGCGGCCGACAGCCGTGAAGCCTGGCTGCGGGCTTGTTGTTCAAGTTGTACGGCATACAGCACTAACAACAGGGTAGTGACGAAGGCGACCGCGTTGACCGCCCAGAATTTGTATTTCAGCGAAATGTTGCTAAGCCAGGCACCCATGGAGGTCTTCTCTGATAGCGGAAACAGTTTTGGCAAGGTGCCAGCATTGTGCCGCTAT
This sequence comes from uncultured Pseudomonas sp., assembly GCA_964396695.1. Lineage (GTDB taxonomy): Bacteria > Pseudomonadota > Gammaproteobacteria > Pseudomonadales > Pseudomonadaceae > Aquipseudomonas. The sequence continues at coordinate 9,043 of CAYNGZ010000189.1, forward strand.
TCAGAATAAGGGTTCTTGATTTGGATCAAGAGAGCTGTGGCGTGTAAAAGGATCGCAGCCTTCGGCAGCTCCTACGGGTGGTCACGTTCGTTGTAGGAGCTGCCGCAGGCTGCGATCTTTTCTCAAATCACCCCAAGTCTGGCAACGCAAAAAACGCTCGCGCACACGCGGTGCTGTGGGCCGCGACGTCTTCCAGGCTCTCGCCGCGATGCAGTGCCACTTCACGCAGTACTTCGGTCAGATATGCCGGTTCATTGCGCCCGTTCTTGGGCTTGGGGCGCAGGCTGCGGGGCAACAGATACGGCGCATCGCTTTCGAGCATCAAGCGCCCACGCGGGATCTCGCGGACCAGCGGGTGCAGGTGAGTGCCGCGGCGTTCGTCACAGATCCAGCCGGTGATGCCGATATGCAGGTCGAGGTCCAGATAGCTGAACAGCGCCCTCTGCTCGCCGGTGAAGCAATGCACCACGGCGGCCGGCAATTGGTCACGGAACTTACGCAGGATTTCCAGCAGACGCTGACTGGCGTCGCGTTCATGGAGGAACACCGGCAATTGCAACTCGACCGCCATTGCCAGGTGCTCTTCGAGGACTTTTTCCTGTTGCGGACGTGGCGAGAAGTCACGATTGAAATCCAGTCCGCATTCGCCGACCGCCCGCACGTTTGGCTCTTTGAGCAGGCTGCGCAAACGCTGAGCGCTGTCGGCATTCCAGTCGCTGGCCGAATGCGGGTGAATACCGGCGGTGGAGAACAGTCGCCGCCCGGTTTCGTCCAGTCGCTGGCACAGTTCCAGGGCCTGTTCGCTGCCCTCGACGCTGGTGCCGGTGAGCACCAATTGGCAGACGCCAGCGGCATAGGCGCGGTCGAGTACCGCCTGGTGTTTGTCGGCGAAACTGGGGTTGGTCAGGTTGACGCCGATGTCGATGAGTTGCATGGTGTGATCCTGGCCTTTGGCCGGAAAGCATACCAGAGCTGTAGAATTATAAGAAAAACCAAGAACTACAAAGAGTTAAAGCTGTCTTTTGATGCCGGAAGATAACTTTGACGGGCCAGTTGGCCGTCGCTGTTCCAGTCTTTCGCACTCTGCCAGCGCTCCAGGCGCTCTGTTTCTGTCGACCCACGGCTCGAAATATCGAGACGTTGGACAGTATTCTTTCCGGAGAACGGATGACGCGACTCCAGGTTTTGCTACTGCTGTGTTTGTCGATGCTGCTGCCGATGCCGGCGTTTGCGCGGTTGGCGGGTCCCTTGGATACCGTTCAGTCGGGCAAGGCGGCGTTTTTCAAGGTAGTTGTCGCGTCAACCGTCTAACTATGCCGCTCTTTTCT
>CAYNGZ010000190.1:0-10358 GCA_964396695.1 uncultured Pseudomonas sp.
GTTCCGGCGTCAAAAGCTTCTCGGGTGTATTGACGGTGTCGTTGGCGAGGACCCACGGCGTGATCTTTCCCTGTGAGTTCAACAAACCGCGAGAGTGCAGCACGGCCCGCTCCGCCTCAACCAGGCCGCTGGACGGGGCAGGCACGGGTTTTCCCTTCACGTCGAGCATCTGCTGCGACAAGTCATAAGCGACCACTTCTTTCACCAGTGAAGCCACATGAAAGCTCACGTGACCGGCGCCGCAACCCAGGTCCAGCACCCGCGCATCACCGCGCCCCGCCAGTTCGGCCTGTAACAGCGCGAATTCGGTACCCTGGGCGTGCACGGCGCTGCTCAGGTAGGCGGCAGCCTGTTCACCGAATTGCTTTTGTACCACGTCGCTGTGCTGGGCAGTGCCGGTCATATTGAGGTCCTTTGTCGCTGGATTGGAAGATCAAACGATCGCAGCCTGCGGCAGCTCCTACAGAGCCGCATATTCGGCGTAGGAGCTGCCGAAGGCTGCGATCTTTTCAACACTCATCTCAAAACATCACGCGTCGCGAAACAACCACGGCTGGCTGGCGCGGTGCCGGGCTTCGAACGCGGCAATCGCATCAGCGTCCTGCAAGGTCAGACCGATATCGTCCAGACCGTTGAGCAGGCAGTGTTTGCGGAAAGCATCGATTTCAAAGCTCAGGACCTTGCCGTCAGGACGGGTCACGGTCTGGGCCTGCAAGTCGATCTGCAACTGGTAACCCGGATTGGCTTCCACTTGCGCAAACAACTCGTCGATTTCAGCGTCGCTCAGGATGATCGGCAGCAAGCCGTTCTTGAAGCTGTTGTTGAAGAAGATGTCGGCATAGCTCGGCGCGATGATGCTGCGAAACCCGTACTCTTCCAGGGCCCACGGCGCATGCTCGCGGCTCGAGCCGCAGCCGAAGTTTTCGCGGGCCAGCAACACGCTGGCACCTTGATAACGCTCGGCATTGAGCACGAAGTCCTTGTTCAACGGACGCCTGGAGTTGTCCTGATACGATTGCCCCACATCCAGGTAACGCCACTCATCGAACAGGTTCGGGCCGAAACCGGTGCGCTTGATCGACTTCAGGAACTGCTTGGGAATGATCTGGTCGGTGTCGACGTTGGCACGATCCAAAGGCGCGACAAGACCAGTGTGCTGGGTAAAAGCTTTCATGCTGCGCTCCTTCAGATCAATTCACGGACGTCGACAAAACGACCGTTGACAGCGGCTGCGGCGGCCATCGCCGGGCTCACCAGATGCGTACGGCCACCGGCGCCCTGACGGCCTTCGAAGTTACGGTTGGAGGTCGATGCGCAATGCTCACCGGACTCCAAACGGTCCGGGTTCATTGCCAGGCACATCGAGCACCCCGGCTCACGCCATTCGAAACCGGCCTCGAGGAAAATCTTGTCCAGCCCTTCGGCTTCGGCTTGAGCCTTCACCAGGCCCGAACCCGGCACCACAATGGCTTGCTTGATGGTCGACGCCACCTTGCGCCCCTTGGCGATCACCGCCGCTGCGCGCAAATCTTCGATCCGCGAGTTGGTGCAGGAGCCAATGAACACGCGGTCCAGTTGAATGTCGGTGATCGCCTGATTGGCGGTCAAACCCATGTATTTCAGGGCGCGGACGATGGAGTCGCGCTTGACCAGATCCATCTCTTTCGCCGGGTCCGGCACGTTCTGATCGACGGCGAGGACCATTTCCGGGGACGTGCCCCAGCTGACTTGCGGCTTGATCTGCGCAGCATCAAGTTCAACGATGGTGTCGAACTTCGCGTCCGCGTCGGAAACCAGGTCTTTCCAGGCTTCGACGGCCATGTCCCACTCAGCGCCTTTCGGTGCGAACGGACGCCCCTTGACGTAGGCAACCGTCTTTTCGTCAGCGGCAACCAGACCCACTCGCGCACCGGCTTCGATGGACATGTTGCAGATGGTCATGCGGCCTTCGACCGACAGATCACGAATCGCACTACCGGCGAATTCGATGGCGTGGCCGTTACCGCCGGCAGTGCCGATCTTGCCGATGACCGCCAGAACGATGTCCTTGGCGGTCACGCCGAACGGCAAGGTGCCTTCGACCGATACCCGCATGTTCTTCATTTTCTTGGCGACCAGGCACTGGGTGGCGAGCACGTGCTCGACCTCGGAAGTGCCGATGCCGTGAGCCAGCGCACCGAAAGCGCCGTGGGTCGAGGTATGGGAGTCACCGCAGACCACCGTCATGCCCGGCAAGGTTGCGCCCTGCTCCGGGCCGATGACGTGGACGATGCCTTGACGCACGTCATTCATCTTGAATTCGACGATGCCATATTCGTCACAGTTGTCATCGAGGGTCTGAACCTGCAAACGCGAGACTTCGTCAGCGATGGCGGCAATGCCGCCCTTGCGCTCTGGAGTCGTCGGCACGTTGTGGTCCGGGGTCGCGATGTTGGCATCGATGCGCCACGGCTTGCGCCCGGCCAGACGCAGACCTTCGAAGGCTTGCGGCGAGGTCACTTCGTGGATGATGTGACGGTCGATGTAGATCAGCGCCGAACCGTCGTCGCGCTGTTTGACCAAATGCGAATCCCAGAGCTTGTCGTAGAGCGTTTTGCCAGCCATCAGACGTTTCCTCATCAGCTTGTTTCTATGCCCTGGGTTAAGGACGCTTCAATAACCCCTTGGCTTGTGAGGTCGATCCTATGGGGTTACATTAAATAACTCAAATTCATAATTTTTATGCTTTGGATAACCAACTGGAATGCAACCATGGACCTGGCCAACCTCAATGCCTTTATCGCCATCGCCGAGACCGGTAGCTTCTCCGGCGCCGGTGAACGTCTGCATCTGACCCAGCCAGCCATCAGCAAACGCATCGCCGGGCTGGAGCAGCAACTCAATGTCCGACTGTTTGACCGGCTGGGCCGGGAAGTCAGCCTGACCGAGGCTGGACGCGCCCTGCTGCCGCGCGCTTATCAGATTCTCAATGTGCTGGATGACACGCGCCGGGCGCTGACCAACCTGGCCGGCGAAGTGACCGGTCGCCTGACACTGGCGACCAGTCATCACATCGGCCTTCATCGCTTGCCGCCGCTGCTGCGGGCATTCACCCGACGTTATCCCGAGGTCGCGCTGGATATTCAGTTCCTCGATTCGGAAGTCGCCTACGAGGAAATTCTTCACGGTCGCGCCGAACTGGCGGTCATTACCCTGGCACCCGAGCCCCACACGCTGGTGAAGGCCACACCGGTCTGGGACGACCCGCTGGACTTCGTGGCGGCCCCGGAACACCCGCTGATCAGCAACGGCGCGGTCAGCCTGGCCGATATCGCCCGCCATCCGGCAGTTTTCCCCGGTGGAAACACTTTTACTCACCACATCGTGCAACGGCTGTTCGAAGCTCAAGGGCTGACGCCGAACATCGCGATGAGCACTAACTATCTGGAAACTATCAAGATGATGGTTTCCATTGGGCTGGCCTGGAGCGTTCTGCCGCGCACCATGCTCGATGATCAAGTGGCCCGCATTCCTTTACCGGGCATACAGCTCACTCGCCAGCTAGGCTATATCGTGCACACCGAACGGACGCTGTCGAATGCTGCACGGGCTTTCATGGCCTTGCTGGATGCACAAATCGAATTGCCACGGATTAACGGCTAACTTGTGCTAATCCTGTAAGACCGCTAACCCCAGTGCCAAACGCCCACTTCAGCCAAGGCCTGTTGCCAATGCCCAAATCTGTTGACCGCTCTCGCTCACGCACAGCCCCAATGCCACGCATTCAGGCGCTCGACCCGCGCGCCTCGGAGCAGAGTTGGGAGAGTGCGCCTCAGCTAATCGCCGCCTTGAACGGCGCACGCCTGGGCGCCTGGTACTGGGACATTGAACGCGGGCTGATCAGTTGGTCACGAGGGACTCAAGCCCTGTTCGGGTTTGACCCGAAAAAACCGCTGCCGGCCGACCTGGAGTACCTGGATTTGTTGCCGGTGGAAGATCGCGCAAAAACCCTGCGGGCCTTTAACGCGGTGGTGGCCGGTGCGCCACTGGAAACGGCGATGCATCACCGGATCCGCTGGCCCGACGGCAGCTTGCACTGGCTGGAGATCACCGGCAGCCTGCTGCCGGACAAACACGGCCGGCCACGGATGATCGGGGTCATCCGCGAGATCACCCATCAACGCCAGCGTGAACAGGCCCTGAGCAGTTCGGAGAAACGCTTCGCAACACTCTTTCATCTATGCCCGAACATGGTGCTGCTGACCCGCCAGGAAGACGGCCTGATCAGCGAAGCCAATCAATACTTCGAAAGCCTGTTCGGCTGGCCGGTGCAAAGCGTGATCGGCCGCACGACGCTGGAACTGGGCCTTTGGGTGGACCCGGAACAACGCGCCAAACTGGTCAAGGCCACCAAGGCCAAGGGCGAACTGGTCAGCATGGAGGTGCAGTTTCGCGCCAGCAACGGCCAGGTCCACGATGGCATTCTCAGCGCGCAAAAGGTTGAACTCGAAGGCCAGGCCTACCTGCTCAGCACGTTCCTGGACACCAGCGAAAGCAAACTCGCCGAGCAAGCGCTCAAGGACAGTCAGGAGCGCCTGGACCTGGCCCTCGACTCGGCGCAACTCGGCACCTGGGACTGGCACATTCCCAGTGGCATGCTTTACGGCTCGGCCCGCGCCGCGCAGTTGCATGGCCTTGACCCGGTGCCCTTTCACGAACCCTTCGATGCGTTTTTCGAAGGCGTGTCCGACGATGAGCCCGGAAGCATGCCGGACGCCTACCGCAGCTTGGCCGAAGGCCCCGCCGGCAATTATCAGCTGACCTACCGCGTGCAATTGCCCGACGGCAGTTCGCGTTACCTGGAAAGCCGCGCACGCCTCTATCGCGATGAGTCCGGTGCGCCACTGCGCATGGCCGGCACCCTGCTCGACATCACCGAGCAAGTGGAGCGCGAGCAACGCCTGATCACCTCCGAGGAAAAATTCGCCAGCCTGTTCCAGGTCAGCCCGGACCCGATCTGCGTGACGCGCCAGGACACTGGCCAGTTCATCGAGATCAACTCTGCCTTCACCCAGACCTTCGGCTGGAGTGCCAGCGACGTCATCGACCGCAGCGCCGACGAGATCGGCCTCTGGGACGCCTCGGTGAAGCGTCAGCAACGCATCGAGCAGGTGATTCGCGAACAAGCGCTGAACAACGTCGCGATCATCGTTCACCACAAGGACGGGCAACCCTTGACGTGCGTGATCTCCAGCCGACAGATCAGCGTCGGCAACGAGCCGTGCATCGTCACCACCTTGCGTGACATCACCCAGCAGCAGCGCTCCGAGGCAGCACTCAAGGCCAGTGAAGAGAAATTCGCGAAGGCGTTTCACTCCAGCCCCGACGCCATCACCATCACCGAGCGCGACAGCGGACGCTACCTGGAGGTCAACGACGGCTTCTGTCGTTTGACCGGCTACCGCGCCGATGAAGTGATTGGCAAAACGGTGTATGAGGTCGGTATCTGGGCCGAAGAAAAGCAACGCTCGACCCTGCTGGCCGAGTTGCGGCTCAAAGGCCGGGTGCATCACCAGGAAATGCTCGGGCGCAACAAGCGTGGTGAGATCCTCACGCTCGAGGTATCGGTCGAACCCATCACCCTGAACGAAACCGACTGCCTGCTGCTGACCGCCCGGGACGTCAGCCTGCTGAAAAATGCCGAAGCGCAGATTCGTCACCTGGCCTACCACGATCCGCTGACCAACCTGCCCAACCGCGCTCTGCTGATGGATCCCCTGACCCAACCAATTGCCCTGCTTAAACGCCACAACCTGCGCGGCGCCCTGCTGTTCCTCGACCTCGATCACTTCAAGCACATCAACGACTCACTGGGTCACCCGGTGGGCGATACGGTGCTGAAAATCATCACCGCACGACTCGAAGCCAGCGTGCGCATGGAAGACACGGTGGCGCGGCTGGGTGGCGATGAGTTCGTGGTGCTGTTGAGCGGCCTCGAAGGTACCCGCAACGAGGTCAGCGAACAGGTTCGCGAGTTGGCCGACACCTTGCGCGAACTGCTGTCGGAGCCGATGTTCCTCGACGGTCAACGCCTGCAAGTCACGCCCAGCATTGGTGTGGCCCTGATTCCCGATCACGGCTCGACCCCTACCGATCTGCTCAAGCGCGCCGACATTGCCCTGTACCGGGCCAAGGACTCGGGGCGCAATACCACGCAGATGTTCCACAGCACCATGCAAAAAGCCGCCAGTGAACGCTTGCGGATGGAAACAGACCTGCGCCTGGCGCTTTCGCGGGGCGAATTCAACGTGCAATACCAGCCTCAGGTGGATGCGCAAGGTGATCGCATCGTCGGTGCCGAAGCCCTGCTGCGCTGGCACCATCCGCAGCTGGGTGCGCAATCGCCCACCGAATTCATCAAGGTACTGGAGGACAGCGGACTGATCCTGGAAGTCGGCACCTGGATCCTTGATGAAGCCTGCCAGGCCTTCAAGCAACTGATCGATAGAGGCCTGATCGATCCGTTGAATTTCAGTCTCTGCGTGAACATCAGCCCACGACAATTCCGTCAGAACGACTTCGTCGAACGCATCGAACACTGCCTGAGCAGCCACGGACTGCCATGCCCGCTGCTCAAACTGGAGATCACCGAAGGCATCGTGATTCAGAACCTGGACGACACCATCAACAAAATGCGCCGCTTGAAGAAACTCGGCGTCAGCTTTGCAATGGACGACTTTGGCACTGGCTATTCCTCGCTGACCTACCTCAAGCGCCTGCCGGTGGACACCCTGAAGATCGACCAGTCCTTTATCCGCGATGCAACCAGCGATCCGAACGACGCGGAAATCATCCGCGCCATTGTCGCCATGGCGCGCAGTCTTGAGTTGACTGTGATTGCCGAAGGCGTCGAAACCCCTGAGCAGCTTGAGTTTTTGCAGGGGCTGGGCTGCCACCTGTATCAAGGCTACCTGCACAGTCAGCCGCTGCCGTTGGAGGGTTTCCTGAAACTGCTCAAATGACAGGCACAAAAAAGGGCGCCAGCGGCGCCCTTCTTCATTGCGATGACTCAGTGCTCCAGCGCCGGTTTTTGCGTCCCGTTGATCGGGATGCGCTTGGCTTTCGCCTCTTCCGGCACGACGCGCAGCAGGTCAATGTTCAACAGACCGTTGCGCAGGTCGGCAGCCTTGACTTCGATGTGATCCGCCAGGCGGAACGACAGCTTGAACGCACGCTGGGCAATGCCCTGATGCAGATAGGTGACGCCTTCATGGGCATCGCGTTTGCCGCCACTGACGGTCAACACACCTTTTTCGACTTGCAGCTCCAGGTCTTCTTCCTGGAAGCCGGCTGCCGCGATAACGATGCGATATTCGTCGTCGCCGTGTTTTTCGACGTTGTAAGGCGGGTAGGTGCTGCCCGGCTCATTGCGCAGCGCTGACTCGAACAGATCGTTGAAACGATCGAAGCCCACCGAAGAACGGAACAGTGGAGCCATGGAAAATGCAGTACTCATGATTCAAATCCCCTGAAAACAATCAGCAAGTTTTTTGTCTCCGCGACCCGAATTCGGCATCGCGTAATCCTTAGATAAGGACCGCCGATTGCATTTCAAGAGATGATTTTCTGTTTTTTTCAAAAAAGGTGTCAGGCCGCTTCAGACACCTGCAGACCCAGTAAATGCGAGACCCGATCCAGTTCGGTCTCACGACGCAGGACGGTGAACAGCTCAACCGCCTCAGGATAATTGCGGGTCAGCATCGCCAGCCACTGCTTCAAGCGACCCGGCGACTGACGCGGCGTCATCTGCGCCTTGGCTTGCAGCCAGAAGTCCTGAAGCAGGGGCAGCAATTGAGCCCAGGTCATCTCGACCACTTCCTCACCCGCCCGCGCGGCCGCGATTTGCCGTGCCAGGTCGGGGCGCGAGACCAGGCCACGACCGAGCATGATGTCTTCCACGCCGCTGATTTCACGGCAACGGCGCCAGTCTTCAACGCTCCAGATATCACCATTGGCAAATACCGGAACCTTGACCACTTCCTGCACCCGTGGGATCCACTCCCAGTGTGCTGGCGGTTTGTAGCCGTCCGTCTTGGTGCGTGCATGCACGACGATGTGCGCAGCGCCACCCTCGGCCAATGCCGTGGCACACACCAGCGCGCCGTCAGGGCTGTCGAAGCCCAAACGCATCTTGGCGGTCACCGGGATGTGCGCCGGCACTGCGCGACGCACGTGTTCGACGATTTCGTTGAGCAACTCCGGCTCTTTGAGCAGCACCGCACCGCCGCGCGATTTGTTCACGGTCTTGGCCGGGCAACCGAAATTCAGGTCGATCACTTCCGAACCCAGCTCACAGGCCAGCACGGCGTTTTCCGCCAGGCACACCGGGTCGGAACCCAACAGCTGCACGCGCAACGGCACGCCCGCAGCGGTCTTGGCGCCGTTCAGCAGTTCAGGACCGAACTTGTGGAAATAGGCAGGCGTGAGCAACTGATCGTTGATCCGGATGAACTCGGTCACACACCAATCGATACCGCCAACACGGGTCAGTACGTCCCGCAGGATGTTGTCGACCAACCCCTCCATGGGCGCCAAAGCAATTTGCATGGAAAACACTCAACGAAAAACGTGCTGCAGTTTACTGGATTTGCACAACGTAGGGGCCGTGTCAGCTCGCGACTTGCAATGCGGGGCCATAGCCTTCGATGAATTCCGCCGGCATGCGCTTGGGCCTGCCGCTGGACAGTTCGATACAGACAAAGGTGGTTTGCGCCCGCAGCAGCGTGGCGTTGTCGCTGGGGCGTTTCAGCTGGAAGTGCCGGGTCATTTTCAGGCGCTGATCCCAATCGACGATCCAGGTCGCCAACTGCAATTCATCGCCCTCATAGGCAGCGGCCAGATAATCGATTTCGTGACGCACCACGGCCATCGCCCGGTCCAGCCGCCGATATTCGGTCAGATCCAGCCCAAGCCGCTGCGAATGGCGCCAGGCACAGCGCTCGAGCCAGGTGACGTACACCGCGTTATTGGCGTGCCCCAGTCCATCGATGTCCTCGGCAGCCACCTGCAGGTCAATGATAAATGGCGTTGCCCGATCCCAGCCCATGCCCCACTCCCGGTCAGATTATTCGACCGGGAGAAGTGTAACGGATGATCAGGCCAATTGGCGCGCCTGCAAGCTACGCCCGGACAGCAGCGACAACACGCCTTCGATCAGCCGCGGATCCGCCAGCACTCGCTGGTGACCACCCTCTTCCAGGCGCAATAGCCGACTGTCGAACCAGGCGTCGTGAATCAGCTGCGACTCATCGACCGAGACAAAGCAATCGTCTTCGGCGTGTACGATCAGCCCTGGCATATCCAGTTGGTAATGGGTGACATCGAGTCGTGAGGCCTGGATACCCACCTCCTGCTCGACCTTGCGGATAAACGCCGAGCGCGCCTTGGGCGGCATGCGGACGTGGCGGGCAAAGCCACGCAACACCCCAAGAATCCGCGCCGGCGCGGCGATACTGACCAGGGTTTCAGTGCGCAAACCCAGTTGAACGGCGAGCATCGCACTGGCGCCGCCCATGGAGTGACCGATAACGGCTTGCAAGGGTGGCAACTCCGCCGCCGCCTCAAGCATGGCGCGCGCAAACAGCACTACGTTGGCCTCGCGACCAGGAGAGCGACCGTGAGCCGGACCATCCAGCGCAACCACGGTGTAGCCGGCGTCTACCAGCGCCGTGATCAGACTGGCGAATTGCGTCGGCCGCCCTTCCCAGCCGTGCATCAGCAGCACCGTAGGGCCTTGCCCCCAACGCAACGCTGACAGACCGAAGCGCAAGGTGATCCGCTCGGACTTCGCCAGCAGCGGCATTTCCCAATCACGCGGTGGCAGCTCGCGTGGCGTCATGAACGCCGAACGCATCTTGCTCGCCACCAACTGTGGTGCAACCCAGCCCAAGGTGCCATTAACGCCACGAATCCAGCTTAACGTGCTCATCGCTCATCTCCAAAGGCTTGTGCTTCAGGTCATAGCACCGCCGACTTGGCGGCACGCAGCAATCGATCGGACAACTCACCGGCACCCAGCGCCCGCGCCAGGGCCAAACCACCGACCATCAGCGCCAAGTCAGCCAGCGCTTTATCGATGTCTTCCGGGCTGGCGGCCAACTGCGCGACCATCAGCTCGATGTGCTCATTCAGGGCCAGACGAAAATCGTCCGGCAGGCGCCCCAACTCCCCTACCGACGCCGGAATCGGGCAGGCGTGCTCGGTGGAGTCGCGGTGTTTGCGTGACAGGTAAAACGCTGGCACCAACGCCCGACCCTCCTCGCCAGTACACCCGGCGTCCATTTCGGCTACCAGCGCCCGACGCTGGCCGCGCAATTGCG
>CAYNGZ010000191.1:0-10297 GCA_964396695.1 uncultured Pseudomonas sp.
GAGGGTTGGCTGGCGGGCGACCGCGCAACCAGGGCACCGGTACGTGCCGTCCGGGTGGGGGAAAAGGACCCCGCGGTTCGGCTTGGCGTAGTCCGAGACGCGAATCCGGAACTGCTCGTCCAGCGGCACCGCGTCGAATGAAATACCGTACAAGCCGCAATACACCGGATAAAAGCTGTAGCTGATGTCCGGGAACAGCAGCGGTTGATTGTGCTGGAACAGGCCGTGAAAAATATGGGCCAGCACTTCATCCGAACCGTTGCCGAGGAACACCTGATTGCCTTGCACGCCGTAATATTTAGCCACCGCCTGCTTGAGCAGGTCGCTGTTCGGGTCCGGGTACAGACGCAGGTTGTCGTTCAGTTCGGTCTGCATCGCCGCCAGTGCTTTGGGCGATGGACCATAAGGGTTTTCGTTGGTGTTGAGCTTGACCAGCTTCGCCAGTTTCGGCTGCTCGCCCGGCACGTACGGCACCAGATCCTTGACGAACGGGCTCCAGAATTTACTCATGCTCAGTTCCCCTCACCTGGTACGAAGTCTTTATCGAGAATGCGGTATTCGGCGCTGCGCGCGTGGGCGCTCAGCGACTCGCCGCGTGCCAGCACCGAAGCGGTCTTGCCCAGTTCGCTGGCCCCCTGCTCGGAGCAGAAGATGATCGACGAACGTTTCTGGAAGTCATACACACCCAGCGGCGAGGAGAAACGTGCGGTGCCGGAAGTCGGCAACACGTGGTTGGGACCGGCGCAATAATCGCCCAGGGCCTCTGACGTGTGGCGGCCCATGAAGATCGCACCGGCGTGGCGGATCAGCGGCAACCAGGCTTGCGGATCGGCCACCGACAGCTCCAGGTGTTCCGGCGCAATACGGTTGGCGACGTCGATGGCCTGCTGCATGTCGCGAACCTGGATCAACGCACCACGACCATTGATCGAGGTTTCGATGATATCCGCGCGCTCCATGGTCGGCAGCAGTTTGGCAATGCTCGCCGCCACTTTGTCGAGGAACCCGGCGTCGGGGCTGACCAGAATCGCCTGGGCATCTTCGTCGTGCTCGGCCTGGGAGAACAGGTCCATGGCGATCCAGTCCGGATCGGTCTGGCCGTCACACACCACGAGGATTTCCGAAGGGCCGGCGATCATGTCGATGCCGACCTGGCCGAACACGTGACGCTTGGCGGTGGCGACATAGATGTTGCCCGGGCCAACGACTTTGTCGACCTTCGGCACGCTTTCGGTGCCATAGGCCAGCGCAGCAACCGCTTGCGCGCCACCGATGGTGAACACCCGGTCGACGCCAGCGATGCACGCCGCTGCCAGCACCAGTTCGTTGACTTCACCGCGTGGCGTCGGCACGACCATGACCACTTCGGTCACGCTGGCAACCTTTGCCGGAATTGCGTTCATCAACACCGAAGACGGATAGGAGGCTTTACCGCCCGGTACGTACAGACCCGCGCGATCCAGCGGCGTGACCTTCTGGCCGAGCACCGTGCCGTCGGCTTCGGTGTAGCTCCAGGAGTCCTGTTTCTGTTTTTCGTGGTAGCTGCGAACCCGCGCCGCGGCTTTTTCCAGCGCTTCGCGCTGAGGCACGGTGATTCGGGTCAGCGCCAGTTCCAGACGTTCGCGTGGCAGGATCAGGTCGGCCATCGACGCCACTTGCAGGCCGTCGAACTGCTGGGTGAACTCGACCAGTGCCGCGTCGCCGCGCTCACGCACAGCCTTGATGATGTCCAGCACCCGCTGATTGACCGAGTCGTCAGACACGCTTTCCCAGCTCAGCAGATGATCCAGATGATGCGCGAAATCCGGGTCGGCAGCGTTGAGTCGGCGAATTGCAGTGGGAGCGGTCATAGCGAGGGCCTCATTAAATTGGCGAATGCTTGGATTGAGCACATCTCAGGCGCCACTAGACTACCGGGCTATCCGCGCGGGCACCTGAGAAATCTGGCTATGACACGGATAGACGGGCGCGACCTGGCGTCGCGCAGGTGAATCAGCCGCGGTGTCGCGACTCCACTGCTTTGCGCAGGGTGTCGATCAGTGCCTGGATACGAGCGTGCTGCATTTTCATGGAGGCCTTGTTGACCACCAGACGGGAACTGATCATGGCGATCAGCTCTTGTGGCTCCAGGCCGTTGGCCCGCAGCGTGTTACCGGTATCGACCACGTCGATGATCTTGTCCGCCAGACCGATCAGCGGTGCCAGTTCCATCGAGCCATAGAGCTTGATGATGTCGACCTGACGGCCCTGCTCGGCGTAGTAACGCTTGGCAACGTTGACGAACTTGGTCGCGATGCGCAGACGGCCCTTGGGCTCGACCGCACCGACTTTACCGGCGGTCATCAGCTTGCACTGGGCAATTTGCAGGTCCAGCGGCTCGTACAGGCCCTGGCCGCCGTACTCCATCAGCACATCTTTACCGGCGACGCCCAGGTCAGCGGCACCATGCTCGACGTAGGTCGGCACATCGGTGGCGCGCACGATCAGTAAGCGCACATCGGCCTGGGTCGTAGGGATGATCAGCTTGCGGCTCTTGTCCGGATTCTCGGTCGGCACGATACCCGCTTCAGCCAGAAGCGGCAGGGTGTCGTCAAGGATGCGGCCCTTGGACAGTGCAATGGTCAACATGGGAAGCGTCAGTCCTTATCAAGGTACTCATGCCCGGTCGCAAACGGCGCCGGACACACATCGAGAATGTAACCACCCTCGACTTGAAACAAAACCAGTGGACACGTCCCTGTGCCCATGAAGCAGAAACTAGCCCGGTACGCGGCGGATCTTCGCGCCGAGCATCTGCAGTTTCTCTTCGATGCACTCGTAACCACGGTCGATGTGGTAGATGCGATCGATCAGCGTGTCGCCTTCGGCGATCAGCGCCGAAATCACCAGGCTGGCCGAAGCCCGCAGGTCGGTGGCCATGACTGGCGCGCCCTTGAGCTTATCGATGCCGGTGACGATCGCGGTGTTGCCTTCGACCTGGATGTGAGCGCCCATGCGGTGCAGCTCGTAGACGTGCATGAAGCGGTTCTCGAAGATCGTCTCGATCACTGCGCCAGTGCCTTCGGCAATCGCGTTGAGGGAGATGAACTGCGCTTGCATGTCGGTCGGAAACGCCGGGTATGGAGCGGTACGCACGTTGACGGCTTTCGGACGCTTGCCGTGCATGTTCAGCTCGATCCAGTCTTCGCCGGTGGTCACTTCGGCGCCCGATTCCTTGAGTTTTTCCAGTACGGCTTCAAGGATGGTCGGATCGGTGTCCTTGACCTTCACGCGGCCGCCAGTCACGGCAGCAGCCACCAGGTAAGTACCGGTTTCGATACGGTCCGGCATCACTTTGTAAGTGGTCGTGTGCAGACGTTCGACGCCGTCGATGGTGATGGTGTCGGTGCCGGCACCGGAAACCTTCGCGCCCATGGCGTTCAGGAAGTTCGCCAGGTCGACGACTTCAGGCTCGCGAGCGGCGTTAGCCAGAACGCTGCGGCCCCTGGCCAGGGCGGCCGCCATCATGATGTTCTCGGTACCGGTCACGCTGACGGTATCGAAGAAGAAGTTTGCACCGCGCAGGCCGCCTTCTGGCGCCTTCGCTTTGATGTAACCCCCTTCCACGTCAATGGTTGCACCCATGGCTTCAAGGCCACGGATGTGCAGATCGACCGGACGCGAACCAATGGCGCAACCGCCAGGCAGTGCCACTTCGGCTTCGCCGAAACGCGCAACCATCGGGCCCAGAACCAGAATCGACGCACGCATGGTTTTAACCAGCTCGTACGGCGCGACCAGGGTCTTGATGGTACGCGGGTCGATTTCAACGCTGAGTTTTTCGTCGATCACCGGCTCGATGCCCATGCGACCGAACAACTCGATCATGGTGGTGATGTCGTGCAGGTGAGGCAGGTTGGCGACCGTCACCGGGCCATCGCACAGCAGCGTTGCAGCCAGAATCGGCAGAGCAGAGTTCTTTGCCCCGGAGATGCGGATTTCGCCATCAAGACGAACGCCGCCGGTAATAATCAATTTATCCATAAGAATCTCGACGCCCTTGGGCTCAGGTGCGCTCGGCCCAGGCCGCGCTGCTGAAAAATTTCATAGTGACCGCATGGATGCTGCCATCGGTGATCCATGGGTTCAAATGGGCATAGACCTGCTGCTGACGCTTGACCGGGCTCAATGCCGCCAGTTCATCGCTAATCACGTTCAGCTGGAAATTGCAGCCTTCGCCCTCAACTTCTACCTGCACTGATAAAAGAGTCTCGGACAGCTTCCCCTCAAGAAAGCTCTTCACTTCGTTGGCCTGCATGCTCAACCTCAATCGGCGCCCTGTGCGCGCGGGTCGGACATCATACAAAAAAGCCCCGCGCCTGCGAACCCCGCATAGCAGGACTCTGACGGGGGGCTTCTTTATAGATGGTAGTTATGGATGCGCCAACAGCTCGGTCAATTCGCTGACCTGAGCGATTTCGCGCATGTCAGCGGGCAGGGCACGGATGCTCAGCGACTTGCCTGCCGCTTGCGCATCACGCATGAAACACAGCAACAACGACAAGCCGACACTGCTGGACTTCTGCACACCCGAACAATCAAGTACCAGGGCGGGTGCCGCGCTCGACTGGATCAAGGCCTGGCCCTGCTTGCGCAGAGCCGGCCCGGTACGGTAATCGAGTACACCGCTGAGCATCAGCTCACCGGCCTCACCCATGCTGACAGCCGACTCACTCATTGGGCTGACTTCTTCTGAGTCGTTTGCGCGTCGGTCTTTTCCTTGGCCTTGGCGACTTCACCAGCCCAACCATTGATGGTCTTGTCCAGGTCATTGCCATTGCGCTGCATCGCATCGCTGAACTGATCACGGAACAGCTTGCCGATATTGATGCCGTTGATGATCACGTTACGCAGCTTCCACTCGCCATTGATCTTTTCCATTGTGTAGGACACTGGATAGATCGCACCATTGCTGCCTTTGACCGTCATGCCAACGCTTGTACGGTCTCCCGACTCATCCTTGGCCGCGTCGACGGTGATCCCCTGATTGTTGTACTCAAGCAGGGCATTGCCATAGAACTGGAACAGGCCGCGCTTGAAGTTATCTTCAAAGGTTTTCATTTGCGCAGGGGTGGCCTTGCGCGAGTACTTGACCGTCATGATGCTCTTGGAGATGCCCTCGGCATCCACCACGGGCCCAATGATGCCGTTCAGGGAGTCGTAAAAGTCCTTCGGATCCTGCTTGTACTTCGCTTTATTGGCCGTCAGATCGGCGAGCACCCGATTGGTGGTGTCCTGCACGATATCGTGCGCGGAGGGCGCAGCCACGGCATTGGCCACCAGCGGCAATGCTGCGATGAGTACCAACAGGCCACGTCGCAAGGTAGAGATCATGAAAAAACTCCTTATTTGGCGTCTTTGCTAACGGTATTGAGCAGGAATTTACCGATCAGGTCTTCGAGCACCAGCGACGACTGCGTGTCATGAATGGTCCCGCCATCCTTGAGCAGGGACTGTTCCCCGCCCACGCTGATACCGATGTATTTTTCGCCCAACAGGCCTGCCGTGAGGATAGATGCAGTGGAGTCAGTCGGCAGATTATCTACGCGTTTTTCCAGCTGCATCGTCACTCGACCGGTAAAACTGTCGCGATCCAGATCGATTGCCGTGACCTTGCCGATGGTCACACCGGCCATGGTCACTTTTGATCTGACCGTCAAACCGGCGATATTGTCGAAGTACGCATAAAGTTTATAGCTGTCGGTGCCCGACACAGGGGACAGTCCACTGACCCGCAGGGCAAGCAACACTAAAGCCAGGATGCCAGCCAGCAAGAAAAGGCCGACACCGATTTCCAGGGTGCGGTTTTGCATCAGAAATCTCCAAACATCAAGGCAGTCAAAATAAAGTCCAGGCCGAGGATGGCCAATGAGGCATACACCACGGTTTTGGTGGTGGCACGACTGATTCCTTCTGAAGTGGGCTCACAGTCATAGCCCTGGAATACGGCGATCCAGGTCACGACAAAGGCAAAGACAATGCTTTTAACGATGCCCTTGAACACGTCACCGTCGAACGTCACGCTGTTTTGCATGTTCGACCAGTAGGAGCCTTCATACACACCCAACCAGTCGACAGCCACCCAGGAACCGCCCCAGATACCGACCACGCTGAAAATCATCGCCAGCAGCGGCAGGGAAATGAAGCCGGCCCACAGCCGGGGGGCAATAATGTATTTGAGCGGGTCGACGCCGATCATTTCCAGACTGGACAACTGCTCGGTGGATTTCATGTTGCCGATTTCAGCGGTCAATGCAGAACCGGCACGCCCGGCGAACAGTAACGCGGTCACCACCGGCCCCAGCTCACGCAACAACGTCAGTGCAACCATCTGCCCGACCGCCTGCTCCGAACCGTAGCTGGATAAAATGTTGAAGCCTTGCAGCGCCAGCACCATCCCGATGAATATCCCGGAAACCACGATGATGACCAGGGACATCACACCGACCGAGTGCAACTGCTTGACCAGCAAGCCAAATGCGCCACTGATGCCACCGCGCCCCATCAGGGCGTGAAACAGGAACAGCGATGAACGACCGAGCACCGCGACGCTGTCGATGCCGGCCTGGCCGAACTGACGAACTCTTTCTATAAGTGAAATCTTGCGCATCAGCGCTTCCCCAGAAGATCTGCGCGGTAATCCGTCGCTGGAAAGTGGAACGGCACCGGCCCGTCCGGATCACCCTTCATGAATTGGTGAATCCGCGGATTATCGGAATCCATCAGTTCAGCGGGAGTCCCCTGCCCCAACACCTGCCCATCGCCCACGACATACAGGTAGTCGGCAATGCTCGCGGTTTCGGCCAGATCATGGGAAACCACGATGCTGGTGATGCCCAGGGCGTCGTTGAGCAGACGGATCAGACGCACCAGAACCCCCATGGCGATGGGGTCCTGGCCGACAAAGGGCTCGTCGTACATCAGAATTTGCGGATCGAGGGCAATGGCCCGTGCCAGCGCGACACGTCGCTTCATGCCGCCGGACAGCTCATCGGGCATCAGGTCAATTGCACCGCGCAACCCCACCGCCTGCAACTTGAGCAAGACGATGTCGCGGATCATTTCATCCGGAAGTTGAGTGTGGACACGCAGCGGAAAGGCGATGTTTTCGAAAACATCGAGGTCCGTGAACAGCGCGCCGCTCTGAAACAGCACGCCCATATGCTTGCGCGCATCAAACAGATCGCTGCGCGACAGCGTGGGCAAATTCTGCCCGTTGACCCACACCTCGCCACTTGAAGGGCGCAACTGCGCGCCCATCAGCCGCAGCAGTGTGGTTTTTCCGCAACCGGAAGGTCCCATGATGCCGGTGACCTTACCGCGCGGAATGCGAATATCGACATTATTGAAAATGCTGCGCGCGCCGCGCTTGAAGGTCACTCCCTTCAGCTCGACCGCGTAGGCGTTATCGGCACTCATCTAAACTCCTTGCGATGCAAGCCTCTCACTCGGACGCCGTGCTCCCTGCCGAGAGCACATAGATCCTGGGCAGGCCGAACTGGCGACGAACTATATCACTGCTAATGCAAAGCGCCCAAGGTCGAAGCCTGCGGCGTTCAGCATCAAGACAGGCAAAAAGACGCAAGCTTGAGCGTTTGAGGGCGTCGCCTGAATAAAGCACGACGAACTAACGTGAGGGATTTGATCATTACCGCTATAATCGCCGCCTTTTCATCAGGCTAAACGATTTCTGACATGAGCCAATCCAGTGACCTGATTCAATCGGCACAACGCACCATCCGCCTCGAACTTGAAGCCGTAGAAGGCTTGCTGGCCCACATCGACGCTGATTTCGTACGTGCTTGCGAGATGATTCTGGCCAGCAAAGGCCGCGTCGTCGTGGTCGGCATGGGCAAATCCGGGCACATCGGCAACAAGATTGCGGCCACCCTCGCCAGCACCGGCACCACGGCTTTTTTCGTGCATCCGGCCGAAGCCAGTCACGGCGACATGGGCATGATCACCCGCGACGACATCATTCTCGCCCTGTCGAACTCCGGCTCCACCAACGAAATCGTCACACTGCTGCCGCTGATCAAACGCCTGGGTATCAAGATGATCAGCCTGACCGGCAATCCTGACTCGCCACTGGCCAAGGCTGCCGAAGTGAACCTCAATGTTCATGTCGAGCACGAAGCCTGCCCACTGAACCTGGCGCCGACCTCCTCCACCACGGCGGCCCTGGTGATGGGCGACGCACTGGCCGTTGCCCTGCTGGAAGCGCGCGGCTTCACGGCCGAAGACTTCGCGTTTTCACACCCTGGTGGCGCACTGGGCCGTCGTTTGTTGCTGAAAGTCGAAAACGTCATGCACGCGGGTCAGGAATTACCGCACGTAGTGCGCGGCACACCGCTCAAAGACGCATTGATGGAAATGACCCGCAAAGGCCTGGGCATGACCGTGGTGCTGGAAGCTGACGGTAAACTTGCCGGCATCTTCACGGACGGCGACCTGCGCCGCACACTGGACAAGACCATCGACATCCATCAGGCCACCATCGACGACGTCATGACCCCGCATGGCAAGACTGCGCGCGCCGAGATGCTCGCCGCCGAAGCCCTGAAGATCATGGAAGACCACAAAATCAACGCACTGGTCGTGGTCGACAGCGAGGACCGTCCGGTGGGCGCCTTGAACATGCACGATTTGCTGCGCGCGGGAGTCATGTAATGAGCACGGACCTGCTGCAACGCGGTAAAAACATCAAACTGGCGGTGTTCGACGTGGATGGCGTGCTGACCGACGGTCGCCTGTACTTCCTCGAAGACGGCAGCGAATTCAAGACATTCAACACCCTCGACGGCCAGGGCATCAAAATGCTGATGGCCTCCGGCGTGACGACCGCCATTATCAGTGGCCGCAAGACCCCGGTGGTCGAGCGACGCGCCAAAAACCTTGGCATTCCTCACCTGTACCAGGGCCGCGAGGACAAACTGGTGGTGCTCGACGAGCTTCTGGCGCAATTGGGCCTAAGCTATGAACAGGTTGCCTACCTGGGCGATGACCTGCCGGACCTGCCGGTGATTCGCCGCGTCGGCCTGGGCATGGCAGTGGCCAACGCCGCCAGCTTCGTCCGCGAACACGCTCACGGCGTCACTCAAGCCCGTGGCGGTGAAGGCGCTGCTCGCGAGTTCTGCGAACTGATCCTGCGCGCCCAGGGCAACCTTGAAGCGGCTAACGCCGCGTACCTGTGAGCCACCCATGCTGAGCAAAAAGATTCGCAACATACTGTTTTTCGGGATCATCGCTGCACTTTTCGCGGCCGCTGGCTATTGGAACATCAGCCCGGAGCGCTTCCTCGACAAACCGGTAGTGCACGTCGACGAGAGCCAGATCGACTATTACGCCATCAACGCCCACAGCGTGCAGTACCTGCCCGATGGCAGGTTGCAATACGATATGACGTCCGACAAGGTCGAGCACCTCAAGGCCAGCGACATAACCCTGCTGACCAAGCCTGACCTGAACATGTATCGGGGCACTGCGTTCCCCTGGCATGTCCAGAGCGAACATGGCGAGGTCAACTCGGGCGGCACTGAAGTTGAATTGATCGACTCGGTACGTATCGCACGCACCGATGAGCAGAACCGCCCGATGCTGATTACCAGCAGTCGTATGACGGTATTCCCGCAGCAACAATATGCGCAGACCGAGCAAGCCGTTAGAATCGACGGCGCGGGTGGTGTATCGACGGGTAACGGAATGAAAGCGTATTTGAAAGAAAGCAGGATACACCTGCTATCGAACGTAAGAGGACAGTATGAGGCTCGTTAAAACCCTCCCTATTTTGCTCAGTCTGGGCGCAGCACTGGGAAGCGTGAGCGCCTGGGCTCTGCCGAACGATAGCCAGCAACCTATTCGCATCCAGGCCGACGACGCTCAGCTGGACGACAAGAATGGCGTGGCCACCTACAAGGGCGACGTGATCATCACCCAGGGCTCGATGAAAATCACCGGCAACACCGTGACCATCACCCGCACCAAGGCCGGTGAAATCGATGTCGTGACCTCGGTGGGCAACCTGGCGTATTTCGAACAGTTGCAGAAAGTTGGCGATCCGCAGCCGGTCAAGGGCTACGGGGTGACTATCCAGTACCACGCTGCGCAAAACCGCATCGTACTGATTGACCGCGCCAAAGTGATCAACGAAGGCAACACCACCGAAGGCGAGAAAATCGTCTACGACACCATCAAGCAGGTTGCCAACGCAGGCCGCGCCACCGGCTCCTCGGTGACTGCGCCGCGCCCACGGGTCGAT
>CAYNGZ010000192.1:0-10267 GCA_964396695.1 uncultured Pseudomonas sp.
ATCGCCTACCAGCGCGGGCTCACCGATTACCTCAATGTGCTGAATGCCCAGAGCCTGTTGTTCAAGCAGCAGCAAGTGCAACAACAGGTTCAGGCCGCACGCTTGAGCGCTCATTCCGAACTGGTCACTGCCCTGGGCGGCGGGCTCGGCGCGGGTAATGACGTGCCGCCTGACAGCAAAGTCCAGGCCCCGAAAACCCCGACCATTCTCTCCGCCCTCGATCACTGAGCAGGACGCCATGACTCCCTTGCCTGCACCGTTGCGCTGGCTGTATTCCCTTGAGTGGCGCCGGGGGTTCTTCGACTGGGCACGCAGTGACGGCGTGACCTGGGTCTACATCTTCAAGGTGCTGATCGCCGCGTTCCTGACTCTCTGGCTGGCCATGCGCCTGGAGCTGCCGCAACCGCGCACGGCGATGATCACCGTGTTCATCGTCATGCAGCCGCAGAGTGGTCAGGTGTTCGCCAAGAGCTTCTATCGCTTCCTCGGCACGCTGGCCGGCTCGGCGGTGATGGTCGCGTTGATCGCCTTGTTCGCGCAGAACACCGAACTGTTTCTCGGCTCGCTGGCGATCTGGGTCGGTATCTGCACCGCCGGTGCGGCGCGTTATCGCAACTTCCGCGCCTACGGTTTTGTGCTTGCCGGTTACACCGCGGCGATGGTCGGTTTGCCGGCGCTGGCGCACCCGGACGGCGCGTTCATGGCGGCGGTCTGGCGGGTACTGGAAATTTCCCTGGGGATTCTCTGCTCGACCCTGGTCAGCGCCGCGATCCTCCCGCAAACCGCCAGTGCCGCCATGCGCAACGCCTTGTATCAGCGCTTCGGGGTGTTCGCACTGTTCGTGACCGATGGCTTGCGTGGGCGCAGCCAACGCGACGCTTTTGAAGCCGGTAACGTGCGTTTCATCGCCGAAGCGGTGGGCCTGGAAGGCTTGCGCAGTGTCACCGTGTTCGAAGACCCGCACATGCGTCGGCGCAATGGCCGGCTCAGTCGCTTGAACAGCGAATTCATGGGTATCACCACCCGTTTCAACGCCCTGCATCAGTTGCTTGAACGCTTGCGCAGCAGTGGCACCGAACACGTCGTGGCGGCGATCAAACCGGGTTTGCAGGACCTGGCCGAAGTGCTCGATGGCTTCTCGGGGCGTGCGCTGACGCATGCCGACGCAGCGCGTCTGGCGGCGCAATTGGCGGCCTACAAAGAAGGTTTGCCGGCGCGGGTTCGCAGCTTGCGGGCGATCTTTCAAGAGAGCGAACCGAGCGACGCCGAGCAACTGGATTTCCACACGGCCTACGAGTTGCTCTACCGCTTCGTCGACGAAGTGCACAGTTATGCACAGACCCACGCGTCATTGGCCGAGCACAGCCACGAACGCGAGCAATGGGACGAACCCTACACCCCGAAAACCAACTGGCTGGCGTCGGCGGCGTCGGGCATTCGGGCCTCGTTCATTCTGATCGTGCTGGGCAGTTACTGGGTCGCCACCGCGTGGCCGAGCGGCGCGACCATGACCTTGATCGCCGCCGCCACGGTCGGTCTTTCGGCAGCCACACCGAACCCCAAGCGCATGGCGTTCCAGATGGCCTGCGGAACGTTGCTCGGGGCACTGATCGGCTTCGTCGAGATGTTTTTCATCTTCCCGTGGATCGACGGCTTCCCGCTGCTGTGCGTGATGCTGGCGTCGGTGATCGTGCTCGGTTCGTTCCTCGCCTCACGGCCGCAATACGCCGGTGTTGGCCTGGGCTTGCTGATCTTCTTCAGCACCGGCTCGGTGCCGGACAACCTGACCGTCTACAACCCTTACACCTTCATCAACGACTACATCGCGATGGTCATGGGCATGCTGGTGTGCGCGGCGGCGGGGGCGATCATCTTGCCGCCCAACAGCCGTTGGTTATGGCAACGACTGGAGCAGGATTTGCGCGGGCAAGTGGTGTTCGCCATCAGCGGCAAGCTCAAGGGCTTGGCATCGGGTTTTGAAAGCAGCACCCGCGACCTGGTGCACCAGGCGTATGGCCTGGCCACCGGGCAACCGCAGGTGCAGCGCCAATTGCTGCGCTGGATGTTCGTGGTGCTGGAAGTCGGCCACGCAATCATCGAGTTGCGCAAGGAACAGGCGATCCTGCCGGTGCATCCGGCCTATGCCGAATCCCAGCCATGGCGCCAGGCGATCCGCGTAATGGGGCGCTCATTGGTGCGGCTGTTTCTGCAACCGAGCCAGAGCAATCTGGAGCGCAGTCTGGTGGCGGTCGACCACGCCATCAGCCGCGTCCAGGCCACCGACGAACCCTTCGCCCCGCACTTCGACACCTCGGCCCTGCGCCGGGTGAAGAGCTACCTGCATTTCATCCGCACTTCGTTGCTCGACCCGCAATCACCGCTGGCAGCACTGGCTGCCCCGCAAGGACCTGACCATGCCTCGTGAAATCGCCTTCCACGGCGTGTACATGCCGACCTTGACCCTGATGTTTTTCATCGCTGCGGCAGTGGCCTGGGCGCTCGACCGGTTTTTGTCCGGGTTCGATCTGTATCGCTTCTTCTGGCACCCGGCGCTGCTGCGCCTGAGCCTCTTCACTTGCTTGTTCGGCGCCCTCGCGCTGACTGTTTACCCTTGAGACCGATTCGATGAAAAAGCTCTTCAGTCTGCTCGCGACCTTGTTGGTACTGGCCCTCGCGTTGTGGGTCGGCCGGACCCTTTGGGTGCATTACATGAACACCCCGTGGACCCGCGATGGCCGGGTGCGCGCCGACATCATCAACGTCGCTGCCGACGTCACCGGCGAAGTGATCGACGTGCCGGTGCGTGACAACCAGTTGGTCAAAAAGGGTGATCTGCTGATGCAGATCGACCCCGAGCACTACCAGATCGCGGTGAAACAGGCGCAGTCGCTGGTGGCGTCACGCAAGGCCACCTGGGAGATGCGCAAGGTCAACGCGCACCGCCGCGCCGACCTCGACAACCTGGTGATCTCCAAGGAAAACCGCGACGACGCCAGCAACATCGCCGACTCGGCGCTGGCCGACTACCAACAGGCCCAGGCTCAGCTGGAAGCCGCCGAGTTGAACCTCAAACGCACCAGAGTACTGGCGGCAGTGGACGGTTACGTGACTAACCTCAACGTCCATCGCGGCGACTACGCGCGCATCGGCGAAGCGAAAATGGCCGTGGTCGACATGCACTCGTTCTGGGTCTACGGCTTCTTCGAAGAAACCAAACTGCCGCATGTGAAGGTCGGCGATCAGGCCGACCTGCAATTGATGAGCGGCGAAGTGCTCAAGGGCCATGTCGAAAGCATTTCGCGCGGCATCTACGACCGCGACAACCCGGAAAGTCGCGAGCTGATCGCCGACGTGAATCCGACCTTTAACTGGGTACGTCTGGCCCAACGGGTGCCGGTGCGGATTCACATTGATGAAGTCCCGGATGGGGTGCTGCTGGCGGCGGGGATTACGTGTACGGTGGTGGTGAAGCAGGAGCGCGGGGAGTAACCCTGTGGCTAATGCCGGTCAGTTAAAAAAGTTCAGTGTCTGGATGTTCTGTTCTGATCCGGAATCCACCCCTCACCCTAACCCTCTCCCCAGAGGGGAGAGGGAACTGACCGATATGTCTTGCGCCATTCATTGACCTGAAAAACCGAGTCGATTATGGATTCGGCACAACACTTTCAGGTCGCAGAACATCTTCAGAAACTCACATTCTGCTCCCTCGCCCCTTTGGGGAGAGGGCTGGGGTGAGGGGTGGATTCCGGATCAGAACAGAACGTCCAGACGGTGAAAATAACTGACGCCGGATTGGCTACTGCGCAGAGTCCGGTGGATCAAGGTGATCCAGCGCTCGATTCACCGCCAACTCGGCCAGGGAAATCATCTGCTGAATCGCCAGTGCGGTATTGCGCTTGGGACCTTCGAGTTCGAACGCCAGATCGCTGGCCATGACATTCACCGAGGCGAGGGTCTCGCAGGCGTGGGCCAGCAGGGTTTCGCTGTCGACGTCGGGGGCAATGACGAAAATGCAGCCAGGACGTCGGTCGGCCAACAACTGCTTGGTCTCGGGTAGCACCAGGTAATGATCGAGCGCACGGTGTGCGGCGGCGTGGAGTTCTTTGGAGTCGAGGGAAGCGTAGGGGGAGGTGCTGTCGGTATCAGGGGGATTGGGAGTAGCTTTGAACATGGTCATGCTCCTATGGGTGAAGTCCCTCCACATCAGCTACCACGCTGATAAGGAGGCGACTGTACACAGGGTGGTAGACCGGTCATAGGAACCCGGCAGGCCGAAGCCTCCCATGCACAGCCGCCATAAAGCAGCCAGCATAAAAAAACGCCCTGAGGCGTTCTGGGTCTATGAGAAATCCGGGCTACCACACCCGATCGCTGAATGGGCAGCGACCCGAAAAGGCTATCCGTCCCTCATCCCCCAGCGCAACCGTCAAAACGTGTCGGAATCGTCCTCGGAAGCCGGGCCATTGTCCTTCAAAATGCTACGTGACATAAACGTTGTTTCGCGGGTGTTGCGTCGCGAGTAAGAACGGGGCCGGAGGGGCAGCCCCGTCTGACATCCATAGAGCTACTTTACCTTTCAATTGTGGTAAGCATAAGCATGACCGAAGGGACCATCGATACCGATACCGTTCACGACGAGTAGCGTTCTATTCTTGTTGCACGGTAGAACCAGAGCGGGTAGAGCCAGAATGTATGTGTTCTCCGCAACAAAACCATCGTTACCGAACGCTGCGTCGGGTGAACCGTCACCGTTGAAACGTGCGACATAGACACCGTCGTCACCACCTGCCGTAACAACTCTGCCCGCGTGGTCGACATCAGCACTCAGCCAGCTGGTCGCTCGTCCATCCCGTAATGTCGTTTCGACCACTTGACCTTCATTGAAACTCTTGTCGGCTTTGCCGAAGTTATCGAAGCCATACATCAGCCCCTGAGGCAGGGTCAGAAATGATCGCCCCACTCTGCCTGCCACCACAAAGGTGTTCGATGTGCGTTGCGTAACGGCATTGAATTCGGTGTCAGTAAACCGAAGGCTCATCAACACCATCCCCGGTGTTGTCTGGTCACCGAAAGGCAGGTTTGGCGTGCCGTTGGCGTTATACATAGCCAGCAGCCCCTGTTTGAGAAGTCCTTGGGGTTGCGCATAACCCACGACGAGCACATTACCGTTTTCCAGGATATGCAAATCGCTAATGGACGTTGGAGCCGTCGGATCTGAAAGTTTTATTTCAAGGCGACCGTCTTTGTCAGGGCCGAAGCCGGTGTCGCGTTCTCCATTAACTTTATATTTAAACAGAACAGCAGTCTTGGTTCTAAAACCTGGTCCGGTAATGTAGTTGGCAGCCACAATGAAACTTCTGTCTTCAAATGTTTTCACAGCGGCTGGCTCACCGAGAAATACGGCCGTATCGGTGTTCTTTTCAATCAGGCGCCCATTACCGTTGAGACTTGTATCGAATGTGCCGTCTTCCAGGAAACGGGCAAAGGCCAGTTGCGGATCTCCTCCTCCTCCCGCGTACTGTGCAGAGGCACCGGCCATGATAATCCGGCCGTCGGGCAGCACCGCGGTGTTACCACCCCACGCGTTGCGGTTATCTTCGTACACGCCAGTGGTCACGCCGTCAGTATCAGGTGCAAACGATTTGTCCAGTTCACCTCCTTCCGTCAAGCGTGCGATCGCGAAACTAAACGCACCGTTGATGATCAACACCGCCGTAATAATGACCGTTCCATCGGCCAACAGGGAGGCGCCAGTGGCCTGACGGGAAGGGTTGAACTGGTTACCCAGAACGCTGAAATCCACTAAGCCGTCTTTGTGTGGGCCCCAACTTGGATCACGATCACCCGGTTTTCGCGCGACTGCACGAAGTTTCTCATTAGTACCCATAATGTCTTCCTGCCTTTAATGAATATCTGATGTTTAGCCTATCGTTTTTAGCAAGGTGACTAATAACTGCTATTCACTGAGCTCATTAATTAACTGGTGCTTATTAGCATAATGGGATCAAGCACGTTATCAGTCAGGGAACTCTGCTCGGAGACTGATGATGTGTCTACTGTCAGATCTAACAGCTGGTGCAGATTAAATAAGTGTGTTAATCGGCAGTTGGTATTGTGGTCAACAGGGTTATAGGGCTCAGTCAGTCAGGTACGTCTCATGTAAATGTCGCCACACCAACTCACCTGACGGCAGTTTTTCAATCACTGCCGTCGCACGCCGATCGTTCAGCACGCCGCTCGCATCGGATTGCAACTCGCGATAGCTGACGGTGGCGCCGCCTGCGTGTTGGTCAATCCCGCGCAGTTCGCTCAGGTCGATTTTCAAGCCAGGGCGGGCGCCGCCGAGTTTATCGAACAGCTCACTCAAGGCCGGATAATCCAGCGCGTTGCCGCCGGGCACGATCATCGAAAACTGCGGCGAGAAACGCGCCAGCAACTGCGTCAGTACGCCGTCATCGGCGGTGCCGGAAAACCATTGCTCGATGTCGACAAGGGTCTGGGTCACTTCGTTAAAGTATTCGCTGTAGTCCGTCATGGATTCCTTCCAAATAACGTGTCACCAACATGCTCAGCGCTGAATGTGACGAAGAACGTTGACGAGCACGGGTGCAAAAGGTTGAAGACGATTGTTTTCGTCTGGTTGTTGCAGCTCGTCAAGCAAGAGTGACAGAACATCGTCGCTTTCAAGTCCGAGTTCAGAGGGTTCGATACCTTGGGTGAAAAGCAACGACTCAATCAGCGTTTTACGAGCATTGAACAGCGCAAGATTATTGGTTCGCGTATCACCGAGATTGAGCACGGCAATAGTTTTTTGCGCTCTAGTGGTAAGCCCTTCCACTGCGCCCGAGAGGTAGAACTTCAGCTCGGTTTCGCATTCTTCCATTAGAGCGCTCAGCGGCAAGAGCTGGGACTTGTGAGCGTCGCCACATTGTTTTGAATGGTTGCAACTGGCAACGATGTTTGAAAAATACAGCGTTCGATTCGGGGCCGAATCTTGCGTTTCGACATGTTCATTGTGAGCGCTGTCGACGGTGATGCCATGGCAGCAATAGGCACACAAACCATATTGCTCTTCGAGGCAGGCAGCGCGAATCGATTGGCGCTCCGTGTGGGGGAGGTTGTTGTAGCGTTGCTGAGGATTGGCTCGTTTCCATTGCTCTAGTGATTCTGGCTCCTGCCCTTTGTGAATCTTACGCACTGCGCAACTCCAGTTTACGGATCAGCAGAGCGGCCTTGGCCAGTTCGATATGGCCGGGCGGCAATTCGCTGGATAGCTCCTGAAACAAGGTTTTTGCAGCTTTCAGCTGACTGTCCTGCAAAAGATCGAGCAGCCGATCAAGGCGTTCTTGAACATCGCTGTTACGCACCTCGGTGTTCATGACACCGAGGAGTACCTGGTTTGCATCCAGCCCGTACAATCCGTTTTTCTCTTCCAGTTCACCATCGTCCAGCACATAGCACAGGACGTCTTTGCTGTCGCTGATGACCAGTGGTGAGTGAGTCGTGAGGATGAATTGGCAGTTGGGGAAGGTTTCGGTCAGTTGATGAATCAGGCGACGTTGCCATTGCGGGTGCAAGTGAAGGTCGACTTCATCGATCATTACGATGCCGTTGCCTTTCAATGGTTCTTCCGAGGAGGGGTTCATCATGGCCAAGCGGCGAGCAATATCACCAACCAGAGCCATCATGGATTTTTCGCCTTGAGAGAGCTGAGCGACATTGAGCGTTTTTCCTGCCTTGTCGATTGCCATATGAAGGCGAGGTCGACGTTGCACACGAAGGTTGGCGAAACCTGGCATGAATGCAGATACGGCAGAGCGAACGGCGCTCAGTTGTGGGTCACGGGAGGAGGTATATACCTTTTCCAAGTGTTCCCAGAGAGGCGCATCAGACTGTGGAAGGTGTGCTTTCAGATCGTTCAACATATTAGCTGATCCGGCGGCTTCATTCTCACTGTCTTCGCGCTCACGAAACCATTCAAAAAAACGACCGAAGTCGACTCCACGATTTAGCGAGTTGTCGTAACCATCGAACTGATCGTATGTACGCCGGCCTCTTATCCCAAGAGGAATCTCTAGTACGGATCGTTCTACTGGGTAAAAGGCGATCAGGGGAAGCGAAACACTTTGATCAATATATGACAAGTATTCTCGGTAGCCTTCTGCCAGCTGACTGGCTCCAATTAGCTTGCTGGGTACAGTGAGCTTACGTCCCCTTCGAGAACGAGCGAGCGTCCAGCTAAACTGTTTAACTGGAGGCTTAGCAGTTGGGTAGTAATCATGGACTTCAACTTCGATGGCTGCCGTAGATGCCGAATCGCTTATAGAATCCTCGGTAATCGGACTCCCACTCCCATTCTCCGTCCGAATCCTCGCCACCAACCAACTCAGCGACGTCGCAAGCGATTTCAAAATCGTAGTTTTACCGGCTCCGTTGTTGCCTACAAACACCGTCACATTCGAAGGATGTGTTGGGGTAGGCGCAAAGGCGACTTCCAGGTCGGTAAAACGGCCGACGTTGTTCAGTCGGATTTTTTTGATTTCCATCACGTTACCCTTTTGGGGTCAGTCGGTTGATTCGAAGGCGGCGATTATGGCATTCCCTCAGCGTTTTATCAGGTACAGGCTTTATTTGCTTACAACTGCCTGCGCAACCCAAACCGCTTCATCAACCCGCTTTCCAGCAACCCTTTGGGCAGTAACCCCGCCAGCAGCGGCAGCGCCCGGCTGCCATTGCCCAGACGCAGCAAGCGCGGCGGTTTTGGTTGCTGCACGGCTTTGAGCAGGCCAGCCGCGAACTGTGCGGCCGGGGTCGGGTTGTCCTGGGAAGCCTTGGCCCGAGCGCGAATACCTTCGCGCAGCGGCCACCAGGGCGATTGTTCGCTGATCAGTTGTTCGGCTTCAGCGCCGGCATTCATGGCAAAACTGGAGGCGATGGCGCCGGGCTGGACTTCCATCACCCGGATGCCGAAGGGCGCCAGTTCCATGCGCAACGCGTCGCTCAAGGCATGCACGGCGGCTTTCGAGGCGCAATAGGCGCCGGCGAACGGTGTGACCAGCACGCCGGAGACGCTGCCGATATTCACCACCAGGCCTCTGCTGCGACGCAGTACCGGGAACAGCGCACGGGTGACGCCGACGATGGCGAACACGTTGGTTTCGAACTGGCGTTGCATCGCCGCGACTCCGCCGTCGAGCAGCGGCCCCATGGCGCCGTAACCGGCGTTGTTGATGAGCACGTCGAGGCCGCCGTGTTGCTGGTTGATGCGCTCGCTCAAGTGTTCGAGTGCCGGCCCGTCGTTGACGTCCAGTTGCACGGCGGTGAACCCGGCCGCCGCGAGTATCGCCACATCTTCAGCCTTGCGCGCAGTGGCCAGGACCTCGAAACCGGCGTTTTTGAAGGCGTCGGCCAGGGCACGGCCAATGCCGCTGGAACAACCGGTGATTAACACGATGGGCATGGCGCGGTCCTTGTGCAAGAAGAGGGGGGAAGTGAAGGATCAGTCAGAGAAACTACCCTGCAAACGCTCGGCGCGAAACTCCAGGGTTTGCGGGCGGTAGCCGGGACGCAGCGGTGGCATCGGCAAACAGTCCTCCCAATCGGCGCCGGCCTGCAATTCACCGGGGCCGCGATAGCGGGGGGCGGCGTATTGATTGTCCGCCAGGTTGACCGTGTCACCCGGCGCATAGGCTGCAATCCGCCAGCGCAATTCAGTCAGTGGCACGTCGTTGCCGTTGTTCAGCTTCAGCAGCAGCGGGCGATCCGCCGGGCAGTGTTCCGGTGCGTACGTGATGCGCAGCTCCAGACGCGCCAGTTGCTTGGCCTCGCGGTTGTCCAGCCACATGACCCACGTCGCGACCAGCGCTAGCCCGATGGCCGCCGCCAGCGAGACCGGCAAGGCCTTGGCCGGATAGCGCAGCAACAGGATCAGCCAGGTGATGACCAGCAGGACGCCGATGAACATGCAGCGAAACCTCGGGCAGGGGAGACGGTCATGCTACCTAAGCGTAGATGGGATTGGCGATGGGCGGTTTGCGGGGCTCGGTGTCTGGAAGGGGAGCAGGCGGGGAGTGATAGCGAAAAACGCCCTTGCTCTAACGAGAAAGGGCGTTGAGTGCGTCAAGAACCGTAACGATTGTCAGGCATTACTTCCGTCATACAGGTTGCGAATGGTCAAACTCGCAGATTGGCCATCCTGATACATGACATATATCGGGACTGTCAGATATTTTGTGTGCGGGCCGGTAACGGCCTGCCGTCAGGCAGG
>CAYNGZ010000193.1:0-10222 GCA_964396695.1 uncultured Pseudomonas sp.
GCCTGCCTGACGGCAGGCCGTTACCGGCCCGCACACAAAATATCTGACAGTCCCTCGGGCTTAGCAACCGAGCAAAACCGCTACGGACTTTTCCTAGCGTTTTTTAGCTCGTTCGTACACAGCACTGCGTTCGCGCTTGCCAACAGCCACCACAGAGACGACTACACGCTCGTCAATCACCTGGTAAACCAGCCGGTATCCCGAAGCTTTCAGTTTGATTTTGTAGCAATCGGGCATCCCGTGCAGGGCGTCCGACTGAATCCGGGGCAATTGGAGGCGCTCAACCAGTTTCTTCTTGAACTGATCACGCAGGGTATGCCCCAGTTTGTCCCACTCTTTGAGCGCGGAAGGCAGGAATTCGAGTTTATAGGTCATCCAGACTGACCGGGACCGGGGTTTCATGGCTGCGAGCACGAACAAGTTCGGCAAGCTCGAGATCGTCCAAACGTTCCATCATGGACTCAAACACCTCGGCCGGAACCATGTAGCCCATCACGCGGTTGTGATTGAGCACGGCAACCGGCCCACCGTGAGCACCATTCAGTACAGCTGACGGGTTTTTCTTCAGTTCGGAGACGCTGACGGCCATGTCGGCCAGAACACTTTGCATAATTAAGACCTCAATTCAGGTCGTTATTCTGGTCTACAGACTCCCTATGGGCAACCCCTTAGAAAAAACTGACAAATACAGTTTTCCTTCAGATTTTTTTACTTTCCCCAGACTTTCCTCGGACTTTCAGGCCCTTTCACACATCGACCAACAGTCGCCCCGCCTCCATCTCAATAAACTCAAACACCTCTTCCGGCACGCTGTACTGGAACTGCTTGCGTCGATGTTTTGAAACCTTGCCCTCGTTGTCCAGGCACATCATCACCAGCTTCGACAGGTCGCTGCCGCGGACGTCGTAACGCTGGTTCACGGCTTTGACGATGCGGTCATAGCGTTCGAGGAATTCGGTTTCTTCGCGCAGTTCGACTTCGAGGGCGCGGCGGGCCATTTGCAGGGTGAACTCTACGCAGCGAGTGGCGTCCCAAAAACGATAAATTGAGGGATGACCGATGAACTCGAAGGCCATTTGGTCGGCATCCAGCCAAGTGACATTCCAGAAGTCGCGGGCGGGTTGTGAGAAGTCCTTGAGCGCCGCCAGATAGCTTGGCTCTTCGTGCTTCATGGCCACGGAAACCGGCAGCAGCAGGCCGTTTTCCAGAGCGCCAGAATGACACAGGGTTTGGTGGATCAAAAAACGTGAAAGTCGGCCATTACCGTCCATGAACGGATGGAGAAAGACGAAACCAAACGCCGTCACAGCAGCGGCCACCAGCGGATCGACTTTTCGCGAGGACTGATTGGCGAAGGTCATCAATTCACCCATCAACTCACGGCACAGGTCCGGTTCGGGCGGGATATAGCTGACCCCGGCGGCACCGCGCAGGCCGTTATGCAGGTGGTTTTGCTCATGGCGGAACAAGGCGGCTTTATCGAACGGATTGGAGACCGTGCTGTTCTGCAATTCCACCAAGTACGCTTCGCTCAGCTCGCGACCGTCATGGGCCTGACGCAGCAGTTGAACGAAGCGCCGGGATTTTTCATCGCTGGGTTCCTCCCTCTCGATGGCAAAGGAATCACGGGTTTCGTGGAGATACGCCCAGTTGATGGCGCGATCCATCATCTCTGCTGGCAACGTCGCCATGAAGGTTTTTGCGCGGCCGAGGATGTCGAGGCTGAGCAAGGCTTCAAGCTCGGAAGTCCGCTCAACAGTGGCGCAGTAGCGAAGGGAGCCAAGGCCGTTAAATTCAATGCGCCAGCGTGTGTTTCTAACAGCAGGGCCGGTGATATACCGCGCTGGATCAAACAGCGGTGAAAATCGGCTATTCACTGATGCTTCGTAGTCGAGTCGCCGGTGGGTTAAACCTTCCCAGAGATAGCAGGCTTTTCGGACAAATACGCCGTTCGGGGCCTTGGCCAGTTCCTGAAGCAACTCTTCAGCAGGCACAAACTCAAGGGCTTGGGCCAGAATGCCAAGATTGATGCCTTCGTGTTTGAGCGCAAAAAAAATGTGTTCAAGGATCGAGTCGCTTGCAGGTGCGACTGACTGTGGAACAGCCAGGCAATCTCCGATCATGGATACGCGGGTGACGGGTTTGACCATCGCCACACGCGCAGGCGCAATGGCTTTGAGTCTTAAGGCATCATGCAGGTAGGCGTATCCAACCAACGGCATCGTGCGCATCCACAGAAAAAGTTCAGAAATCCGATTAAAGCCCAGATTTTTTCATCGCTCATCAGTTTTTTGCACGATTTGCCTTTTTTTCTAAGATTTTTACACCCCCCGCCCCTTCCTCAGCAGCACATCCAGCTGATCCACCACCTCCGCCCAATCGGAATCCTCGAGGATGTCTTCGCGCAGGAAGTCCGCCTGGCTCTTGGTCCAGAAAAACGCGTCAGCCAGGTGCAGCTCGGGTTTGAGCGGTGAGTGAGTGGCGATGAATTTGTCGATGCTCTCGGCGTCGTCGGGCAGGCCGAGTTGTTTGAACAGGTTGGGGAGGCTGTGGGTAGGTGATTCCATGGGGTTGGCTCCTGGGTTTCAGATGGGAGGGGCGCAGACTGCCGCGCAGTCCATCGCAGGCGAGCCACGCCCCCACACACGGC
Source organism: uncultured Pseudomonas sp. (assembly GCA_964396695.1). Lineage (GTDB taxonomy): Bacteria > Pseudomonadota > Gammaproteobacteria > Pseudomonadales > Pseudomonadaceae > Aquipseudomonas. Next base: position 2,651 of record CAYNGZ010000193.1, read on the forward strand.
GGTTCCTGTGGGAGCGCGTCTTGCCCGCGATGGCGGCGGTGCCTTCACCGCCAATAATGGCTACTGACTCAACTCGCACACCTCGGCATGGGGCACCATTTTCAGGTACTGGTCCATGCTCATGTGGACGAGGTTGTTGTGGTTGCCGGCCTCGACATAGATCTCTTTCTGGCGGGTCAGCAACGGGTCGATGACCATGTCCAGGCCATAGGATTCGCCCAGGGCCGGAACAGCGCCGCGTTCACAGTCGTTGAACAGGTGGGCCAGAGTGCTTTCGCGGGTGACTTGCCATTCGCTGCTGCCGCGTACCTTGGTCAGGTCCAGATGCCGGCTGGCCGGCAACACGGCCATCAGGTAGTGGCCGTGACGGTCGTCGAGAATCACCGATTTCGCCACGCGCTCAGCGGGAATGCCGGCCACACGGGCGGTTTCCAGGCTGCTGGCCGAATGCGGGTGAGTCACCACGTCAAATTCGCAGTGCGCCTCTTCCAGGCTGCGCTGCACGGTTCTTGCCATACGCATGATGCACCTCGGTGTCCGTCTCTAAGCGGGCGGACGATGGTTAAACAGGTTGGCGTCTCCTCTAAAGTCTAGGCCTGCTGCCGGCACCCGGCGATAAATCTGCTCACTGGAGACGAGCAGAAACGGCTCAAAATTCGTCCAGCCCAAGGCTCAACTAGACTATAAGCAAGGCCACTGTGTGGCTTGCAGACGGATGACTCTCCTGGAGGGTCAAGTGAACACTCGCGGGTGGTGGTGGGTTGCGCTGTTATTGGGGTTGAGCGGATCGGTTTTCGCGGCGGACACGGTCGTGTTTATTGTTCCCAACCCGCTCGGCATCTGGCTGATGATGTTCGGTATTGCGTTCATCGTGGCGGAGGCGGTGCTGCCCAACTACGGTGTGGTCGGGCTGGGCGGCATTTTGATGTTTGTGATCGGCGCCGTGATTCTGAGCAACGCCGATGTCCCCACGCCACTGATCATCGGTCTTGGGCTGATCAGCGCCCTGCTGTTGGTCGCGTTGCTGATCCATGCCCTGAAAACCCGACCACGGGACACCGTCAGTGGCGATTCCGGGTTAGTCGGCAGCGTAACGCCGGTAACGGCGGTGCAGGCCGACAGTGCCTATAAGGGCTGGGTGCATCTGCAAGGCGAACGTTGGCGGGTACTGAGTGCCACACCGCTGCAACCGGGGCAACAGGTCCGGGTGGAGGGGCGCAAGGGAACGCTGCTGGAAGTGGTCGCGGCTGACGCGGCGTCACAGGGAGAATGATTATGGGTCTGCAACTGGGTTTTGCCGCGCTGCTGGTGTTGCTGATTGCACTGGCAGGGTCGACCTTCCGCATCCTGCGCGAATACGAGCGCGGGGTGGTGTTCCAGCTCGGACGCTTCTGGCAGGTCAAGGGCCCGGGGCTGATCCTGTTGATTCCGGTGGTCCAGCAAATGGTCCGGGTAGATCTGCGTACGGTGGTGCTCGACGTACCGCCGCAAGACGTGATCACCCGCGACAACGTCTCGGTGAAGGTCAACGCGGTGTTGTACTTCCGTGTGCTCGACTCACAGAAAGCGATCATCCAGGTCGAAGACTTCCTCATGGCCACCAGCCAACTGGCACAAACCACCTTGCGGGCGGTGCTCGGTAAACATGAACTGGATGAGCTGCTGGCCGAACGCGAACGCTTGAACTTCGACATCCAGCAAGTGCTGGACGCCCAGACGGATGCCTGGGGAATCAAGGTCGCCAACGTCGAAATCAAACACGTCGACCTCAACGAGTCGATGATCCGCGCCATTGCCAAACAGGCCGAAGCCGAACGTGAACGGCGGGCGAAAGTGATCCACGCCGAAGGTGAATTGCAGGCCTCGGAAAAACTCATGCAAGCCGCCGAAATGCTCGGTCGCCAGCCCGGCGCCATGCAGTTGCGCTATATGCAGACGCTGAATTCAATTGCGGGCGACAAGAGTTCGACCATTGTCTTTCCGTTGCCGATCGAATTGCTCAAGGGCATGGCGGATCTGTCGTCAAAACGTTGAGATTTTGCCCGGTCAACGACCGCGCCATTGCTCCAGCGCCTCGTAAGGCTCGCGTGTCCAACACTCCACGCGTTCTCTGAGCAGCGCCGAAGCCTCTCGTTGCTTGCCTTCACCGTCGGCCACGAACGTTTCGGCCGGTTGCTTGGCGTGCTGGTTCACCGCGCTGAACACCTGGGTCCGCTGCTCGGCATCCAGCGCAAAAAACCCGGCCAAATGTCCGTCCATTGCGCCTGGCAACTCACGGTAATTGACCGCCAGCCCGGAAAACTCCCGGCAATGCTCAGCGCCCAATTGCAGCAATCGCCCCAAACGCCGAGCGATAAAATCTTCTCGTCCCTCGAATACCGCGCCATCATCCAATGCGCTGGCGCCAATCAACCCCGGCACCATGTGCATGCCTGGACGACGCAGATGAGAGACGGCGATTTCCAGTGGGTCGCGGTAAACGAACAACCAGGGCGTATCCGCAAAGCACTCGCGCAACCGCTTCAGCTCACCGATGTTCCAGGCGTCCAGTTTGATCACCAGGCGTTGTTCCACGCCTCGGCGCGGCTGGCCATAGGCCGAGAGTAAACCGCAAATGGCCGCGTTGCGCTCCGCGGGCGGCAGCGCACTGCGCAGCAAGGCATCCAGTGGCGGCGGCTCGGAGATGACGACGTGGTTGTCGAGTTGCGCCAGCATCTGGCTGATCAGCGTCGAGCCACAGCGTGATGCATGAAAAATGAAGGCACTCGGCGCCAGCCCCGGACTGATCGCTCGCCAGTCACTCAACGTGTTCAGCGGCGTTTGACGCCGGAAAGCCTGATTGAATGGCAGGCGCAGCGCGTCCTCCACCGCATCGCGAAAAAACGGCTGATGCAACGGCGTGTCGCCAAACCAGCACCAGTCGACCTGCCACGCTCCGCCCTGCTCCCAGACACGAATCGGCAACCAGCCGTCGAGGTTCAGGCGCTCCATTGTTCATTCCATTGACGACGGCCATTGCGCATCGCGGCCCGTAATTCATCACGAGAAACCATCAGGCCACGCTCGGCGGCCAGCCTCAGGGTGACGTCGATGAAGGCCTCGCTGTCCGTCACGCGCTGCAAGGTCTGGCAGAGTGGCGGCTCGCGTTCCAAAAGCCGTCGAAACTGCTCCAGCGCTTGTGCTGCATGACCGACACTTGGCGCCGGTGTCGTTGACGCGCCCTCGACAATGGCCTGTTCCAGCCAGGGACCGGGCTTGCAATCGATCACCAGATGCACCCGCTCGCGGGTGTCGCGATTGTCGACGCTGTGGGGCCGTGACAGGTCGAGAAACCAGCATTCGCCGGCACTCATCGGGATGCGTAAACCGTCGAGCAAAAAGTCGACGTCGGGCGGGCTGAGCAGCGGAATGTGCAGCCGAAGATCGGCCTCTGGCCCCTCGAGGTCGTAGTCGCGGTGTTCGTGAATGCGGCTGCCCGGCCCCAATTTCAGCAGCCTGGCCGAGACGATGTCCAACGGCAGATCCTGCAACGCGTGTTGCCACCGCTCATCGCGCAGCCACGGCGTACGCCGTACCGGTTCGCCACGGCCAGGAGACAGTTCCGTCAGCGTGTCAACCGCGCTGACCAGCGCCACGCCGCTCCAGTCGCCGCTGTAATAGTCACGATTGAAATGGCTATGCCAGTCGCTGTCGTTGATCTGCGCCAACGCCTGCAACAGCAACGGCAGAGACACGGTCACCGGCAGTCGGGCAAACGCCGGACGGCTCATCGCGTCGACAGCACCGCGCATTCGCCGAGCCAGGTCAGCAACCGGTCAAGGCACGCGTCCACCGACAGCACGCCGGTGTCGAGCACCAACGCCGCCGACGCAGGCGGTTCATAAGGGGCCGAAACACCGGTAAAGCCCGGCAGTTCGCCGCTGCGTGCACGGGCGTAATGACCTTTCGGGTCACGCTGCTCGCAAACACTGAGCGAAGCACTGCACCAGACTTCGCGGTAGTCCTCACCCAATCGCTGGGCGAAGACTTCTCGCAGCTCAACCAGCGGCGCAATCATCGCCAGAATCACAATCTGCCCGTTCGCCACCAACAATGCCGCGACTTCGCTGGCACGGCGAATGTTTTCCTGACGATCCTTGTCGGCAAACCCCAGGTCGCGATTGAGCCCGACCCGCAGCGCATCGCCATCGAGCACCAGGCTTTGCATGCCACGCTCGAACAAGGTGGCGTGCAGCGCCTGAGCCAGGGTCGACTTGCCCGCCGCCGGCAAGCCGGTCAGCAGGATCGCCGCCCCGCGATGTCCGTGACGGCTTTCCCGTTGTGCCCGGCTGACGCTGGCCGTGGGTGCCAGCAGATTACTTGGCCGGGACATGGGCTGGCGGCACCGTAATGTTGCCGGCGGCCCACGCGTCCTCGCGGCTGGCCAGCGCGGTGGCGATCGACTGCACCTGCGTCGATTGCACCTGATCCGGCAGTGGATCGAGCCCGGCGCTGGCGAAAATCTGCCCGTAGGCGTTGCGCAGGTCGGCGTACGACAGGTCGCGGCGCAGGTCGGCTTGCAGGGTGTTCAGTTCGCCCTGGATCAAATCCAGTTCACCGATACCCGCGGCCTGATGCCGGTTACGCAACTGGCCAAGAATCTGCCCGTCGATGTCCGACAACTGCTGGTTGGTCTGGAACTGACGCAACGCCTCACGGTAATTGGCGTTGGCCACATAGAGCTGCGCCAGCACTGCGATCGACATCGCCTGACGGCGTGCCTTGGCCACTTCTTCACCGGCCTTGGCCACGTCGATGGCCGCCGGGGCGGAGATCACGTTGAACAGGTTCCAGGTGACTTTAACCCCGTAGTCGGCCCACTTGTCGTTGACCAGAAACGAGTTGCTGTCGTAATGCCCGCCCGCGGAGAGCTCCAGCCCCGGCAGCAGCCGCAACATGGCTTTGCGGGTTTCGGCCGCGCTGATGCGGGTCTGATAATCCTGCTCGCGCAGTTCCGGACGGCTGGCCAGGGCCTCTTGTTCAAGGCTGGACATGCCGACCTTGAGTTCCGGAATCGGGTAGTCCTCGGGGGTCACCAACTTCAAGTCGGTGCCCATCGGCAGGTTGATCAGGGTCGCCAGCTCGGTTTTCGCCAGCGACAGTGCCCGCCGCTGTTCTTCCAGCTGACGGGTGGCTTCGATCAACGAGCGCTGGTATCCCAACGCCTGCACCGGGTCGCCGATGCGCTGCTCGCTCATGCTCTGGCTGTTGTTGCGCGCGGCATCGATCCGCGCCATCAGGCTGTCGATCTGCTTGAGCAGGCGTTCGGCGGCCACCGCCCGCCAATAGGCCGAACGCACGTCCTGAACGATGGTGTTGATGACCTTGCGCCGGCGCTCCTGAACGATCAGCCGTTGATCGCCTTGCTGCTTGGCGTTGATGTAGCTGACGCCGAAGTCGAGGACGTTCCAGACCATGGTCAGGTCGGCGACTCTGCGATCGCGGTCCTGGGAGGTCGACGGTTCCAGGGACTGGGTGCCGGTGCGTACGCTCTGGCTGCTGGAGGCGCTGGTGTTGTTGCGTCCCACGTAGCCTGCGTCCAGGGCCATGCGCGGCAGCATGTCGAAACTGGCAAGGTCGAGTTGGCGCTTGGCCAACGCTTCTTCCATGATTTTCAACCGGCCTTCGAGGTTGTATTTCACCGCACGGGCCATGGCCTGGTGCAGGGTCAGTGGGCCACTAAGGGGCTCCTGATCCTTGTACATGCTCGCCAGATCGCTTTTGGCGCGCTGCTCGCTGACGCTGCGTTCAATCGGTTCACTGGTTACCGCACATCCACTGATTGCCAGCGCCAGCAGGCTGGCGCCGAATAATTTCTGACTTTTTTTCATCCTTGGATCGCCCCCGGGTGCTGCAAATAGTTAGGATTTTTGAATCAGGCCTGCATTTCGCTGATGCCGACCTGTTGCAATGCTGCAGCCAATGCCTGGATGTGCTGCTTCTCGGTGTTTTCAAGTTGTTGAAGTTGTTCGCCCAGGGTCAATGCACCGTATGCACTGTGCAGGCCCTGAGACGCATCGCCACCGTGCTGGATCGACTGGTCGCCGAATGCATTCGGTGAACTGTCGTGGCTGGCCGATTCATGACTGAAAAAACTCGACAGCGTGCTGATGCCAAACACGCCGCCATCACCCCCGCCAAACCCGAGGAAGCCGTGACCGGAACCATCCCCGCCACCACTGTCGCTGCTCGTGAACACCTGAGCGATATAGCTTGGGCTCAATGCGCCACGGTTGATGAAAATATCCCCCAGTGGACGGATGCCATCGCCCAGTACCCGTTGTTCGAACAGCGGCGCAAAGGTCAGCGGCGAACCGAGATTGCCGGTCGGCGGAGTGAAGACAATCGGTTGCAGCGGCTTGTTCGGCAAGCTTTGCCGCGGTGCCGGGTCGCTGATCCGGAACTGCGGGTCGCCGGTCGTGACGACGGTTCTGACCCCGTAGCTGTTGGACTCGGTGCTACCGATGCCGGTGTTGCCGAACCCGTCGCTCACGCCGCTGTTATTGAGGGTGATCACATTGGACGCACTGCTGACGTTGTTGCTCGGGGTCAATGTCGCGGTCCAGGTCTTGCCGCCGTCAGTGCTGCTCAGGGCGCTCAACGTGCCGTTGGTCACCGTCAGGTCGGAGTTGGTGAAACCGCTGACCGCTTCCGAGAAGGTGATCGTCACCAGGCTGCTCTGGCCGACGCTCAGGTTGGTATTGGCCACGACAATGGTCGCGGTCGGGCGCTGGGTGTCGATCTGGTAATTGTTCGAGTCGGTGCTTCCGGCGCCGGTATTACCGGCCGCGTCGTGTACCCCGGTGTTGTTGAGCGAGATCAGATTGCTCGCGTCGGTCACGTTGCGGGTCGGGGTAAAGGTCGCGGTCCAGGTGATGCCACCGTCGCTGCTGCTGACAGCGCTCAACGTGCCGTTGGCCACCGTCAGGCCGCTGTTGTCGAAACCCCTCACGGCCTCGGAGAAGGTGATGATCACCGAGGACGTTTCGCCGACCGCCAGCATCGGGTTGGCGACCACGATGGTCGCGGTGGGGCGCGTGGTATCGATGGCGTAGTTGCCCGAATCGGTGGTGCCGCTGCCAGCGTTGCCCAGCGCATCGATCACGCCGGCGTTGTTCAGGGTAATCAGGTTGCTGGCGTCGGTCACGTTGGCGTTCGGCGTGAGTGTCGCGGTCCAGGTCTTGCCGCCATCACTGCTGCTCAGGGCGCTCAAGGTGCCATTGGCCACGGTCAGGTCCGAGTTGGTGAAACCGCTGATCGCCTCGGAGAACGTGAAGGTCACCGTGGTGGTCTGGCCAACCTTCAAGGCGCTGTCAGCCACCACGATCGTTGCGGTCGGGCGCTGGGTGTCGATGATGTAGTTGTTGGAGTCGGTGGTGCCGCTACCGGCGTTGCCGGCCAGGTCACTCACCCCCGCGTTGTTCAGGGTGATGTGGTTGGTCGCATTGCTGATGTAGCTGGTCGGCGTGAAGGTCGCGGTCCAGGTGATACCGCCGTCGCTTGAGCTGACCGCGCTCAATGTACCGTTGGCGA
>CAYNGZ010000194.1:0-10183 GCA_964396695.1 uncultured Pseudomonas sp.
TACGTCTGGGCGTGAAGCCGGAGATCAACGCCGTGGCCAGCCTGATTCTGCTGGCCGTTTCGCTCGTCACGTTCATGGTCTGGTTCTTCAGCCGCCGTGCCGAAGAAAGCCGCAAGCGTGCGATCCAGCAAGCCATCGAAGAGGGCGCTGCGGACTCCTGGAAACAACCGGAGGTACGCCGCGCACAGGCGTCGGAAGCGGCTTAAACCCGGCAGCACAAAAAGATCGCAGGCTTCGCCAGCTCCTACACGAACACTCCCCGTAGGAGCTGCCGCAGGTTGCGATCTTTTGCTGTTATTGCGCCACCCGCGCCGGCAACAGCTTCAAGGTGCTGCGGGTATTGGCCGTCACTTCCTCTTCGTTGAAATGCGCCTGATGGTAGACGCCTTCGATGTAAGCCTCTGCCTGGTCATCGTAGTGTGAATCGAACGGCACGCCGCTTTGCCCGACCGGGTTGATGGTCAGGCTGTGGGCCGGGTCGGCGAAGTCGATGACTCGCCGGGTCGAGGGGCCGTAGTTGACCGGCCATGGCGCCGGGCCGATCTTGGCCGAGAGGTTGTTCGGCACTTCGTGGCTGCCGGGGGCCTCGAACGGGCCGACGTTGAAGATCAGGTCCAGCGGCTTTTGCATGCCCAGCGGATGGCCGTGGGTCAAGGTGTGCGCGGTGCCCCATTGCCATAGCGACGGGTCAGGGCCGAGGGTGGCTTTGAGGTGGGCGATACTGGCCTGCCACGCGGCTTTGACGATGTCTGAGCGGGTTTCCTTGCCGAGTGTATGGTGGTTGTCCCACCACGGAGAATCCGGGGAGGCGGCCAACCGCGGTAATGCCGCATCGATCACTCGGGTCGAGAGCAGGGTCTCGAAGAAGCTGTCGCCGAGCTTGTCGTGAAACACCCCATCAGTGAGGTTGAACACGAACTGGTTGAACAGCGTGGCGCTGGTGGACTCCAGCGGGTAATCGCCTTTCCACTGTGCCAGTTGCTCCACCAGTTTCAACTCTTGCGGGTCGCCGACCACTTCACGCAACACCGGCAACAGCGGTGCCAGCAGACGCGGGCCGTAGCCGGTGGTGGTGCCCAGTTGCAGTTGCTGGCTGGCGTCGATGTCCCACTTCACGCTCTTGTCGCTGAGCTGGCGGTTGAGCTGCTGACCGCGATCCGGCAGGTTGTAGTAGCCAGGGATCTCCATGCCCGTCGGCGAAACCGGCTGGAAGTTGGCCGAGACGATGTAACCGCGTGTCGGGTTCTCTTCCTGCGGGTTGGCGCTGAACGGGTAGAAACCTTCCTTGTCGGCCTGATTGGTGCTGCCGTCGAGTATGAAGTACGGCTTGACCCCGGCCGGGCGCTTGGGCAGTTGTGCTGCCGCCCACCAGCCGATGTCACCCTTGGCGTTGGCCCAGACGATATTCAACCCCGGTGCATGAACCTTGGCCGCCGCCGCACGGGCTTTGGCCAGGGTGTCGGCGCGATTGAGCTGGTAGAAGCCTTCGAGGATCGGATTCTGGGTTTCGAGGAACCCCCACCACATGGCGATGGGCGTCTTGCCGGCGCTGGCGCCGAGCACGTCGTTGATGATCGGGCCGTGGGGCGACTGACGCAGCATCAACGTGACGGGTGCCTGACCCTTCACGGCAATCTGCTGCTCGGTGTTGACCATGTCGACCCATTTGCCGTGATACCAGACCTGGTTGGCGTTGCTCGGGTTGACCTTCTCGGCGATCAGGTCGAGGTCGTCGTTCTGGAACATGGTCAGGCTCCAGCCGAAGTCCAGATTGTGGCCGAGGAAGGCAAAAGGCACCAGGGCCTGATGGTGCCCGTAGAGTTCGAAGTCCGGCGCCGACAGTTGCGCTTCGTACCACACCGACGGCGTCGAAAAACGAATGTGCGGATCGCCGGCCAGCATCGGTTTGCCGCTTTGGGTGCGCGTACCGGAAATCACCCAGGCGTTACTGCCCTCGAACTGTGGCAGGCCATTGTCGGCCAGTGCTTGCTCACTCAGGCGAGCAATGGCGTTGAGGTCTTTCCAGTCAGTGGCGGAGAGCACGGGGGCTTTGCTGGACTGACGCTTGGCCAGCACACCTTTGGGCTGCCAGTCGAGGTCGAAGATATTCAGGTAGTCGCTGCCCAGTTGATCGCGCACATAGGTCAGCAACGGTTCGGTGCGAAACGCCGCGGCAAAACTGTAGGCCATGTAGCCGGCGACACTGACGCTGTCTTCAGCGGTGAACGCGCGTTTGCGGATGCCCAGTACGTCGAACTCCATGGGCGCGGGGTGGCTGTCCTGATACTGGTTGATTCCGTCCAGATAGGCTTGCAGCGCCTTCCATGCCGGGGACTGACGGTCGAGGGCGGCCACGTAGCTTTCGGCGCGCTCGCGAATGCGCAGGCTGCGGAACAGTTTGTCGGTGTCGATCAGCTTTGGTCCGAGAATTTCGGCCAGTTCACCACGGGCCAGACGACGCATGGCTTCCATTTGGAACAACCGGTCCTGGGCGTGTACATAACCGAGGGCGCGATAGAGGTCGGTTTCGTTCTCGGCGCGAATATGCGGCACGCCGCGTTCGTCGTAGCGCACGGTCACCGAGCCTTGCAGGCGTTGCAGCTCCACCTGGCCCTGACGCGTCGGTTGCTTGCTGTAGATATAGCCGCCGACCCCGATGGCGAGAGCGATGATCAGCAAGGCAAGTACGGTCAAGCTTCGTTTCATGAAAATCCGTTCCAGTCGTTAGATTTATTGGGAAGCAAGCTTATGGTTTTGATCTTGTTGAAAATGGTACTTCGAGAATTGATAGCACAGTATTTTCTAAATAGGAAATTTCCTTCAGGTTTCTAGGAGATGCATTGCAAAAGTGATATTGCAAGGTTTTACGGCAATGCCTTATAAAGATACCTCGGAGTATCAATAACGGCAGTGTGACTAATTTTAGCTCTTAAGAATGTTCAGATAATTATTTAGCGGTAAATATATATCGTATTCATCGTAAGAAATTACATTAATTTGATGCCGTCACAGACTGATGGACTGGCTGTGTTAGCGATCAAACCATCTCCTCGCTTGATATGGTACTGCAATTTTAATCGGGGAATTCTGAAGCGATAAGGGCTCAGCATTTCGTCCTGCTGGACTGTTCTATAAATCCTGTAAACGCCACGAAAAGTTGTGAATAAGTACTGATCTAAACTCGTTGTTTAAAGTATGGAGTAACTGACATGGACAAGTCATATGAATGATGCTGAAAAGTATTTAGGGCCTCATAGACAAACAGGGCCAGGCTCATACGAACTAGCCCCTATACCTATCAGGGCAAAGGAACCGGCACGACTGGGTTACGATGGTTTTTTCTCAGGAAGTTGGGGCTTGACTGAAGGCCCCCATAGAGGCACCAGTGCAGGATCCGGAAAGCTCCGTCCGATGACTCCTTTCGCATGGGATGATTTGATGCATGAGCAGCAAGTCAATCAGGAGTACATCGATAGTCAATTCACCGAAACATTCAATAGACTGACAGAGACGACTGTCAGAGAAATAGAAAATGCAAAGCAAGCCGCCAGGGGCGCTCGTGTTCTCTCGCCAATGGAAGCAATCAAAATAGACCAGGAAACAACGATCAAGGCTATCCATTCAAAAGCGTCAGAGTATCGAGCCAACACTGAGATTGCTTACTCGCTTTACGGTCATAATCCATTTTTTTTGATGAAGGAGTTGTTCTTCAAGAAACTCAATGAAAGCCTGGATATGAATCCTTCAAATGTCTGGGGTGCTTATGGAGCAGCAAACGAAGCCTATCATTCGGCATTAGAGCTCAAACGTCTTTCATTGGAGATGCATATTCTGGCCAATCAGCTCCCAGAGCTATCTATAAGAAAAACCCAAGCGGATGCTGGAGTCTCGATCAGCAAGGAAGGTCAGAGGCTTCTCGCGGCTGAAAGACTTTCAGTTGTTAATTTGGAAACAAATATTCGTTTCCAGCTGTTGCCTTCTTTTCTCGTTGAGAGAATTGCCGCATTAGCGGGTTCGACAGGAGGCCGTAGCCTCTCTCAATCGCTCACACATTATAAAATAGCGACAGATAATATTTTCAATGCCGAGTGGGCAGCTATCCGTCCTTATGCAATGGCAAATCCAAATATTAATTCGCCATTAAGCAAACCTGAACTCGAAGCACTCAAGAATCTGGTGGACTTACAGGCTAATAATGGTCTGGGTAAACGCTGGCAAGATTACCATGTGGCACTTCTTCACGCAGAAACCGTTCGATATTTGTGGGAAACAACGAACGCCTTTTCAGGGCTGATCGCTCGCGCCCAGGAAGCGGAGCATTTGGAAGAGCAATTACGTATAGCAGCGGAGCAGGAAGTCCGACATCTACAAGAACAAGCCCGTATTGCGGCAGAAGCTGAAGCCAGGCGTGTAGCTGCCGAACAAGCCCGTATTGCGGCAGAAGCCGAAGCCAGACGTGTAGCCGCTGAACAAGCCCGTATTGCGGCAGAAGCTGAAGCCAAACGTGTTGCTGATGAGCAGGCGCGTGCAGCGGCAGAGGCTATTCGAACCGCCAATACGTTCCGTGTGCCGGGTTCTGCGTCAGCGGCAGGGCCGCTGTTTATGACCTCGGCAGGAACCGTCGCGGTTATTGACGCAGCCTCGGTCACTCTGCAAGCGGCTATTCGTGCGGCAATTACGGCGTTGGGAGGTCTTGCTGCAAGTGTTGGGGCCGGGGTTGTTGTTGGTGTTTCAGCACTGTTCTACTCATCGAAGCTGGGCAACGGTGAATGACCGGAACGTTATGCTTTCAGTACACCGCTCTCGGACCTTGCTTCTGATATTGGGCAAGATTTAAGTGCCGTCGCTGTCGCTGGCGGGACAGTTGATTTGCCTTATCGCGTTAGTTCAAAGACTGCTGCGAATGGACAGTCAGAGCTTTTTGTCGTCAAGACTGACGGACTGAATGTTCCTTCGAAAGTTGGCGTAGTGGCTGCCACTTATAACGCCGAACAGAACGTCTATACCGCGACCACAGCCGACGTACCACCACGGACCTTGACGTGGACCCCTATCGTCAATCCGGGAAATAGTTCGACGACGTCGCCTGCCGAACAGCCAGCGCCACCTGTCTATACTGGGGCAACGGTGATACCGGTTGAGGGAAGGACCGATACATTTCCTTCGGTTTCCGAAGCCAGCTTTGATGATTTTATTACCGTCTTCCCGGTGGAGTCCGGCCTGCCACCGGTCTACACGATGTTTCGGGACCGGAGGGAAGATCCGGGTGTTGCAACAGGTTTTGGTCAACCTGTATCGGGGATCTGGCTGGGGGCGGCATCGCAGGGTGAAGGAGCTCCCATTCCGTCGCAAATTGCCGATCAGTTGAGAGGCAGGGAGTTTAATAGCTTCAGGGCGTTTCGAAAGACCTTTTGGGAGGCAGTTGCTAATGACCCTGAGCTGGCCAGGCAGTTTAATAAGCAAAACCTCGCTGAAATGGCAAATGGAAACGCTCCCTATGCTCCAAAAACAGGGTGGGCAGGAGAAACTAGAAGATTTGAACTACATCACAAGATATATATTTCGAATAATGGCAGCGTTTATGGTTTAGAAAATATGGGTCTGGTTACTCCTAAGCGACATAAAGAAATTCACAGGGAGGAGAAATAAAATGACAAACAAACTGATTACGGATTATACGGAGAAAGAGTTTCTTGACTTTGTGGCTGTAATTTGCGACCCCCGTAATCGAACAGAAGAGGAAGGCGATAAGTTGGTTTTAGAGTTTGAGCGCTTAACAGAGCATCCGGATGGGGCGGATTTGATCTACTACCCAAGAGACGACAGAGAAGATAGTCCCGAGGGGATTGTAAAGGAAGTCAAGGAGTGGCGAGCGGCTAACGGTAAGCCTGGATTTAAGACAGTTTAAATTCTGTGATTTGCAATGATCCTCTTGCCGTTAACTGACGGCAAGAGGATTTCCATAAGGGAGCCGGGAATGAGTAAGCTAATAAGTGAGATGTTAGAGGCCGAGTTTTTGAGCCTTGTTACGAAAGTCCATAATGATGAATATGCTACTGAGGAAGAACATATTGACGCCATTTTAGAGTTTAAGGCTTTGGCCGAGCATCCATCTGGTTCCGACCTGTTGTTTTATCCGGAAGCAGGGAAAAGTGGGCCAGAGGCGGTAGTCGCAGAGGTGAAAACGTGGCGGGCGGCTAACGGTAAGCCTGGATTTAAGACAGTTTAAATTCTGTGATTTACAAAGATGCTCTTGCCGTTAACTGACGACAAGACCATTTATTTTGTCCGGCTGGCTGGCGATTGGCTTATTCATTACTCATCCACGGGCAATAACACCCCACCGCCAGCGTATGCGTGGCGTTCACCGGGCGGTTTTCGCTCAGCGCTTGCAGGATCGGTTCGATAAAGCTGTTGCTGGAGTTGCAGGTCAGGCCTTCACTGTACGGCCCGAAATACGCCAGTTTGCCGCTGCGGTCCCAGATCGCGATCGCCGGGCTGGCGGGGATTTGTTCGGAGCCCGGCAGGGCGTCGAGGGTTTTCAGGCGACTCAAGGTGCTGGGTAACTGACCCTGACTGCCGGTTTTTTGTACGGCATAGAACTCGACACCTTGCGGTACATAGTGCTCAAGCAGTTCGGACAGGTGCTGTTGATTGCCGACGTTGCACGGGCAGGCCGGGTCCCAGAAGTGCACGACCCGAATCGCGCCGGGGCCTGCGAGGTTGGCGGGCAGGCTCAGCGGATCTCCGGAAAACACTGCCGTGTGTGAGCTGAACGCCCGCAGGTAGCGCCCCTGAAACCAGTCATAAGCGGCCCACAACACGCCGGCGCACACAAGGGCGAGCAGGCTGGCAAGCAGTGTCGTGCGGTGGTGCGGGCGCATACGCAAGGATCCTCGAAGGTCGCGTAGCTTGCCATGCTTGCCGCGACAGATGAATATCGCAGGCCTATAAAGTCTGTTTTGCGCCCCGCGCTTTGCCTGGAAATCCGTCATGCCTGCCACCTTCAACCCCGAACATCTGCGTGCCAGCCTGCGGCCCTTGGCCGAAGCGCAGCCGTTGTCGGAGGAGACGCAGGCCTATCAGCATTTTTATGGGCTGGATTTCCCGCAGCGCAGTGTGCCGGTCAAACGCGGGCTTGGCAGTTTCAAGGTCGGTGGCTATCAGTTGGTCAGCCAGGTCTGGTGGCCGCAGCGGGCGGTGGCGACGATGTTTGTGCTTCACGGTTTCTACGATCACATGGGCCTTTACCGGCATGTGATCGAGTGGGCGCTGGATCAGGGGTTCGTGGTCATCGCCTGTGATTTGCCGGGTCATGGCTTGTCCAGCGGCGAGCGCGCAAGCATCAAGGATTTCGCCGAGTATCAGGCGGCGCTGCAAGGGTTGTTCGCTGAGGCGCGGTCGCTGGATCTGCCGCAACCGTGGCACCTGTGCGGGCAGAGTACGGGCGGCGCGATTGTGATCGACCATGTGCTGAACGCAGGCACAGACAGCCCGGCGCAAGGGCAGGTGGTCTTGCTTTCGCCGCTGGTTCGGCCGCGCTCCTGGGGCTGGTCGCACTTCAGCTATTGCCTGATGAAGCCTTTCGTCAAAGGCATTGCGCGGCGATTCAGCGAGAACACCAATGACCCGGCGTTCCTGCCATTCCTGCAAGCCGATCCGCTACAGCCGCTGCGTTTGCCAACCGTCTGGGTCGGGGCGCTGGCGCGGTGGATCAAGCGCATCGAAGCGGCTCCGCGCAGCAGTCGCCGGCCATTGATCATCCAGGGACAGTCGGACATGACGGTGGATTGGGAGCATAACCTTGAGGTACTGGGGGGCAAGTTCGACCGGCCGCAGGTGTTGAAACTGCCCGAGGCCCGCCATCATCTGGCGAATGAAATCCCGGCGTTGCGCCAGGAGTATTTCGGGTTTTTGAGCAAACGGATGAGTCGTCAGAACAGGTAAGGCAAGATCAAAAGATCGCAGCCTGCGGCAGCTCCTACGTGTGTATGCGATCTCACTGATTCAGGCTCGACGTGCTTTGCCCCACCGCCAACCCCGCCCGAATCGCCGCCAACGCCGCCTGGTAATACGCCTTGCCTTCGGCTGACTCGGCAAACGTGGCGAACTCCTCCAGTTCGTCATCCGATAAGTCGCGATAGACGTAGAGCAGCGTGTTGTTCAGGTCGGAGCCAATCTGTTCCATCAAGCGCTGGCGCTGGCCGTTCAGCATGCCTTGGGCCTGACCGCCGCCGAGCAGGCCGGGGATCATCTGGCTCAGGCTGTCGGCCGCCACGCCGGCAATCGCCAGGCTGACTTCAGCCCCGGCTTCGCGCGCTGGCAGTGCCTGGGCCAAATGCCCAATGATCAATTGGCGAGTGTCACTGGCCTGGATTTTCGGCAGGCCCTTGGCGTTCTTCGCCAACTGGTCGCGGCGGGTCGCCAGCAGCTCGGCAGCGATGATTTTGCGCCCCAGTGGCGACTGGAAAAACGCCAGCGCAGGCTTCGGGTCGGCGAGGTTTTTGCGCAGTTGCGCTTCAGCCCGACGGTCCATGGCCTGCGGGGCAAAGCGCTGATTGCTGTTATTGACCAGGGCCTGGAACACCGCGGGCGGCAGGCTGCTTTGGTAGCGCTGCTGGGCGGCGGTGAGGGCATCGTTAAAATGCGCGCGTTGGTCTGGCCAACCGGCGACCTTGTACAACTGGTCGTGGCCGTCTGCCCAGGCGGGCAAAGTGCAGAGCATCAACAGTGAAAAAAGCAAACGACGCATAAGGACTCCTGTCGGCAGGCGACTATTCTCCGGGGCCAGGCACAGGTTGTCGAGAATTCGTATCAGGTTCGTCACCTTATCCGACGATCCTCCGCTACACGGCTCTGTCGGATTTGTTGGTGCAGGAATACTATGCGCGCCATGCCAATACCCTCTGATCACCCGCTGCTGTTACGTATCGTCGACGACCTGGCTACACACGGCTGGTCGCGGCAGAATATTTTTCTGCCCCAGGCTCTGACCCGGGAGCTGGCGGCTGAGTGCCGTAAACGTTCAGCCGAGGGTGAACTGGCGCCAGCGGCAGTGGGGCGTGGGCCTTCCTCGGAGATTCGCGAAGGCATTCGCGGCGACCATATCCAGTGGATCGAGCCGGGGCAAGTCGACGCCTGCGACAGCTATCTGGGGTTGATGGACAGCCTGCGCGAGGCGATGAACCGTGGGTTGTTTCTCGGGCTTGAGGATTTCGAAAGCCATTTCGCGCTGTACCCGCCGGGCGCGTTCTACCGCAAGCATGTCGACCGCTTTCGCGACGATGACCGGCGCATGGTTTCAGCGGTCGTCTACCTCAACGACGGTTGGTTGCCGGAGCATGGCGGCCAGTTGCGGATGTATCTGGAGGAGGGCGTTGAGCACGATGTGGTGCCCACCGGCGGTTGCCTGGTGGTGTTCCTGTCGGGCGAAGTGCCCCATGAAGTCCTGCCCGCGACCCGCGAGCGCCTGTCCTTGACCGGCTGGTTTCGCCGGCGCGGCAACGAGCCGTTCTGATCATGCAGAAAATTCTGGTGAGTCGTTGTCTGCTGGGCCACCGCGTGCGTTACGACGGCGGGGCCAGTGGGCCGTTCAATCAGCTGGAGCAGTGGATCGCCGAAGGTCGGGTGATCCCTTTGTGCCCGGAGGTCGTCGGTGGTTTGCCAACGCCACGGGCCGCGGCCGAGATTCCGGGTGGGCAGGGCGTTCAGGTGCTCGACGGTACGGCGCGAGTGATGACGACCGAAGGCGAGGACGTCAGCGCCGAGTTTCTCTCGGGTGCCCATCAGGCGCTGGAGCTGGTCCGAAAACACGCCATTCGCATCGCCGTGCTCAAGGCCAATAGCCCGTCCTGCGGCAATCGGCTGACCTATGACGGGACTTTCAGTGGGGTCAAAGTCAGCGGCGAGGGCGTTACCGCTGCCTTGTTGACCCGCAACGGTGTGCAGGTGTTCAGCGAGCTGGAGTTGGCTGAGGCTGCGGTCGCGTTGGCCAAACTTCACACAAACCCGTAGGAGGGGCCGCCCCCTCTTCGAGGCCGCGCTGTCGCGCAAGGAACATGGGCCAGGGCTGGCAAGCCAGCCCTTAAAAATAATATATAAATCAATAAGTTATTTTTTGTTCCATAAGAGGGGCCGCCCCCTCTTCGAGGCCGCGCTGTCGCGCAAGGAACATAGGCCAGGG
>CAYNGZ010000195.1:0-10159 GCA_964396695.1 uncultured Pseudomonas sp.
GCAAGCTCCCCCTTCGGTTTTTACCGGACACTAGTGACGCGGGAGCATGGGAATGCAGCCAGGGACGCTCTGCGTCCCATCTCAGAAGCGGACGCGGAGCGTCCGGTAAGGCATTCCCACGCAGCGTGGGAACGATCAGTACAGATCATTAACCCTGCTTGCCAGCCTCCAGCATGTTCTCCGGCCGTACCCAGGCATCGAACTGCTCATCGGTCAGATACCCCAGCTGCAATGCCGCCTCGCGCAGGGTTAGTCCTTCGGCATAGGCTTTCTTGGCAATCTCGGCGGATTTGTCGTAGCCGATGTGCGGGTTCAGCGCTGTCACCAGCATCAAGCCACGCTCCAGATGAGCGGCCATTTGCTCCGCGTCCGGCTCCAGCCCCGCAATGCAATGCTGCTGGAAGTTGCGGCAGCCATCGCCCAGCAAGCGGATCGATTGCAGCAGGTTGTGAATGATCACCGGTTTGAACACGTTCAATTGCAGGTGACCCTGGCTGGCCGCAAAGCCGATCGCCACGTCGTTGCCCAGTACCTGGCAGGCGAGCATCGACAACGCTTCGCATTGTGTAGGGTTGACCTTGCCGGGCATGATCGAACTGCCGGGCTCGTTGGCGGGCAGCTTGACCTCGGCGAAACCGGCCCGCGGCCCGGAGCCCAGCAAGCGCAGGTCATTGGCGATTTTCATCAGGGTCACGGCGAGGGTTTTCAGCGCGCCGGACAAGGTGGTCAGCGGTTCATGCCCGGCCAGCGCGGCAAACTTGTTTGGCGCCGTGATAAACGGCAGGCCGGAAAGCGCGGCCAGTTCGGAGGCAATCGCCTCGCCAAAACCATGGGGTGAGTTGAGGCCGGTCCCTACCGCGGTGCCGCCCTGAGCCAGTTCGCAAACGGCCGGCAAGGCGCTGCGGATGGCACCTTCGGCGTAATCGAGCTGCGCGATGAACGCCGAAAGCTCCTGGCCGAAGGTGATTGGCGTGGCGTCCATCAAATGCGTGCGACCGGTCTTCACCAGTGTCATGTGCCGGGCAGCCAGCTCCGCCAAACCGCTGGAGAGTTCAGTGATGGCAGGCAGCAGATGCTGTTGCACGGCCTGCACTGTGGCGATGTGCATGGCGGTGGGGAAGCTGTCGTTGGAGCTCTGCGAGCGATTGACGTGATCGTTGGGATGCACCGGAGTCTTGCCGCCACGGGGGTTGCCGGCCAGTTCGTTGGCGCGGCCGGCGATCACTTCGTTGACGTTCATGTTGCTTTGGGTGCCGCTGCCGGTCTGCCAGACCACCAGCGGAAACTGGTCGTCGTGCTGGCCGTCGAGCACTTCGTCGGCTGCCTGTTCGATCAGTCGGGCAATGTCAGCCGGCAGATCACCGTTGCGATCATTGACCCTGGCCGCGGCTTTCTTGATCAGCGCCAGGGCGTGCAAGACGGCCAGCGGCATGCGTTCGTTGCCGATCGCAAAGTTGATCAGCGAGCGTTGCGTCTGAGCGCCCCAGTAGGCTTCATCCGGGACTTCCACCTGGCCAAGGCTGTCGGTTTCGATACGGCTCATGGATCTCACTCCTGTAGGTCTGATAGCGCAGTTTAGGCCGTGATTGGCGATGAGGGTTCCATCAGTCGTTTTTTCTACCGTTCGGTCCTGAAAATCAGGCCTGGCAAGGGGGAGGGGTTGAGCGCACGAGTTTTTTAGGCGCAGAATGGCGCCCCTTGGGGTTTTACCTCGTCTGCTAGAAAAGGAAACTCGATGACTCGTCTTCGTGCCATCTGTACCGCGGTTGCTCTGGTCTGTGCCAGCGGCCAGGTTTTCGCCGATACCGCCAGCCACAACGCCAGTGCCGAAGCCTTCCTGACCCTGGCGCACGCTGACAAACTGGGCACTCCGGTGTACGCGCAAGTGCAACAAATGTTCGCTCAGCGCTTTGAGCAAACCAAAGCGCCTGAATCACAGAATGCGGGTCCGGATACCTACCAGGCCAAGGCCGACGCCGCCCTGGACCATGCCATCGGCTGGAACAAGCTGAAACCGGACATGGTCAAGCTCTACACCAGCAACTTCAGCGAACAGGAGCTCAAGGAACTGGTCGCGTTCTACCAGTCGCCACTGGGCAAGAAAGTCCTGGAAAAAATGCCTCAGCTGACTCAGCAATCGGCCGAGATGACTCAAGCCAAACTGGAAAGCGCGGTGCCTGTGGTCAACAAATTGCTGGCTGACATGACGGCCGAGCTGACGCCGAAAGACGCCGCTCCAGCCAAGAAAAAGCCTTGAGCCGGAGCCCGCAATGACCATGCAACAACGTATTGAGTCGGCACTGAACGCTTTGCAACCTGCGCATCTGGATGTGCTGGACGAAAGCCATATGCACAGCCGTGGATTGCAAACCCACTTCAAGGCCGTGGTGGTCAGCGAACAGTTTGCCGGGCTCAACAGCGTCAAGCGTCACCAGAAGGTCTACGCCACCCTGGGTGACCTGATGGGCGAGTTCCATGCGTTGGCGCTGCATACCTATACGCCTGAGGAATGGGCGAAGACCGGTGCGGCGCCTGCCTCGCCGACCTGCGCTGGCGGTAGCAAGCATTAAGATCAAAAGATCGCAGCCTTCGGCAGCTCCTACGGGGCTGCGATCTTGATGGTCAGCAGCCATCCGCGACAGTTTTTGTTAGAATCCGCAACGCGCCGCTTAGTCGGCGCGTTTTTTTTCGCATCCGGTTCACCCTTTACGAGGGTAGCCACCTGGAGAATCACCCATGACACAACAGATTGTCGTGGCGGCACTGTATAAGTTCGTCACCCTTGAAGATTACGTCGCCCTGCGCGAGCCCCTGTTGCAGGCGATGGTCGACAACGGCATCAAAGGCACCTTGCTGATTGCCGAAGAAGGCATCAACGGTACGGTTTCCGGTAGCCGCGAAGGCATCGACGGGCTGTTGGCCTGGCTCAAGAACGACCCGCGCATGCACGACATCGATCACAAAGAGTCGTATTGCGACGAGCAGCCGTTCTACCGCACCAAGGTCAAGCTCAAGAAAGAAATCGTCACACTGGGTGTTGAAGGCGTCGACCCGAACAAGAAGGTTGGCACCTACGTCGATCCGCAGAACTGGAACGCGTTGATCAGCGACCCTGAAGTGCTGCTGATCGATACCCGCAACGACTATGAAGTCTCGATCGGCACCTTCGAAGGCGCCATCGACCCGAAAACCACCAGTTTTCGCGAATTCCCCGACTACATCAAAGCCAACTTCGACCCGGCCAAACACAAGAAAGTCGCGATGTTTTGCACCGGAGGCATTCGCTGTGAAAAGGCTTCGAGCTACATGCTCAGCCAAGGCTTCGATGAAGTCTTCCACCTCAAGGGCGGGATCCTGAAGTACCTCGAAGAGGTGCCGCAGGAAGAGACCAAATGGCAGGGCGACTGCTTTGTGTTCGATAACCGCGTCACCGTTCGCCACGACTTGAGCGAAGGCGACTACGATCAATGTCATGCCTGTCGTACGCCTGTAAGCGTGGAGGACCGTGAGTCCGAGCACTATGTGGCCGGCATCAGTTGCCCGCATTGCTGGGATAAGCTCAGTGAGAAGACCCGCCGCAGTGCGATCGACCGGCAGAAACAGATCGAACTGGCCAAGGCCCGTAATCAGCCGCACCCGATTGGTTACAACTACAAGCAATCAAACACCGAGGCCTGAACCATGTCCGCGCGCCTGCTCTATGTAATGGATCCGATGTGCTCCTGGTGCTGGGGCTTTGCTCCGGTGGCCGAGGCGCTGGTCAAGCAGGCGCAGGCTGCGGGTGTTGACGTGCATCTGGTGGTCGGTGGTTTGCGCACCGGCAGCGGCGCGGCACTGGAGCCCACCACCCGGCGCTACATTCTCGAACACTGGCAAGCGGTGGCCGAGGCCACCGGTCAGCCGTTCAAGTTCGAAGGTGCATTGCCCGACGGTTTTGTCTACGACACCGAACCGGCCTGTCGCGCGCTGGTGACGGCGCGCAGCCTGGCGCCGGATTGCGCCTGGACGCTGCTCAAGCTGATCCAGCAGGCTTTTTATGTCGAAGGTCGTGACGTCACCCGCGCCAGCGTGTTGGTGGAGTTGGCCGAACAGGCCGGTTTGCCACGTATCGAGTTTGCGGCCGCTTTCGACCGTGCCGATCAGCACGCGGCGACGGCGGCAGACTTCACCTGGGTTCAGGATCTGGGCATCGCCGGCTTCCCGACCTTGCTGGCCGAGCGCAATGGTCAATTGGCGCTGTTGACCAATGGTTATCAACCGCTCCGCGAACTGTCACCGTTGCTCGGTCGCTGGCTGGAGCGCGCCGCCTGTGTATGACCAGCCCGATGATACGCAACAACCCAAGCGGGTTGATCGGCTGAGTTGGGCAGAAATCCGTCGTCTGGCGCTTCACCATAAAAAATCCCTGTGGATCGCCAACGGCGTCGCTGTAGTGGCGACCCTGTGCAGTGTGCCGATTCCCTTGCTGTTGCCGCTGCTGGTGGACGAAGTGCTGCTGGGGCATGGCGATGCCGCCCTGAAAGTCATGAACCACGTGCTGCCGACCAGTTGGCAAAGCGCCGCGGGCTACATCGGTTTGATGCTGCTGGCGACCTTGACCCTGCGTTGCGGTGCGTTGATGTTCAACGTCTTGCAAGCGCGTCTGTTTGCAGGTCTGGCCAAGGACATCGTCTATCGCATTCGTGTGCGGCTGATCGAGCGGCTCAAGCGCATTTCCCTTGGCGAATACGAAAGCCTGGGTAGCGGCACGGTGACCACGCACCTGGTGACCGACCTGGACACGGTCGACAAATTCGTCGGTGAAACCCTCAGCCGCTTTCTGGTGGCGATGCTCACACTGGTCGGTACGGCGGGCATTCTGGTGTGGATGCACTGGAAGCTGGCGCTGCTGATTCTGCTGTTCAACCCGCTGGTGATTTACGCCACGGTGCAGTTGGGTAAACGGGTCAAACACCTGAAGAAACTCGAGAACGACAGCACCTCCCGGTTCACCCAGGCCTTGACCGAAACGCTGGATGCGATTCAGGAGGTCCGCGCTGGCAACCGTCAGGGCTTTTTCCTGGGACGGCTCGGGATGCGGGCGCAGGAAGTGCGCAACTATGCCGTCAACTCACAGTGGAAAAGCGACGCGTCAAGCCGGGCCAGCGGTTTGCTGTTCCAGTTCGGCATCGATATCTTCCGCGCCGCCGCCATGCTCACTGTGCTGTTCTCCGACCTGTCCATCGGCCAGATGCTCGCGGTGTTCAGCTACCTGTGGTTCATGATCGGGCCGGTCGAGCAGCTGCTGAATCTGCAATACGCCTATTACGCTGCCGGTGGTGCGCTGACGCGAATCAACGAACTGTTGTCCCGTGCCGATGAGCCGCAGTACCTAGGTGGCGTTGACCCGTTCAAAGGGCGCGAGACAGTGGGCATCGAGGTCCAAGGCTTGAGTTTCGGCTACGGCGGTGAACTGGTGCTGGATCAGATGAACCTGTCCATCGCACCCGGCGAAAAAGTCGCGATCGTGGGCGCCAGCGGTGGCGGTAAAAGCACACTGGTGCAATTGCTGTTGGGGCTCTATACGCCGCAATCGGGCAGCATCCGGTTTGGTGGCGTCACTCAACAGGACATCGGACTGGAAACCGTGCGCGAGAATGTCGCGGTGGTCTTGCAGCACCCGGCACTGTTCAACGACACCATCCGGGCCAACCTGACCATGGGCCGTGAGCGGAGCGACGAAGCCTGCTGGCAGGCGCTGGAAATCGCTCAGCTTGAAGGTGCGGTCAAGGCACTGCCGCAAGGGCTGGACAGCATCGTTGGCCGTTCCGGTGTGCGTTTGTCCGGTGGCCAACGCCAGCGCCTGGCGATTGCCCGAATGGTGTTGGCTGAACCGAAAGTGGTGATCCTCGATGAGGCCACCTCCGCGCTGGACGCCGCCACCGAATACAACCTCCATCAGGCATTGGCGCGGTTCCTGAGCAACCGCACCACGCTGATCATTGCGCACCGGCTGTCGGCTGTGAAGCAGGCCGACCGGGTGCTGGTGTTCGATGGCGGGCATATTGCCGAGGATGGCGACCATCAGCAGTTGATTGCTGATGGTGGCCTGTATGCCAAGCTTTATGGGCATTTGCAGCAGCATTAGCAACCTTGAGTTTTGCCCGGATTTTTGTGCTTATTGATCAGCTACCCCTTTTGGGGAATCAGCCTTGTGGACCTCCTGATTGTTGCGTTACCCCTAAATCGATCTTGATCGAAGCCTGATGTCTTCGAAAAATCGAAAATTAGCCTAGTCTGTGCGGTTAGGAGCGGAATTCTCTCGGGTGTTCATCAGGCAGCGCTTGTGCAAGGGACCTCATGAAGCAAAAGCGGACTCTCGGAACGCCACGGTTGTTGGGCATCGTCTGGCCATTTATCGCCGTTGTGCTGTTTCAGGCCTTGCTGGGCGGCGTCAGCCTTTATGTGCTGTCGGCGGTTCGCGGCTACGTTGCTGGCGAAAGCCTGTGGTCCAAGGGCCAGAAAGACGCCATCTATTACCTCAATCTCTACGCCGACAGTCGCGACGAGTCGATTTTTCTCAAGTATCAGGACGCTATTGCGGTCCCCCAGGGTGGGCATGAGCTGCGGGTCGCGCTGGATCATCAGCCACCCGATCTTGAGGCCGCACGGCGGGGCATCCTCAAGGGGGGCAACCATCCCGATGACGTTTCCAGCCTGATTTGGCTGTACCTGAACTTCCGGCATTTCAGTTACCTGGAAACCGCCATCGATCGCTGGATGGTGGGTGATGCCTACCTGGTGCAGCTCGATAACGTCGCCCTTGAAATGCATCAGGGCATTGTCAGCAACCAGGCCAGCGACGCCGACATCCAGGGCTGGAAGGCCCGGATATTTGCCATCAATGAAGGGGTGACGCCCGCTGCCAAGGCATTCAGCGACGCATTGGGCGAGGGCTCGCGGCTGATTCTGCTCTTGTTGCTGCTCACCAATCTGGCCACGGCGCTGGGGTTGATCGCGTTGGCATTGCTGCGCACCCATAAGCTTCTGGCCCAGCGGCATGCGTTTGCCAATGCGTTGCAGCTGGAAAAGGAGCGTGCGCAAATCACCTTGCAGTCCATTGGCGATGGTGTGATCACCACTGATGTCGAAGGTGCCATCGCTTACATGAACCCGGCGGCCGAGGAGTTGACCCACTGGAAGGCGGAGCAGGCGATCGGGCTGCCGCTGGCAGCCTTGTTCAATCTGCTGGATGAAAATGCCCAGGCGGATGGTTTCACACTGATCGAGCATATCCTTAGTGGCCAGCTCAGTGGTGGCAGTGAACATTCCAAGCTGATTCAGCGGCTGGACGGCAGCACGGTTTCAGTGACGCTGGTGGGCTCGCCGATTCGCAATGCTGGCAAGGTCAGCGGTACGGTACTGGTGCTGCATGACATGACCCAGGAGCGACAGTACATCGCCAATCTTTCCTGGCAGGCGACCCACGACGCCTTGACCGGGCTGGCCAACCGCCGCGAATTCGAATTTCGGCTGGAGCAGGCGCTGCACAGCCTCACGCGCCAGCCTGCCCGTCATGCCTTGATGTTCCTCGATCTGGATCAATTCAAACTGGTCAATGACACGTGCGGACATGCCGCGGGTGATGAGCTGCTGCGGCACATCTGTGCGCTCTTGCAGTCAGGATTGCGCGAAGGCGACACCCTGGCCCGACTGGGTGGTGACGAGTTCGGCATTCTGTTGGAGAACTGTTCGCCGCAAGCCTCGGAGAAAATCGCCGAGGGGCTGCGTCAGACGGTGCAAAACCTGCACTTTGTCTGGAAAGGCCGACCATTTGTGACCACCGTCAGCATTGGTCTGGTGCACATCATTCAAGCGCCGGGCACGCTCGAAGCCTCGTTACGTGCCGCCGACATGGCGTGCTACATGGCCAAGGAAAAGGGCCGTAATCGGGTGCAGGTCTATCATGCCGACGACTCCGAGTTGTCCTTGCGCTTTGGCGAGATGGCCTGGGTGCAGCGTCTGCACATGGCGCTCGAAGAGAACCGTTTCTGCCTGTACTCACAGGAAATCGCTGCGCTGGGGCATACAGAGCGGGGCGGTGGGCATATCGAAATCCTGCTGCGTCTGCATGACGAAGCAGGGCGGATGATTTTGCCGGACAGTTTCATTCCTGCCGCCGAGCGTTATGGGCTGATGACGTCCCTGGATCGCTGGGTGGTCGAGAATGTTTTCAAGATCGTTGCACAGTGTATTGCCGAGGAGCGCAAAGGACCGCTGGCCATGTGTGCGATTAATCTGTCAGGTATTACGATCGGAGATGATGCGTTTCTGGACTTCCTGCGTGAGAAGTTCATTACCTACGCCATCCCGCCTGAAATGATTTGTTTTGAAATCACAGAAACCATCGCAATTTCCAATTTGAGGAGCGCGATCAGATTTATTAATGAACTCAAGGGGTTAGGTTGCCATTTTTCGTTGGATGACTTTTGTGCCGGGATGTCCTCATTCGCTTATCTGAAACATTTACCTGTAGACTTCTTGAAGATCGACGGGAGTTTCGTAAAGGATATGCTGGACGACCCGATTAACCGTGCAATGGTCGAAGTGATCAATCACATCGGTCATGTCATGGGTAAGCGCACCATTGCCGAGTTTGTTGAAACACCGCAGATCGAGCAGGCATTGCTGGAGATCGGGGTGGATTATGCTCAAGGGTATGTTATTGAGCGCCCGCAATTGTTTACCTCTGACAGCTTGCAATGTCGGCCCGCCAGACCGCAGCCTCTGTTACTCAAGGCGCCTGGCACGTTCCGTTGAAATCTCTTGCTGATCCGTACAATCACAATCAAAAGGAGTGCGACAGTGATCGATACATTCAACAGGTCCGGCCCGCTTATGGAAGCCGCAAGTTACCCAGCCTGGGCTCAACAGTTGATCCAGGATTGCAGCGAGAGCAAGCGTCGGGTTGTCGAGCATGAACTGTATCAGCGGATGCGTGACAACAAACTCAGTGCAAAGACCATGCGTCAGTACCTGATTGGTGGCTGGCCGGTCGTTGAGCAGTTCGCGTTGTATATGGCGCAGAACCTGACCAAGACCCGCTTCGCCCGCCACCCTGGCGAGGACATGGCGCGTCGCTGGCTGATGCGCAACATTCGCGTTGAGCTCAACCATGCCGACTACTGGGTGCACTGGAGTCGTGCGCATGGCGTTAGCCTGGACGACTTGCAGGCGCAGCAGGTCGTGCCCGAGCTTCATGCATTGAGTCATTGGTGCTGGCATACCAGTTCGTCGGATTCGCTGATTGTTGCCATTGCCGCAACCAACTATGCCATCGAGGGGGCGACCGGAGAGTGGTCGGCGCTGGTGTGCTCCAACGGGATCTATGCGGCTTCGTTCCCCGAGGAAGATCGCAAGCGCGCCATGAAATGGCTGAAAATGCATGCCCAGTACGATGATGCCCATCCGTGGGAAGCACTGGAAATCATCTGTACGCTGGCAGGCCTGAACCCCAGTAAATCCCTGCAAGTCGAACTGCGTCAGGCGGTTTGCAAGAGCTACGACTACATGTATCTGTTTCTGGAGCGCTGCATGCAATTGGAGCACTCGGAAAGGGTTCCGGTAGCCCGGGAGCGGATGGCGCTGGTCGAAAGCTAAAAGATCGCAGCCTGGCGGCAGCTCCTACATTCGGCGGGGTGTCATGACAGGCCGCAGCCTGTAGGAGCTGCCGGAGGCTGCGATCTTTTCAGAAACGCTTGAATTCAAGACTCAACCCGCCATCGCCAAGCGATTGCGCCCCTCGCGTTTGGCGACGTATAGCGCACTGTCGGCACGCCGTAACAGGCTATCGGCGGACTCGCCAGGCAGTAGCGTCGAGCACCCCAGGCTGACCGTCAAATCGATCCGCGTCTCATCTGCCCAATATTCCTCGGCTTGCGCGGCATGGCGCAGGCGTTCACCAATCATCGCGGCCGCTTCGCGGCTGGTATTGGAAAGCAGGATCAGAAATTCTTCGCCGCCGAAACGAAAGACCATATCGACATTGCGCAACTGGTTTTTGATCAGGGTCGCGACAGCCTTCAGCACGTCATCGCCGGCACTGTGCCCGTAGTTGTCATTGATCTGTTTTAAGTGGTCGATATCGAGCATCAGCAACGACAGCGGCTGCAGGTGTCGC
>CAYNGZ010000196.1:0-10122 GCA_964396695.1 uncultured Pseudomonas sp.
CGGTGGCGGTGATCTTTGCGATTCTTGCGGGTGGAGAGCTGTTCGGTTTCACCGGCATCCTGCTGGCGTTGCCCGTGGCGGCGGTGATCATGGTGCTTGTTCGCCATGTCCATGATTTGTATAAGGATTCTGGCATGTACAGTGGTGTGGAAGATTCGGATTGATCAGCCCTGTCGATTAAGCGCTCAAGGACGCCCGGTGCATTGCCGGGCTGACCTGTAAAACTCTTTCGGCTGTCACATACGCCGTCAAACAAACCCAAGCGATCTCCGCAAGCTCACGCAAACCTTTGATTTTGCTTGTGGTCTGCTGCATTGTGCGGCTGGCGTCACGGGTATAAACTTTGCAAACTTTACACAGAGGCCACTAACGGTTCGTTTGGAACTGTTCAGTCAGCATGAAACCGATTCAGCTGCCCCTAGGTGTGCGTCTGCGTGATGACGCTACCTTTATCAACTACTACCCCGGCGCCAATGCCGCTGCACTCGGCTATGTCGAGCGGCTGTGCGAAGCCGACGCCGGCTGGACCGAAAGCCTGATCTATCTCTGGGGCAAGGACGGCGTAGGGCGCACGCACTTGCTGCAAGCCGCGTGTTTGCGCTTCGAGCAGTTGGGGGAGCCGGCGGTGTACCTGCCGCTGGCCGAGTTGCTGGATCGCGGAATCGAAATCCTCGACAACCTTGAACAGTACGAACTGGTCTGCCTGGACGATTTACAGGCAGTAGCAGGGCGGGCTGATTGGGAAGAGGCGTTGTTCCACCTGTTCAATCGTTTGCGGGACAGTGGTCGGCGTCTGCTGATTGCCGCTTCAACCTCGCCACGCGAATTGCCGGTCAAACTGGCTGACCTCAAATCCCGCTTGACCCTGGCGCTGATTTTTCAGATGCGGCCCCTGTCCGATGAAGACAAGTTGCGTGCGTTGCAATTGCGCGCGTCGCGTCGCGGTCTGCACCTGACCGACGAAGTCGGGCACTTTATTTTGACTCGTGGTACTCGCAGCATGAGCGCGTTGTTCGAGCTCCTTGAGCGCCTCGATCAGGCCTCTTTGCAGGCTCAGCGCAAGCTGACAATTCCCTTCCTCAAAGAAACCCTGGGCTGGTAATTCCGCGGCCTGTAGCGCGTTTCGGCATATTTCAGACGTCAGAAAACCCGCTTCCGGAAAGGTATTCGCGGCGCGTGCAGATTCAAATTGGGCTTAAGCGCTTAGATGTTAACGAGAAACCGATAAGTCACATTTGGATCGATTGAATTTGCAAATGAGGACGATAGAGGGCATAGTCTCGCCTTCTTTACCACTTCAGCCACGGTCGTGCCCATGCTAAATCGCTTCGCACCCCTCGTGCCTCTCGCACTTGTCACCCTGCTGTTTGGTTGCGCGGTTCATTCCCCGGTCTCGCAACAACAAAACGATCAGCAGATTAAAAATTCTGCGACTGCCCAGTCTTCCGTTATTTATCAGGAAGAGCTGGCTACCGAAAAAGAACTGGCAGACTTTGCCAGCAACAAGCCTTACCAGCTTCCGGTTCTGGCCGACAGCATCCTCGAACGTGGCCTGTCCCTGGTCGGTACCCGTTACCGCATGGGCGGTACCTCTGAGGCCGGATTTGATTGCAGCGGTTTCATCGGTTATCTGTTTCGTGAAGAGGCTGGCATGAACTTGCCGCGCTCCACTCGCGAAATGATCAACGTGAATGCCCCGTTGGTTTCGCGCAACAACCTGAAGCCTGGCGACTTGCTGTTCTTCGCCACCAATGGTCGTCGCGGTCGCGTCAGTCACGCCGGGATCTACCTGGGTGATGATCAGTTCATCCATTCCAGCAGCCGCCGCAGCGGTGGTGTCCGGGTCGATAACCTGGGCGACAGCTACTGGAGCAAGACCTTCATTGAGGCCAAGCGAGCACTCGCCATGGCACCAACGACAGTCACGGCAAGCAAGTAAGCGGACTTTTTGTAAGGCCAACTTAAAGTCTTACTTGAAGTTTGGCGCGTAGCCGCTAGAATCCTGATCTATTGTTGACTAACTAACCGCGTAAGCCCTGCTTACGCGGTTTTGTTTTCAGCCTCTCGGCAGAGAAAGCCGCAGCCAGATCAGGATGTTCTGTATATGACGATGTCGGCCCGCCTTGTACTTATCTTCTTCGCCGCGCTGCTCAGCGCTTGCGCCAGCCGCACTCCGCCGCCCGTTAAAGTCGTTCGCGCCCCGGTTTTCGCTCCCGCTCAATCTGTTTCGCCTGCCGCTGAAGACGTGCTGATTCGCGCGTTGGGCCTGGTCGGCACGCCTTACCGTTGGGGTGGCAATACGCCAGATTCGGGTTTCGATTGCAGCGGCCTGATCGGCTACGTCTACCGCGATGCAGCGGGTATTTCCCTGCCGCGTTCGACTCGCGAGATGATCGGCATGCAAGCGCCGAGTATCGGCCAGGAGGCGCTGCAGACTGGCGATCTGATCTTCTTCGCCACCAATGGCGGCTCGCAAGTCAGTCACGCCGGGATCTACGTGGGTGAAGGTCGTTTTGTGCATGCACCCGCCACGGGTGGTACGGTGAAGCTGGACAGTTTGTCCAAAGCCTATTGGCAGAGAGCCTACCTGAGCGCCAAGCGTGTTATTGAGCCCGAACATCTGGCGCACAATTTCTAGTTCGCAGAGGTTGTCATGACCGCTCGTACACTCAATCTCGACGATTCCCTCTACAACTACCTGCTTGACGTATCCCTGCGCGAAACACCGCTGCTGCGCCGTTTGCGTGACGAAACCCAGGCGCTGCCGATGGCACGCTGGCAGGTGGCGCCCGAGCAGGGACAGTTCCTCGCCTTGCTGGTCAAGCTTACGGGGGCCAGGCGCTTGCTCGAAATTGGCACCTTCACCGGCTATAGCGCCTTGTGCATGGCGGCAGCCTTGCCGGATGACGGCAGGTTGATCTGTTGCGACACTCCCGGAGAGTACAACGCCACGGCGCGTCGTTACTGGCAGGAGGCTGGCCTCGCCGGGCGTATCGATTTGCGTTTGGCGCCCGCGTTGCAAACTCTCGCTGCGCTTGAGCAGCAAGGGCAGGGTGGTTGCTTTGATTTGATCTTCATCGATGCCGACAAGGCCAACTATCCGGCTTATCTGGAAAGCGCTTTGCACCTTCTGCGAAGTGGTGGGGTGGCAGTATTTGATAACACGTTGTGGAGCGGGCGAGTGCTCGAGGTGAATCCTGAGAGTGAAGATACCCGCGCCATTCAGGCGTTGAACCGTGCTTTGAAGGATGATTCGCGTGTCGATTTGTCGCTGTTGCCGTTAGGCGACGGATTGACGTTGTGCCGCAAGGTGTAGCAGCGAGCTTTATGGCTTGCACGTCTATCAGGTCATTGCCGACCAGGGTCATGCCGAACGGCGCGTTGGTCTCGGCCACCCGCACGTCACCGTTGGGTGGTAGGTAAAGCCGGCGCGTATGATCAGCCGTTCCGAAAACACCATCACTTGAGTGCCAGGTGATGCGCTCTCCTCTCGTGCAATGAATCCCGCCAAGGTACACGGCACCCTGTCTGATCGGTGCGTGATAGGGCTGTCTTCGGTGGGATATCAATGCCTCTGTTACATCTTGATAAGATTAATAATGCGCGTATCGTAAGCAGCGATTAGCCGCAAAACCGTGTGCACTTTTGATGCAGGGAAACCGTCCGGCGGCAGATAGTCGGTGATTTAATAGCGGTACGTTCTATGCGTAATGGAAAAGGGATTTCCCCGTATAAAATAAAACTAACGCTGAGGGAACGGTGTTGAAAAAAGCTACGCTTGCGCTCGATTCTGTTGATATGAAAATTCTGAATGTGATTCAAGCGGATTGTCGGATTACAATCTCGAAGCTTGCCGAAATCATGTCCATGAGCGAAACGCCGTGTTGGCGGAGAATTAAGCGCCTTGAGGAAGAGGGCTTTATAGCGGCGTATCAGGCGGTCCTGAATAAAGAGGCGCTAGGCTTTCAGATCACCGCGTTCGTTCATGTATCAGTCGACTCCCATACCGAAGAGGTGACGCGGAGTCTAGAACAAAAAATTATTTCATGTTCGGAAGTTGTCGGTTTATACAACGTGACCGGCGACTATGATTTTCTGATACAGCTAGTATGCAAAAATATCCAAGAGTATACGGTTTTTATTGAGAAGACGTTGCGTGCGATTGCCTGCGTAAAACAAATAAAAACCTCTATTACATTAAGGGAGGTCTACAAGACTAATCTACTGCCCTTGGCTGCTTGTAGCTGAAACTGTGGCTTTTGGTGAATTACGATCAGCGGTTCATGGGTGCGTTTGCGTGCTCTTTTGCCTTGGCACTGCTCCTGCCTGATCGCAAGTCCTTGTTTCAATGGTGAAAGAATAGCCGGCGAGAGAAATATTTCAGATGCCGAGGTGCTGTGGAATGTTTTTGCAAATGCGTTGGATTTGGCGTTGAAATTAGCAATTTTATTTTGCTCGGCTTATGAAAATATTTGTGTGAGCCGGGAATCTGCTGTTGCAGGTTGAAATGAGGTTTTCAGTTCTGCAGATGGTTTTCCGTTGAAGGTGGCTCGCCCATAATCTATCTGATGAGGAATACCCAATGTCCAAAGCTACAGAAGTTCAGCGCACCCAAGAACAAGCAGCAAGCACGCCGAAAAAGATTGTGATCAAGGCAAAAAGCAATCGTCCGATTTTGATGGCTGCCCACCTGTAAGTATGAATCGTGCCGGGCAACTTCATGTTGCCCGGTTTATTTATGATGGATAGGGTGAGCAGCCATGGGCGATATGTATGTGACCTACGGACGGTTTTCAAAGAGTGATGATGCTGCTGTAAAATTATATGTGGTCTCAGGCGCTGAGCATGAAATACAAAATTTGGAAGGCGACTATCTGGAATGGAATAAGGTGCTTTCCATGTTCGATGGTCGGCATCCTATTTCAGCGGTTTGCGAAAAAAACAAGCAGCTGAGTCCCAATGATATCCATGAGCTGATAAAGGCATTGGAAGATTCCAAGCTGGCCTTTAAAGTCAACTCAGGTGCTGATTTTTTAAGTGGTGATGAGGCCATTCTAGAGATTGAAGATCTACAGGCGCAGTTGCTTCATGACTATTTGTATAAAAACAAATTCTGGTTGGCCATGCAGCAGCCCGAAACAGTCCCGGAAAATGTCTATTACGGGATGGCCATAGAAAACTATCATTTTCTTTTTCGTGAAAGTTGGTTCGACTCACCAGTGCTTAATTTTGTAGCCTCTACAAAAGCCCGGCTGATAATGAACGAATTCTATTCCGAGGAATATGGTCATGATGAGTTGATATTTCGAGCATTGCAAACCCTGGGCATTACTCGCGAAAATATCAAGGAAGCAATACCTCTTCCTGAAACCCTGGCACTCTGTAATGCATTGGCCTATTGGGCCGCAAACGATCCGCTATTTTTCTTCACTACCATGGGTATTTTGGAAGGAAAGGATATAGAAGTCGACAGCTTTATACTTGCCATGCAGAACAGCAAGAAAATAAACGCTTCTTTCATTAAGCCCATTCTGGATCATGCCAACATAAATATTGGGGCCGAACATGGTGTTCTGACCAGAGAGTTGTTTAGAGAAATACCGGTGGTGACCCACGAACAACTTAAGCAAATGCGCGCCAATACCCATATATTCGTTGAGTTGTATGATAATTTTCATTCGGCAGTGTGGGAGCATTATTCCACTTCGAGCGACCTGTTGAGAACGCTGTCAGGGATCACATTGGAGGGGACGGTAAATGCAAGCCAGTACTAAGCGCTTTAATTACCCGAAGCTGCGTCAAGGTGTCGTATATACCCGGATCTCCAATGAGCATCATCTGGACTACCGCAGTCAGAGTCTGATTCTGGAAGATGATGGAAGTGATGCACTCATTGCGGTCATTCAGGATCTGCAACAGGGCTCGCTGAGTACCGAAGACTTTTATATAAAGCACGCTGCGCGCTATCCAGATGACCAATTGGAAGTCTTGATTGCGGATCTCGATAAGAACTATCTGTTGACGGAAGGCCGGTTCCCGGCGGTATTGGGCGTACTCTCAGGGCTCGAGTTTTCGAAAAAGCTTAAACTGTTGACGTCGGCGCTTCATGTGAGGATTGGTAACTCTGCATTGTACGAGAAGATGCTCGATGGTTCAGTGAGTCGCTCCCAGTTGATAGGGTTTGCGGTGGAGTATTACCATATTGTCAAAAGCGCTCCAAAGGTTATTTCGCCTGCGTTGGCGCACAATAGTTCACCTGAGGTCTATCAGGGTATCAAACGGTTATTTCTTGAAGAACATGACCACGAGTCGTTGTTGGCCAATGCCCTGAGTCATGTCGGCGTCGATCGGTCGCAGTTGGCGCTGGCTTCGCCCCTGGACACGACTTTTTCAATTTATTCGACATTGGGTGTTTATGCCCGTCAGCACATCATCAGTTTTATCAGTGCGTTATTCCTGTTTGAAGAGCCCTATCCGGAATTCAATAAGCTGTTTGTTGAGTCCTGTGTAAGGTTAGGATTGCCGGATGCTTTCTGGAAACCGATTATCGGGCACTCTGATGTAAATAGTACTAGTGATCATGGCGCTATCACTGATTCTTTGCTGGTTAATTATTCAGCTATTTCCGAGGAAGAGTCCAGGGTTGCTCTGATACATACCTGTGCTCTGTTAGAGTTGATGTCGACTTGGGATAAGCAGATTTGCAAAAATTACAGTGATGAAGTGAAGCTCAGAATATTCAACTAATGTGAGGATAGGTAATGGACTCCTGGTCTCTGAAAGCATTCAAGAAGCCTTACTTGGAAGTTGGCTATATAGAAAAAACTGAAGTCGGTGTATTCGAAGTGGGGGAGTCCATTTCTGAACTTGTCATAGAAAGCCAGGCGTGTGATGAGCTTATCGAAATCGTCCAGCATCTGAGGAATCCGGACAGTGAAAAGTGGCGTTCGTTGATCGAGAGTGATGTTGGCGGCGAAGTCAGTGATTTGGTCAATCACTTCAATGAAGTCGGGTTGGTGAGAGAATCAAGCCCTGAGCATACGCTGGGCGGCAAAAACTCTATTACGTCGGACAGCATGGCTGAGGCGAAAGATGCCTTGCAAAAAACATCCTTCGACGATCGCAAGTTAAGTATTGCGCTGCTTGAATTTGTTAATAATTTACACACGGCTTCCGTGAGAACTGTTCTTGCTGAAAACGGTAATGTCTATGTCCGGTACATCAAGCTTGTATTTTTGTGTTGGACCGTTACCTGCCCACCCGCCGTGGCGGTCGGCAAAAAATTGCTGCAGTATTTGAGTGGTTACGGCGACAAGGTATCTGATGTCGAATACTCCGCCTTTTGGGCTGGCGAATTGAGAAAGTGCCTCAGCGTCCTGGTATGGCTGTTGAACAAGAGCCAAAAGGCAGACACTCGGCATGTTGATTTTCCAGCGCTGCACATCGATGAGGTGGACTCCGGGGTCAATCTGGCCGTGCGTCTGGAGCGGTGGGGGCTTGACTATATGGAATGCGTAGCGCCGAGTCAGTACCAGGTTGCACTGGCTGGCGCCGGCCCCGGGCGCGAAGCGTTGATTGCCGCCAGTTATGCACAGGAATATTACATTACCGATCGGTTTGTGGACCTCATATCGCCGGCGATCTCTCAGCGGTTACCTCGCCCGCTGAAAAAACTGGCTCGACGTTATTACATGGAAGAGGCCGGTCACGAACTCTATGAGTTGAAGACCTGTAAGGCATTGGGTATGAGCGAGACGGAATTGCATTCGTCGTTGCCGACGCCTTTTGGCCAACTGGTATGTGATATCTATACCTATCTGGCCTCGAAGGAACTGGTGGCTTATTTTGCAGCGGCTACGATTACCGAAGGCTTGCCCGGCCAAGTCAACTTGTTGAATGAACTGTCAGCCAGTAACAATCGGACACCCCTGTTCAATAAAGCTTCTCGTAAACATGAGTCGCTGAATGAAAAGCTCGGCCATCAGTACATTTCCAGAATCATGTTGGCGGAAGTAGGTGAGTTAGGTGTCGAGGAGCAGCAAGTGGCCGCGAATGCCTATGCCTTGCTGCTTGATCTTAATATTCGGGCTTGGGAACAGCTTTATGAGTTCCATGTCGCATTGAAAATGCCCGCTATTAACTACCGTATGCTCGATTATATTTCATGAGTGAAGTGATCAAGCGCTACGAAGCGTTCGTTAACCCTCACTGGAGCGAGGTACTGCATCAGTTAGGGGAGCAGCCGGTCTTCATCCGGGCCAAGGATGAGTATTTGTATGACGACTCGATGAACCCTTGGCTGGATCTGGTCGGCCATTATGGGGCGGCGATATTCGGTCACAACAGGCAAGAGCTCAAGGATGCATTGCTGGCGGCGCTGGCGGCGGATATTCCTTGTGTTACACCGCTGGGTCTCAATGACTTTTCGGCGCAGTTGTCTATTGCCTTGGTTGAACGGCTTGGGCTGAGCGGCCAATGGCGTTTATCGACGTTGACTACCGGAACTGAAGCGGTGGAAGGGGCTATCAAGGCTGCGCTGGTGCACACAGGCAGATCACGTCTGTTGGTTCGCCGCGGATGTTTTCATGGTGCCAGTTCCCTTGCGATGCATATCACCGATAACGAGCTCTGGCGAAGTGGGCTGCAGGCGCTGCCTTGTCCGCTGGACATCGTTTATTTCGAGCATATCGAAGAAGCGATACACGAACTGGCGAGTGGGGAGTTTGCCGCGTTGCTGATAGAGCCTCTTCAAGCAATTGGCGGGGGGCGCGTTTGCTCGGCGCAGGAAGCTCAAGATTTGCTCGGTGCCTGCCGTGCCTCGGGCACCATAAGTATTTGTGACGAGATTTTTTCCGGGCTAGGTCGCTGTGGTCATTACAGTGCAATGCAAGCGCTGGAATGGGCGGTAAGGCCCGACATTCTGTTGCTCTCAAAGTCGCTGACCGGCGCTTTTTTCCCAAGTGCAAACATGCTCATGAGGGCCCCCATTGCCGACTCGATCTTTGACCGCCCAGGCTGCCAGAAGATATTGGGTTCGACCTTTGCGAATAACGCTCTGGGCCTTAACGTAGCCATTGCTTCGCTGGCGCTGCTCGACGAATGCCTGGACGATGATACTGCTCGAATAAGACGAGATGATTTCGTCGCAGCTTTGCACGACTCGGCAACACTTGTGGATGACTTGGTCAGCGTCCACGCTTTAGGTGTCTGTATCACGCTGGAGTTTTCCGACGCGTCGATGTGTTTTTTTGTCTGGCATTCGCTCTTTGCAAATAAAATACTGACCACCATCTGTAGCAACAAACCTTCATGTCTGAAACTCCTTCCGTCGCTGACTATGCAACCGAAAAGTTATGCTCTGTTTCTGGAGGTGTTCAATGCTGTGGTTGCGGAGTGTTAAATGATGAGCAATAGACCAACCATTTTATTGCTCGGGCCAACGGACGATTATCTGAAGAAAGTATCTGCCAAAGCCGATACCGTGGTCATCACCGAAGAGGCGCGAATCACACAGTATCAGAGAGCGTTGATCGAGCCAGAAAACATCGTGAGCTTTGATGATCTGTATGCGTTGATCAGGCGCGCGGTGATTTTACACGCGCAGATCGTGTTCGACGGTGTCTATTCGTTTACCGAACTGGGCATGGAAGCTACGTCGGTACTCTCTAAAGTGTTGGATATTCCCGGTCCGAGTTTAAGTTGCTCCTTCACCTGCAGAGACAAGTTATTGACGCGGCGGGCACTTGAGGAGAGGCAGCTGAATACGGTGCGCTTTGAGTTGATCAGTCCCGCTGTAACTATGAGTGGACCGTTGATTGCGGTGGGCAGGAAAGTCATAAAGCCTATTGATGGTACAGGTAGCGTTGGCGTTCGGATTGTCGAGGGTGGAGAATGGATCCCTGTATCAAGCGAGGTTTGTATCCTCGAGGATTTTGTCGAGGGGCGCGAATTCAGCTGTGAAACGTTCAGTGTCAATGGCAAACACTTCAAATTGGCCGTTACGGAAAAAATCCTTTCAGGTGCCAGTGGTGTGGTGGAAGTAGGCCATATTATTGATCCGTCAGAGGAAATAATAAGTCCAGCTCATTGGGAATGTCTTCAACAGGTGCTGGATGCGATCGG
>CAYNGZ010000197.1:0-10053 GCA_964396695.1 uncultured Pseudomonas sp.
AAATCAATAAGTTATTTTTTGTTCCATAAGAGCTGCCGAAGGCTGCGATCTTTTTCGGGCAGTCACAGAGTTAGGCGAGGATCGATGATAAAAGCAAATACAGGCAAGGCTACGGAAGGGTCGCGCAGTCGCTCGCAGATCATTGTGCTGTTCATCGCGCTGATCGTGTTCATCGTGTTGCTGTTCGCCAACTTCGCTTACCTCAATACCCAGGCTTCCTACGACAAGCAGTACATCGGCCACGCCGGCGAGCTGCGCGTCCTGTCCCAGCGCATCGCCAAAAACGCCACCGAAGCGGCGGCCGGCAAAGCGGCAGCGTTCAAGCTGCTGAGTGACGCCCGCAACGACTTCGCCCAACGTTGGAGTTATTTGAAGAAAGGTGACCCGAGCACCGGTCTGCCGCCGGCACCCCACGCGGTACGCCCGGAGATGCAAGCGGTGCAACTGGACTGGGAGCGTTTGCTGAAAAACACCGACGCGATTCTTTCCAGTGAACAGACGGTGCTGTCGCTGCATCAGGTCGCCGCGACCCTGGGCGAGACCGTGCCGCAGTTGCAGGTCGAGTACGAAAAAGTCGTCGAAATCCTGCTCCAGCGCGGCGCGCCGGCCACTCAGGTCGCCATGGCCCAGCGCCAGTCGTTGCTGGCCGAGCGGATCCTTGGTGCGGTTAACACCGTGCTCGCCGGTGACGAAAACGCGCAGCAGGCGGCCGACGCGTTTGGCCGTGATGCCGCGCGTTTTGGTCAGGTGCTCAACGGCATGCTTCAGGGCAATCCGGCACTACACATCAGCCAGGTCGAGGACCATGACGCCCGTGCCCGCCTGACCGAGATTACCGAGCTGTTCGAATTCGTTTCGGGCTCGGTCGACGAGATCCTTGAAACCTCACCCGAACTGTTCAAGGTCCGCGAGTCGGCGGGCAACATCTTCAACTTGTCGCAGACCTTGCTCGATGAGGCCTCGCACCTGGCCAACGGTTTCGAAAACATGGTGGGCGGGCGCTCGACCGATACCATCGGCGGTTACGTGCTGGGCTTGCTGGCGCTGACGTCGATCATCCTGATCGGCCTGGTGATGGTTCGCGAAACCAATCGCCAGTTGCGAGAAACCGCCGAGAAGAACGAACGTAACCAGAACGCGATCATGCGCTTGCTCGACGAGATCGAAGACCTCGCCGATGGCGATTTGACGGTGACCGCATCGGTGACCGAGGACTTCACCGGCGCCATCGCCGACTCGATCAATTACTCGGTCGATCAACTGCGCGACCTGGTCGCGACCATCAACCTGACCGCCGGCCAGGTCGCGGCTGCCGTGCAGGAAACCCAGGCGACCGCGATGCACCTGGCCCAGGCCTCGGAGCATCAGGCCCAGCAAATTTGTGAAGCCTCGAGCGCGATCAGCGAAATGGCCCAGTCCATCGATCAGGTGTCGGCCAATGCGGCCGAGTCCTCGGCGGTTGCCGAGCGCTCGGTGGAAATCGCCAACAAGGGCAACGAGGTGGTGCACAACACCATTCACGGCATGGATAACATCCGTGAACAGATTCAGGACACGGCCAAGCGGATCAAGCGTTTGGGCGAGTCCTCTCAGGAAATTGGCGACATCGTCAGCCTGATCGACGACATTGCCGACCAGACCAACATTCTCGCGCTGAACGCCGCGATCCAGGCCTCCATGGCCGGTGACGCCGGGCGCGGTTTTGCGGTGGTTGCCGATGAAGTCCAGCGGCTGGCGGAGCGTTCGTCGGCGGC
Organism: uncultured Pseudomonas sp.; assembly: GCA_964396695.1. Taxonomy (GTDB): domain Bacteria; phylum Pseudomonadota; class Gammaproteobacteria; order Pseudomonadales; family Pseudomonadaceae; genus Aquipseudomonas. The sequence continues at coordinate 1,755 of CAYNGZ010000197.1, forward strand.
CACCCGGCAAATTGAAACTCTGGTGCGGGCGATCCAGACTGACACCAATGAAGCCGTGATTTCCATGGAGCAGACCACCACCGAAGTGGTGCGCGGTGCGCGACTGGCGCAGGATGCCGGAGTGGCCCTGGAAGAAATCGAAGGCGTATCGAAAACGCTTGCGGCGTTGATCCAGAGTATTTCCAACGCGGCGCAGCAACAGACGTCTTCGGCGGGTCAGATATCCTTGACGATGAACGTGATCCAGCAGATCACCACGCAGACCTCGTCGGGCTCTACGGCCACCGCTGAGAGCATCGGCAACCTGGCGAAGATGGCCAGCCAGCTGCGGCGTTCGGTGTCTGGTTTCACCTTGCCGACCGTGCCTGAGCGCAGCGCCGACAAGGCTTGAACGATGCCTGCCGGAAAGCATTTTGATGGGAGTGGTTATGGGTGATCGGCACGACTATGTGGCCCTCGAATGGGTCAAGGGCGAAATTGCCGAAACGTTGAAACAGGCGTTTATTGCCCTTGAAAGCATGGCCCTCGACAACCGGGTCGAAGAACCGCAGACGGCGCACGCGATTCACGAGTGCCTGACGGGGATTCATCAGGTCCACGGCAGTTTGCAGATGGTCGAATTCTACGGCGCGGCGTTGCTCGCCGAAGGGATGGAGCAGCTCGCGGCGGCGTTGCAGCAAAACCGCGTCAGCCACCGCGACGAAGCCATTCACCTGTTGCTGCAAGCCCTCGGCCAACTGCCGATTTACCTCGACCGCGTGCAAAGCGCCCGCCGTGATTTGCCGCTGGTGGTCTTGCCGCTGATCAACGACCTGCGCAGCGCCCGTGGCGAAAGCCTGTTGTCGGAAACCAGTCTGTTCAGCCCACAGTGGCAGGTGCTGCCCGCGCTGGACGACGACACCTTGACGATGCTTGAGCCGGCCGAGTTGCCGAATGTGCTGCGCAAATTGCGGCAAACGTTGCAGATGGGGCTGGCCGGGTTGCTTCGCGAACAGGACGACACCACCCATCTCGGCGCGCTGGCCAAGGTCTTTGCACGCCTCGAAGCGCTGTGCGACGGCGCGCCATTGGGACCGTTGTGGCAAGTCGCTTCGGCGCTGGTCGAAGGCATGCGCAGCGGCAGTATCGCCAACAGTCCGGCGCTGCGCAGCCTGTTCAAGGACGCTGACAAGGAGCTCAAGCGCCTGCTCGAACACGGCATGTCGGGAATCAATCAACCGGCACCGCCTGAATTGCTCAAAAGCCTGCTGTTCTACATTGCCAAGGCACAACATCCCACTGCGCAGATGCAAGCCATGAAAGAGCGTTATGCCCTGGACGACGCATTGCCCGACAGTGCAATGGTCGATGAGGAACGCGCCCGTCTGGCCGGCCCGGATCGCGACGCGATGCGTTCGGTGCTGGCCGCGCTCTGCGAAGAACTGGTGCGGGTCAAGGAGCGCCTCGACCTGTTCGTGCGCAGCGACCGTCAACATGTCTCGGACCTCGACAGCCTGCTGGCGCCACTGCGGCAAATCGCCGATACCCTGGCGGTGCTCGGTTTCGGTCAACCGCGCAAGGTGATCATCGATCAACTGGCGGTGGTCCTGAGCCTTGCCCAGGGCCAACGTGAGCCGAACGACGCGACCCTGATGGATGTCGCCGGTGCCTTGCTTTACGTCGAGGCGACACTGGCCGGAATGGTCGGCACCGTGGAGGAAAACCGCGAAGAGAGCCGATTGCCGACCACCGACCTGACGCAGATTCACCAGATTGTCATCAAGGAAGCGCGGATCTGCCTGCAGCAGGCCAAGGACATGATCGTCGACTACATCGACAGCGACTGGGACTGCCAGGCCTTGCAGCCGCTTCCGGCGGTGCTGACTCAGGTTCGCGGTGCGCTGGCGATGATCCCGTTGAGCCGTGCGGCGAGCCTGCTGGAAGCCTGCAACGGCTTCATTCGCGAGCATCTGCTGGTGGACCGGACACGGCCTGACTGGCAGCAACTCGACAACCTGGCCGATGCCATTACCAGCATCGAGTATTACCTGGAACGCTTGAGCGAGGACCCTGAGGCGCCCGGTGAGCAGATCCTCGACGTCGCCGAGCAAAGTCTGGCGCAACTGGGTTATTTCCCCAGCGAAGTGCATGCACCGTCGCTCGACGCCGTGCCGAGCCCGGGCCTGGGGTTAGTGATGCAGGATCAGCAGGGGCTGGACACTCGGCAGATCGTTCAGTCGCTGGCACAGGTGTTGGCCAGCCCGACCTCTGCCGTCAACCCGCCGGCCTTGATAACGCCGGACAGTCTGCTGCCGCCGCCGGCCGATGAACAACCGGTGGATGATGAGCTGCGAGAAGTCTTTCTTGAGGAGACCGAAGAGGTCCTCGAGATCCTGCACGACTACTTGCCGCGCTGGTCGGCCAGCCCCGACAGCACATCGGCCCTGAGCGAATTGCGCCGCGCTTTCCATACCTTGAAAGGCAGCGGGCGAATGGTTCGTGCACTGGTGCTGGGCGAACTGGCCTGGGCGCTGGAGAACCTGCTCAACCGGGTGCTTGAGCGCAGTGTCGAGCCGGGTCCGCCGGTGTATCAGTTGTTGGCTGATGTGTTGCAACTGCTGCCTGAACTGGTCGACGAGTTCGCGGCCAACGCCCAGCGTCAGCGTGAAGATGTCGACCGTTTGGCTGCTCGCGCCCATGCGTTGGCGAAGGGTGATGAATGTTCTTCGGACGTTGCGCAGCCGGCGACCACCGCGCTTGATCCGCAATTGCTGGAGATCTTCCGCAACGAGGCCGAAACCCATCTCAACAGTCTCGATCGGTTTCTCGATCAGGCCGCTGAGCACCTGCCGTTGCAGGCCAGTGACGAGTTGCTGCGCGCGTTGCACACGCTCAAGGGCAGCGCTTCGATGGCGGGCGTGTTGCCGATTGCCGAACTGGCGGCGCCGCTCGATCAACTGGCCCGCGAATACAAGGCGCACCAGATAGCACTGGACCTGGACGAAGTCGAACTGCTGCTCGAAGCCTGCGGCCTGCTGCGTCGTGCCTTGAAGCCATTGAACAGTGATCTGCTGGGCCCCATCAACGGCGCCACGCGCTTGATCGAGCGCACTCAGTCGCTGCTTGCCGCGCGCCTGGAAGCCATTCTCAACGCACCGAACACGGGGTTGCGAATCAAGCGTGACCCGCAATTGATCAACAACTTTCTCGCCCAGGGCATGGATATCCTGCTCGACGCCGAAAGCCTGTTGCAGCGCTGGCAGCAGCACCCCGGCGAGCGGCAGGAACTCAGCGCGCTGCTGGATGAACTGACCACCTTGGGCGAAAACGCGCACCTGGCCGATCTGCACCCGGTGGATGAGCTGTGTGAAGCCTTGCTCGACCTCTATGGTGCGGTGGAAGAAAGCAGCCTGGCGGTCAGCGAGCGGTTCTTCCACGAGGCACAGAGTGCTCACGAAGCGCTGATCAACATGCTCGACGAACTGGCGGCCGGCCAGGAAGTCGGCTCGCAGCCCGTGCGGGTTCGCGCCCTGCGTGACTTGCTCAATGAAGGCCTTGATCCATCGGCCACGGGGCTGATCCGCAGCGATGGCAGCCGCACGCTGAGCATTTCCGAACTGGGCAGGGCCACCCACGAATTGGCGCAGACGCAGGCGTTGGCGATTGATGATGAAATCGTTTCGATCTTTCTCGAGGAGGCGGTGGATATCCTCGAAAGCGCCGGGCAGGCCTTGCAGCGTTGGCTCAATGAGCCAGAGAACGCTGCGCCGCTGTCATCCTTGCAGCGCGACTTGCACACCCTCAAGGGCGGTGCACGGATGGCCGAAGTAGGGCCGGTCGGCGATCTGGCCCACGAGCTGGAAGGCCTTTATGAAGGACTGGTGGACCGGCGTTTCAGTTATTCGCCAGCGTTAGGAGCGTTGCTGCAACAGAGCCACGATCATCTCGCGGTGTTGCTCGAACAGTTGCAACACCATCAACCGCTGGGTGATCCGGGTGTGCTGACCGAGGCCATCCAGCAGTTTCGGCAAAGCAGTGGCAGCACGGTCGATGGGGGTGAAGCAGCGGCTGCGAATGACGCGGCCAGCAACGACCCGGAGCTGCTGGAAATCTTCCTCGAAGAAGGTTTCGACATCATCGACAGTTCGGGCGCGGCGTTGTCGCGCTGGCAGGCGGACCCGCAAAACCGTCAGGAAATGGAAACCCTGCTGCGCGACCTGCACACCCTCAAGGGGGGCGCACGGATGGTCGAAATCGCCCCGATTGGCGACCTGGCCCATGAGCTGGAATTCCTTTACGAAGGGTTGTCGACGGGGTTGCTGCACGCCACACCGGCGCTGTTCGATCTGTTGCAACGCAGCCATGACCGGCTGGCGCAGATGCTCGATGCGACCCGCGCAGGCCAGTCGGTGCTGCCGGCCGACGGGTTGATCGACGCGATCAAGGCCTTTTCTCACCCGACGGCCGACAAGGCCCCGGCGCCGGTGATTGAAGTCGCACCGGTGGGCAAGCCTGAAACACCGGCGCTGCAACCTGACGCGGGCGCCGACATGGTCAAGGTGTCGGCCGAGCTGCTTGACGATCTGGTCAACCTGGCCGGTGAAACCTCGATCTTCCGGGGGCGCATCGAGCAGCAAGTCAACGATGCGCAGGTTGCCCTGAGCGAGATGGAAACCACCATCGAGCGCATGCGCGATCAGCTGCGCCGGCTCGATACCGAAACCCAGGGACGGATCCTCAGTCGTCAGCAGGTCGAAGCCGAGCGTTTGGGCTACGAAGAGTTCGACCCGCTGGAGATGGACCGTCATTCGCAGTTGCAGCAGTTGTCGCGGGCGTTGTTCGAGTCGGCTTCCGACTTGCTTGACCTCAAGGAGACCCTCGATCGGTGCAACCACGACGCAGAGGTCCTGCTGCAACAACAAGGCCGGATCAACACCGAGCTGCAAGAAGGCTTGATGCGCACGCGCATGGTGCCGTTCGAGCGGATGCTGCCGCGCTTGAAACGCATCGTCCGTCAGGTTTCCAGTGAGTTGGGCAAGGACGTCGAGTTCATTGTCGGGAACGCCGAAGGCGAAATGGACCGCAATGTTCTGGAGCGCATGGCGCCGCCGCTCGAACACATGCTGCGCAATGCCGTCGACCATGGCCTTGAGCCCGCAGAAGTCCGTCGTGCGGCCGGCAAACCCGAGCAGGGCCGAATCACTCTGGACCTGTCCCGCGAGGGCGGCGACATCATTTTCGACATCCGCGACGACGGTGCCGGGGTGCCGCTGGACGCGGTGCGGCGCAAGGCGATCAAGCGCGGGCTGCTCGACCCCGACAGCGACATGAGTGACCGCGACGTGTTGCAGTTCATTCTGCAACCGGGGTTTTCCACTGCCGAGAAAATCACCCAGATCTCCGGGCGCGGCGTCGGCATGGACGTGGTCCACGAAGAAGTGCGGCAACTCGGCGGTTCGATGAGCATCGACTCTGTGCCCGGGCAAGGCGTGCACTTTCGCATTCGCTTGCCGTTCACCGTGTCGGTCAACCGGGCGTTGATGGTGCAGTGTGCTGAAGATCAGTACGCGATCCCGCTGAACACCATCGAAGGCATTGTCTGCGTGCTGCCCTTTGAGCTGGACGGTTACTACCAGCTTGATCCGCCGTTGTACGAGTACGCCGGGCAACGCTATGAACTGTGCTACCTCGGCGAGTTGCTGAAGACCGGCGTGCGCCCGAAACTGCTGGGCCAGAGCCTGCCTTTGCCGGTGTTGCTGGTGCAGTGCAACGAGCGCCACATCGCGGTGCAGGTCGACGCGATGGCCGGCACCCGGGAAATCGTGGTGAAAAGTCTCGGCCCACAGTTTGCTGCCGTGCCGGGGTTGTCTGGCGCGACCATTCTTGGCGATGGCCGGGTGGTGCCGATTCTCGACCTGCTGGCGCCTATCCGCGCGATGCAGACGCATTTGCCGGCGCAGCGTGTCATCCAGGAGCCGGCCACGGAGACCGAGCCGCAGCGCTCGATGCTGGTCCTGGTGGTCGATGACTCGGTCACTGTGCGCAAGGTCACCAGTCGCCTGCTCGAACGCCACGGCATGAACGTGCTGACGGCCAAGGACGGTGTCGACGCCATGTTGCTGCTTGAGGAACACATGCCCGACCTGATGCTGCTGGACATTGAAATGCCACGCATGGACGGTTTCGAAGTGGCCATGCAGGTGCGCAATGACCCACGCTTGCAACACCTGCCGATCATCATGATCACCTCGCGCACCGGCCAGAAGCACCGCGACCGGGCGATGGCCATCGGCGTCAACGACTACCTTGGCAAGCCGTACCAGGAATCGGTGTTGCTCGAAAGCATCGCCTTGTGGAGCAAAACCCATGCTTGAACACCGCACCAGCAACCTGACCGGGCTGCTGCTGCCCCTGGCCGATCGCAACCTGATCCTGCCCAATGTCGCGGTCGCCGAGCTGATTGACTACCAGCCCGGTGCGTTCGACCTCGATTCGCCGCCCTGGTACCTGGGCCTGGTGACCTGGCGCGACCGGCAGATCCCGCTGCTGAGTTTCGAATCGGCCTGCGGCAACAGAACCGTGATCGGCGACCGTGCGCGCATCGTCGTCCTCAACGCTCTTGGCGGACGCCCGCACCTCAAATTCATCGCCTTGCTGGTGCAAGGAATCCCGCGCTCCTACAAGCTCGATAGCCAGTTGAGCTACGTCGACGTGCCGCTCTGCTCGCTGGAGCACGCTGCGGTTCAAGTCGCCGATCAGGTGGCGAAGGTTCCGGATTTGCTGGCGCTGGAAGAGTTGTTGGTGGGGGCGGAGTTGGTTCAGCAATGAGTTGATCGGTCCCTTTTAGGGAACGATCAGTCCCACATGGAGACCGATGGGTTGATCCCGGCAAGGGTTTTCATCCGGGGGGCAATAGCGCTGACATTTGATTTGAAACATTGCGCTTCCAGGCTACAAGCCTGAGCCTTGCGCGACGTTGCAGTGAATTTGAGGTTGGGGACACATGTATCACGGAGAGAGATTCAACGCCTGGAGCCATTTGTTCGGGGCGGTTGCGGCGTGTGTCGGGGCGGTCTGGCTGCTGGTGATCGCCAGCCTGGACGGAAGTCCCTGGAAGATCGTCAGCGTGGCGATTTACGGGTTTACCTTGCTGGTGCTGTACAGCGTTTCGACGGTTTATCACAGCGTTCGCGGGCGGGCGAAGGTGATCATGCAGAAGGTCGATCATCTGTCGATCTACCTGCTGATCGCTGGCAGCTATACGCCGTTTTGTCTGGTCACCCTGCGCGGACCGTGGGGCTGGACGCTGTTCGGTATTGTCTGGGGACTGGCGATCATCGGCATGCTGCAAGAGATCAAGCCGCGCTCCGAGGCGCGGATTCTGTCGATTGTGATCTATGCGGTGATGGGCTGGATCGTGCTGGTGGCAGTCAAACCGCTGCTCGCGGCGCTGGGCACCGCGGGTTTTGCCTGGCTGGCGGCGGGCGGGATGTTTTATACCGTCGGCATCATCTTCTTCGCTCTCGACAGCCGGCTGCGCCACGCCCACGGCATTTGGCACCTGTTCGTCATCACCGGCAGTTTGCTGCACTTCGTGGCGATTCTGTTTTACGTCGTGTGAAGCAAATGATCGCAGGCAATAAAGATCGAAAGCGGTACCCCTTAGAAATCGCCCCACAACTGCTGAGCCACGGCCAACGCCACCACGGGCGCGGTTTCGGTGCGCAGCACTCGCGGGCCGAGGCGCGCGGAGTGGAAACCGGCGCTTTGCGCCTGATCGACTTCAGCGTCCGACAATCCGCCTTCCGGGCCGATCAGGAACGCCAGTGTTGCCGGTTTTGCATGGCTGAGCAGCGGCTCGGCCACTGGGTGCAGCACCAGTTTCAGTTCGGCCTCGGTCTGCTTCAGCCAGTCGGCCAGCAGCACAGGCGGGTGAATCACCGGCACCTGTGAGCGACCGCATTGTTCGCAGGCGCTGATAGCGACCTGACGCCAGTGTTGCAGGCGTTTGTCGGCGCGTTCGTCCTTGAGCCGGACTTCACAGCGGTCACTGAAGATCGGGGTGATTTCAGTCACGCCCAACTCGGTGGCTTTCTGAATCGCCCAATCCATTCGCTCACCACGGGACAAACCCTGGCCCAGATGAATCTGCAACGGCGACTCGACTTGCCCGGCAAAATTTTCCGTCAACGCCACGCGCACATGCTTTTTGCCGACTTGCGCCAGGGTGCCGCGAAATTCCTGACCCGAACCGTCGAACACTTGCAGCGCATCACCCTCGGCCATGTCCTCGACTTCATGAACACCTGGAAGAACTATG
>CAYNGZ010000198.1:0-10004 GCA_964396695.1 uncultured Pseudomonas sp.
GCCATCGAAGGTGAAGCCGCGCCTTTGCCTGAACTGCCCTGCCCCGCCACTCCGCTGGCCGCGGTAGAACCGGTCGCGACCCCGGTCGGCGGTTTGCTGGTGTACCACGTGCTGCCCGGCGAATATCTGGAAGCGGGACAACTGATTGCCGAAGTCATCGACCCGATTGGTGACCGCGTGACCCCGGTTCATTGCGCCAACGCCGGCCTGCTTTATGCCCGTTCGACTCGCCGGATGGCCACTGCCGGCATGGTGATCGCCCATGTTGCAGGCCTCGAAGCCTACCGCACCGGTTACCTACTTTCGCCTTGAGGATGCATGCCCCATGTACAAACTGACCATCGAAGGCCTGCATAAATGCTATGGCACCCATGAAGTGCTCAAGGGTGTTTCGCTCAAGGCCAAGACCGGTGACGTGATCAGCCTGATCGGCGCCAGCGGTTCTGGCAAAAGCACCTTTTTGCGCTGCATCAACTTTCTCGAACAACCCAACGACGGCGCCATGACCATGGACGGTCAAACCGTCCGCATGATCAAGGACCACCACGGCATGCGGGTGGCTGACGATGCCGAACTGCAACGAATCCGCACCCGACTGGCGATGGTGTTCCAGCACTTCAACCTGTGGAGCCACATGACCGTGCTGGAAAACATCACCATGGCCCCGCGCCGGGTGCTGGGCGTCAGCAAGAAGGACGCCGAAGATCGCGCCCGACGTTATCTGGACAAGGTCGGCCTGGCGGCCCGTGTGGCGGATCAATACCCGGCGTTTCTGTCGGGCGGTCAGCAACAGCGTGTCGCCATTGCCCGTGCACTGGCGATGGAACCGGAAGTCATGCTGTTCGACGAACCGACCTCGGCACTGGACCCGGAACTGGTAGGCGAAGTGCTCAAGGTGATCCAGGGCCTGGCCGAAGAAGGCCGGACCATGATCATGGTGACCCACGAAATGAGCTTCGCCCGCAAGGTTTCCAACCAGGTGCTGTTCCTGCATCAGGGGCTGGTGGAGGAAGAAGGCGCGCCGGAAGACGTGCTGGGCAATCCGAAAAGCGAACGGCTGAAGCAGTTCCTCAGCGGCAACCTGAAATAAGCCCAGTCCTGCCCCGCGTAGGAGCTGCCGTAGGCTGCGATCTTTTGATGCTCTGGAAATGCCCCACGAGTGAAGATCAAAAGATCGCAGGCTTCGCCAGCTCCTACGGGGGAATCGTTTTCGTCAGGCAACCGGCGCGGGAGGCGGCTTATCCGGCAAGGTGGGTTCGCCCGGTTCGGTCGGTTGTTCGTTCGGGGTATCGGGGTCGGGTTGACCAGGGATTCCGCCGGCCAGCGTGACAGGCGGATGCGCCAGCAATGACCAGGCCAGAAGGCCCACTTGATTGGGCTCAAGCCTTGCCAGTTTGGCACTTATTCGCGGATCGATCTTCATGAAGCACTCCTGAGCGATGGCCCGACTCGTCTTGCGCGAATCGGAGCAGTACACCCCATAGAGTGTACGCCCGCTCAGGAATTCCAACGATTTGTCAGACGGCTGACTCAGGTGCGCGGCAGGGTCACGCCACGCTGGCCCTGGTACTTGCCGCCACGGTCCTTGTAGGACACTTCACACTCTTCGTCAGACTCGAAAAACAGCATCTGTGCCACGCCTTCGTTGGCGTAGATCTTCGCAGGCAGCGTGGTGGTGTTCGAGAACTCCAGGGTCACATGGCCTTCCCACTCCGGCTCCAGCGGCGTGACGTTAACGATGATGCCGCAACGAGCGTAGGTGCTCTTGCCCAGGCAGACGGTCAGCACGTTGCGCGGAATACGGAAGAACTCGACGGTGCGAGCCAGCGCGAACGAGTTCGGTGGAATGATGCATACATCGCTTTTGACGTCGACGAAGCTCTTCTCGTCGAAGTTTTTCGGATCGACAGTGGCCGAATTGATGTTGGTGAACACCTTGAATTCATCGGCGCAGCGCACGTCGTAGCCATAGCTCGATACGCCGAAGGAAATCAGCCGGTCGGCACCTTCTCCACGCATCTGGCGCTCTACGAAGGGCTCGATCATGCCGTGCTCTTGCGCCATGCGGCGAATCCACTTGTCCGATTTGATGCTCATGGCGGGTGTCCTGAATAGCGAGGTGGAAAAATTCTGTCCGGCATCTTACCGGGGCGCGTCGCCGGTTCAAAGTCCAGGGCACAATTCTCGCCGCTTCCCCGCGACTTCCGGGCCTTCGCGGCAATACCGCACACCGTCAGTCATGAAAACAGAGAAACCTTCGCGAAGACCATTGGCACGTTCAGGAAAAAGGGTTAAGGTGGCGCCACTGTGCTGCTTGTGTCACTGAGAATCTCTACACGATATGTTGAATTTCGATCCAACCATCTACAAGAATTTTTCCTGCTCTTTGCACTCAGTCTCGGCCAGGGTTCTTCCTGAGTCGCAGTTATCTTTGTCCAAGGAGTTACACCATGTCTAATCGCCAAACCGGTACCGTTAAGTGGTTCAACGATGAAAAAGGCTTCGGCTTCATCACTCCACAATCCGGTGACGACCTGTTCGTTCACTTCAAAGCTATCCAGTCCGACGGCTTCAAAAGCCTGAAAGAAGGCCAACAGGTTTCTTTCATCGCTACCCGCGGTCAGAAAGGCATGCAAGCTGAAGAAGTTCAAGTTATCTAACTTGTACTGATTCAGTAAAAAACCCCGCTCTCAGCAGCGGGGTTTTTTTATGCCTGTAAAAAGTTCGAACGATCTTTTAGACCGCCTTACCAGGCCACACCAAATCCTGCGGTGTAACGGGTCTTACTGAGATCACTTTTTTCAGTGCCACTGATCACGTCCCGCTCGGCCTTCAGATTGAGCGATGCCCACTCCGTCACCTTGTAGCGCAACCCGACTTGCGCATCGAGAGCGTAGTTCGCGACGCCAGACAATGGCTTGCCGACCTCTCCACTGGAGAAGAGCTCAACCGTCTTGCCGATAAGGTAGCGGTTGTAGTCCCACTTCATTGCCAAGGCGTAGAAATCGGCTTTACCGCCATCCATGTACTCGTAGTCGGTACGGTTGAGCAGCGAGCGCAGCGAAAAAGCACCCAACTCATCATCCCAGAATTGGTAACCCGGACCGCTACCGACCGTGCGCTGGCGGGACAGGTCTTCAACCTTGTCGCGCTTGTAGGTCAAACGCCCTTCCCAGAACCATTTTTCGGTGATGAAGCGGTCGAGAGCGTATTCAGCGCGCCAATTATCCGTGGTGACCACGTTATCCTGGTATTCGTGGTTGTACTCACCTTCAGCGGTATGGCGCCACTTGCCATGACGGGCACTGGTCTTGAAGTCGATGCCGTAGTCATTGGTGTCGCTTTCCGATCGCTGATAATCCAGCGCCATATCGACATTGCCTTTCCACACAATATCTTCAACCACTGGCTTGGGCTTGATGATCTGCTGAATACTCGCCAGCTCGACAGTTTTCGGCGCCTCACCATTGACAAGGGTCACCTTGCCCTCTTCGGCAGCCTGCAGGGATTTGGCTTTTTCGCCCATGTACGCATCCTGTTTGACCAGCAACTCCTGGTCACTTTCCAGCGTCCTGACCTGTTTCCAGTCAATCGGGATCTGGCCTGCGTATTCGGTCTGAATCAACAGCTTCCCACCGTCGAAGACCTTGATCTTGCCACTCAAGCGGTCACCGTTTTTCAACCAGACCGTATCGGCCAGCAAGGGCGTAGAAGCGCCAATAAGGGCGAGGCACAACAGGATTCTGGACAACATAAGCAAAGACAGCGCTCAGGCTAACGATTAAAGGGGCGGCATTATCCCTTGCGCAAAAGCCTTGGCAAGGACTGCCTCAGGCATATGTGTTGAGTTCATTTCTCATTCGCTCATTGAAGACCTATTCTAGAAAAAGCCTCAACACCTTTCATCAGGAAACGGCAACGTGACAGACTCCAACAGCGAAACCGAAACCCCGGCACAGATGCGCCGAACCACGCTCTATCTGACCCTGGCCCAGGTCCCGGAAGGCAAAGTGGTGAGTTACGGTCAGCTCGCCGAACTGGCGGGCCTGGGGCGGGCCGCGCGCTGGGTGGGCCGCACACTGAGTCAGTTGCCCGGCGACACCAAGCTGCCGTGGCACCGCGTTTTGGGCGCCGGCGGTCGCCTCAGCTTGCCAGTGGGCAGCCCTTCAGGCGATGAACAGCGGGCACGCTTGCGCATGGAAGGTGTCAGCATCCTGAACAATCGCGTTGATATTCAGCGTCATGGCTGGCGTCCGATAGAGCACAGCGGTTAGAGTGCGCGCTTTGTTTTCGTAATTTTGAGGCAGACTCCAGCCCATGCCCCGTAAAACCTGGCGCGCCGCACTCGCCGCTTATGCCAGCCCCTCGACGCTCGTACTGTTGCTGCTGGGTTTCGCCGCTGGCCTGCCCTACATGCTGGTGTTCTCCACGCTTTCCGTCTGGCTGCGTGAGGCCGGCGTGGCCCGTGAAACGATTGGCTATGCAAGCCTGATCGGACTGGCCTATGCATTCAAATGGGTGTGGTCGCCACTTCTCGACCAATGGCGCCTGCCATTGCTCGGCAAACTCGGCCGACGACGCTCCTGGCTTGTCCTGTCACAGGTGCTGCTGATCCTCGGCCTGATCGGCATGGGTTTCTGCGACCCGCAAAAACACCTGTCCTGGCTGATTGCGATTGCCGTTCTGGTCGCATTCGCCTCTGCGACGCAAGATATCGCGGTCGATGCCTATCGCCTGGAAATTGTCGACGACACGCGTCAGGCCGCACTGGCAGCCAGCTATATGTCCGGCTATCGGGTCGCCGCCCTGCTGGCAACGGCCGGCGCACTGTTCATTGCCGAGGGCTTCGGCTCCACAGGCTTCAACTACAAGCACTCGGCCTGGACCGGCACCTACGCGATATTCGGCCTGTTGATGATCCCGGCGCTGCTGACCACCCTGTTCATGCGCGAGCCCCCCGTGCCGCTGCGTACCCAGCTGTCCGCTGGCCGCTACAGTTTTTTGCACCAACTGGTGTCGGTATTCGTACTCATCGTTTTGCTGGTGTCCGTGCCCGCGATGTTTACCCAGCTCTACAACACTGACTTCGCCAGCGTGATCTCGGGCGCCATGAGCCCAATGGATCTGCTGCTTGAAGATCGAGCCTTTCTGCGGGCGCTTCTCTACATCATCCTGACCAGCCTGTGTCTTTCCACCATGGGTCGCCGCGGCCTGGCCCCCGTGCTGACACCCGTCAACGACTTCGTCGTACGCTACCGCTGGCAGGCCTTTCTGCTGCTGGGCCTGATCGCCACCTATCGAATGTCCGACACCGTGATGGGTGTAATGGCCAACGTGTTTTACATCGACCTGGGCTTCACCAAGGATCAGATTGCCGGCGTGAGCAAGATCTTCGGCCTGATCATGACCCTGATAGGTGCCGGCATGGGCGGCCTGCTGATCGTTCGTTTCGGAATCCTGCCCATTCTGTTCATCGGCGGTTTCGCTTCAGCGGCCACCAACTTGCTGTTTGTGATGCTCGCCGACATGGGCGCCAACCTGGAGATGCTGATCCTCACCATCTCCCTGGACAACTTCAGTTCAGGCATGGCCACCTCAGCGTTCGTCGCCTACCTGTCGAGCCTGACCAACCTGAAGTTCTCCGCGACCCAGTACGCCCTGCTCAGCTCGATCATGCTCCTGCTGCCACGCCTGATCGGCGGCTATTCAGGGGTCATGGTGGAGAAATTCGGTTACCACAACTTCTTCATCATCACTACCCTGCTCGGCGTGCCAACGCTGCTGTTGATCGCCCTGCACTGGTTCCAGGAAAGCCGCCGCGAAGGTCCGACACCAACGCCCGAGCCTGCCCAGACGGCCACCGCCGTCGAAGAATCGTAAACCCCCGGGGTGCGGGGGTTTCCCCGCACTCGAACCACGCCGCCGGCCGCACTCCTGTACGCCAGCAAATCTCACCCGTACAATGCTCCGTCATTTCTAGTTTTCAGCAACCGACAACGGCCTACCATGCGTACCAGTCAATATTTGCTCGCCACACAGAAAGAAACGCCTTCCGATGCGGTCGTCGTCAGCCACCAGTTGATGCTGCGCGCCGGCATGATCCGCAAACTTGCCTCCGGCCTGTACACATGGCTGCCGATGGGCCTGCGAGTCATGCGCAAGGTTGAAGCCATCGTTCGCGAAGAAATGAACGCTGCCGGCTCTCTTGAAGTGTTGATGCCGAGCACCCAGCCGGCTGAGCTGTGGCAGGAGTCCGGTCGCTGGGAAGAGTACGGCCCGGAACTGCTGCGCTTCAAGGATCGCCATGGTCGCGACTTCTGCGCAGGCCCTACCCACGAAGAAGTGATCACGGACCTGGCCCGAAACGAGTTGAGCAGCTACAAACAGCTGCCTATCAACCTGTACCAGATCCAGACCAAATTCCGCGATGAGATCCGCCCACGCTTCGGTTTGATGCGCGGTCGCGAGTTCATAATGAAGGACGCCTACTCCTTCCACGCTGACCAGGCATCGCTGCAGGTCACTTACGACCGCATGCACCAGGCCTACTGCAACGTGTTCACCCGTCTGGGGCTGAAATTCCGCCCAGTTGAAGCCGATAACGGCTCCATCGGCGGCGCTGGCTCCCACGAGTTCCACGTTCTGGCTGATTCCGGCGAAGACGACATCGTCTTCAGCAACGGTTCCGACTACGCGGCGAACATCGAGAAAGCCGAAGCCGTGCCACGCGAAACCTCGCGCCCGCTACCTTCCGAAGAACTGCGTCTGGTCGACACCCCGAACGCGAAAACCATCGCGCAACTGGTGGAAGGCTTCAATCTGCCAATCGAAAAAACCATCAAGACCCTGGTGGTTCACGCCGAAGAAGCCGGCAAGCTGATTGCGCTGATCATTCGTGGCGACCACGAACTCAACGAAATCAAGGCTGCCAACCAGCCTGGCGTGGCCAGCCCACTGGTCATGGCCTCCGAAGCCGAACTGCGTGACGCCATCGGCGCTGGCGCCGGCTCCCTCGGCCCGCTGAACCTGCCGCTGCCAATCATCATCGACCGCTCGGTCGAGCTGATGAGCGACTTCGGTATCGGCGCCAACATCGACGACAAGCACTACTTTGGCGTGAACTGGGGGCGCGATCTGCCGGTTCCGACCGTGGCCGACCTGCGTAACGTCGTGGCCGGTGACCCGAGCCCTGACGGCAAAGGCACCCTGGAAATCAAGCGCGGCATCGAAGTCGGGCACATTTTCCAGCTGGGCAACAAGTACAGCAAAGCGATGAAGTGCGAAGTACTCGGCGAGAACGGCAAGCCGGTCACCCTGGAAATGGGTTGCTATGGCATCGGCGTGTCCCGCGTAGTGGCTGCGGCCATCGAGCAGAACAACGATGAGAAAGGCATCATCTGGAGCGACGCCCTCGCGCCCTTCCAGATCGCCCTGGTGCCGTTGCGCTACGAAACCGAGCAGGTTCGCGAAGCCACCGACAAGCTGTACGCGGAACTGACCGCTGCCGGCTTCGAAGTGCTGCTGGACGATCGCGACAAGAAAACCAGCCCGGGTATCAAGTTCGCGGACATGGAGCTGATCGGCATTCCTCACCGGATCGTGGTCAGTGACCGCGGCCTTGCCGAAGGCAACCTGGAATACAAGAGCCGTACCGAGGCCGAGCCGCAAGCGCTGCCGGTTGCCGACGTACTGTCGTTCCTCCAGGCCCGTATCCGCCGCTGACACCAGATAGAGACGTCATGTTCAAGCGAAACACCTTAAGCCTCGGTGGTGCCGCCCTGTGCGGCACCCTGTTGCTCGGCGGCTGCGCCAATCAGATGTCGCAACGCAGCGAGCACGAGGAGCGTATCGAGCGCAAACTGCTCGATCACAGCCTGCAGATCGATGTCGGTGAGCCTAAGGTGCTTGAGCTGCCGCAACGCCGGGTACGGATTCACGAGCAGAAGACCTTCGAAGTCACCGAGTACGACGTCACCCGTCGCTACGATCGCTATACGCCTTACCAACCCTGGCGCAAGGTCTACGAGATCCCGCTGGGTGCGGTAGCGCTGGTAGCCGGCGTTGGCGCGAACATCGCCAACGTTTTCGCCCTCGGCAATCTGTCGGACAGCATGACAAGGGACTGGGTCAGCACCGGTATTGACGGGCTCAACCCGTTCATGAACGTGCAGTCCCGCGGTCGCGCACAACAGAACCTGGCCGGCATCGATGAGGTCCAGCGTGATAAACGCATGGAGTATTCGAGCCTGCCATGGAGCGAGCGCCCGGTAGAGGTCAAGGCCGGCAAGCAGACCTTCGAACTCACCACCGACCGCAACGGTGTGTTGCGCCTGAACCTGCTCGACAGCCCGTTCGCGGAGCAGGACCTGAATCATATCGGCAAGCTGCAGATCACGGTCGAAGATGCTCAGGACGACGTGCACACCGACTCGTCCCTGACGATCAGCAGCACCTTGCGCAGCAAGCTGCTGGAAGCTCACAGGCTGATTTTCGATGATCTCGAAGACGACGAAGTGAGCCAGTGGGTACACCGGGTCAAGCGTCTGTCGGAGTTGGGTCTGGAAGAAGAAGCCAGCGAGCTGGAACAAAGCCTGATCGAACTGACCCGAAACGATCCCGAGCTTCAAAGCGAATTTCTCAAGTCGCTGACCAAGAATGCCGGGCGATTGGTGGCAGATCCGGGCGCCAATTGATGGTTTAAAAAGATCGCAGCCTGCGGCAGCTCCTACATGAACTGCGCAGGAGCTGCCGCAGACTGCGATCTTTTGCTTTTAACCCTCAACAACGATCAACGCTCAAACAAATCCAACTGCTCGAAGCCGCCACGCAAATCCTGCAAGCGCACGCCAATTCCCAATAAACGCACGGGTTTTGCGCCCCGATTGAAGGCCTGAGTCAGCAACAGCTGATAGCTGCCAAGATCGCGCCCTGCCCCGGCCTGTTCCAGCGTGGTCTGGGTAAAGTCATGGAACTTCACTTTGACGAACGGCTTGCCCGGGCGATAACTGCTGTCGATCCGCGCCATACGTCCATTCAGGGCTTCCAACAGCTGCGGCAATTTATCCAGGCAACTGACCAGATCCGGCAAGTCCACATCGTAGGTATTTTCGACGCTGACCGATTGCCGACGACTGTCGTTCTGCACCTGCCGATCATCAATCCCACGCGCCAGACTCCACAGACGCTCGCCAAAACTGCCAAATTCGCGCACCAGCGCCAACTTGCTCCACTCGCGTAACTGAAGGCAATCGACAATACCGAGCTTCGCCAGCTTGTCCGCGGTGACCTTACCGACGCCGTGCAGCTTGCTCACCGGCAACTGCGAGACAAAGTCCTCGACCTGATCCGGCGTGATCACAAACAACCCGTTGGGTTTTTTCCAGTCACTGGCGATCTTCGCAAGAAACTTGTTCGGCGCCACTCCCGCCGAGACGGTGATGTGTAGCTGATTGGAGACCCGGCGCCGGATGTCCTGGGCAATTCGCGTGGCACTGCCGGCGAAATACGTACTGTCAGACACGTCGAGGTACGCCTCATCCAGCGATAAAGGCTCGATCAGGTCGGTGTAATCGCGAAAGATCGCCTGAATCTCTTTCGACGCCTCTCTATAGGCGTCCATGCGCGGCTTGACGATGAGCAGGTCCGGGCACAGCTTCAAGGCATGTCGTGATGACATGGCCGAGCGCACCCCATAAGCCCGCGCTTCATAATTGCATGTCGCAATAACGCCACGCCGGTCCGCGGAACCACCCACCGCCAGCGGTTTACTCGCCAGAGTCGGGTCGTCACGCATCTCGATGGCGGCATAGAAGCAGTCACAATCGACGTGGATGATTTTGCGCTGCGTCATATAAGGCGGTGTTCGATGAAGGAATAGGGACTACGGCAAGCCGGATCATCAGTATCTCACTGACAACTGTATATAGCACCAGTACTTTGATTCTTCCCTACTAGTGTGCTGTTCTCGAAATAATTTACCCATTAGCCTGTGAGGCCATAGCCTC
>CAYNGZ010000199.1:0-9960 GCA_964396695.1 uncultured Pseudomonas sp.
CAGTCAGGCGCTGACGACGGGTCGTACGGCTAAGCAGGCTGACCCCGAGTCGTTGCTCCAGTGCGCGCAGGTGATTGCCGACCATGGTGGTGGAGATGCTGCACTCCAGGGCGGCAGCGGTCATGCTGCCGCTCTCCACGACCTTCACGTACACCCGCATTGCCTGGAACAGATCCATTATAAATCTCAGCTTTAAGATGATTGAAGTATTCAGGCGTTTATCCAGCTCAGGTGGCTAACGATACTGCAAAAACACCGACTGATGATGGAGCTTGATGTCATGACCGCCGCCTGCCTGATGACCACCTATCAACCCCTGGCCTTGAGTTTTACCAAAGGGCTGGGCACACGCCTGTGGGATCAGGCCGGTCGTGAGTATCTGGATGCGGTCGCCGGTGTGGCGGTGACCAATGTTGGCCACTCGCACCCGCGGGTGGTCAGCGCCATCAGCGAACAGGCCGGCCTGTTGCTGCACACCTCCAACCTGTACAGCATCGACTGGCAGCAACGGCTGGCGCAGAAATTGACGCAGTTGTCGGGGCTCGACCGGGTGTTCTTCAACAACTCCGGCGCCGAGGCCAATGAAACTGCGCTGAAGCTGGCGCGGTTGTACGGTTGGCACAAAGGTGTCGAACAGCCGTTGGTGGTGGTCATGGAAAACGCCTTTCATGGCCGGACCCTTGGCACGTTGTCGGCCAGTGATGGTCCTGCCGTGCGTTTGGGATTCCAGGGGTTACCGGGGGACTTCATCAAAGTCCCGTTCGGTAATCTCGCCGCACTGGATCAGGCGCACCAGACTTACGGCCAGCGCATCGTGGCGGTCTTGATGGAGCCGATTCAGGGCGAAAGCGGTGTACAGCTCGCACCTCCCGGCTACCTGAAAGCCCTGCGCGAGTTGTGCAACCGGCGTAACTGGCTGCTGATGCTCGACGAGATCCAGACCGGTATCGGTCGCACCGGGCAATGGTTTGCCTTTCAACACGAAGGCATCGTGCCGGACGTCATGACGTTGGCCAAAGGCCTGGGCAATGGTGTCCCGATCGGCGCCTGCCTGGCCCGTGGCAAAGCCGCCGAGCTCTTCACTCCGGGCAGCCACGGCAGCACGTTTGGCGGAAACCCGCTGGCGTGTCGGGTGGGCTGCACCGTGCTGGACATCGTCGAAGAACAAGGCCTGCTGGAAAACGCCAAACGCCAGGGCGAACGCTTGCTTGCACGCTTGCATGCCGAACTGGATGGCGAGCCGCAGGTGCTGGCGATCCGTGGCCAGGGTTTGATGATCGGCATCGAGCTGGCCCAACCCATTCGCGACCTGACCCTGATCGCTGCGCGGGATCACGGGCTGCTGATCAACGTGACACGGGGTAAAACCATTCGTTTGCTACCACCGCTGACCATTGATGAGCGGGAGGTGGAGATGATTGTGCGGG
This sequence comes from uncultured Pseudomonas sp., assembly GCA_964396695.1. Classification (GTDB taxonomy): domain Bacteria; phylum Pseudomonadota; class Gammaproteobacteria; order Pseudomonadales; family Pseudomonadaceae; genus Aquipseudomonas. The sequence goes on from CAYNGZ010000199.1 coordinate 1,428, forward strand.
GGGTAGGGCGGGTGGTGAGAGGGGTTGGCAACTGATCGATCCGTTTACGATACTCTTACCCCCATTTCCTTAGTAAGGCTTGCACGCGATGGCGATTTCACAGATGCCATCGCTGGCAACAGCTTGGCTCCCCCTCTCTCGGTTCGCTGCTCAGTAGTGGTATCTGCACATCACGATCTGTAGTTCATCACCTTCTACTGTGTAGACCAGACGGTGTTCGGCAGTGATCCTGCGTGACCAATAACCACTAAGGTTATGTTTGAGTGGCTCTGGCTTTCCGGGACCCGCGAACGGATCCCGCAAGGTTGCCTTGATCAGCAGGTTGATCCGCTTGAGCCCGGCTTTATCGTTCTGTTGAAACCAGAGGTAGTCATCCCAGCCTTCGGGGGTGAACAGAATTTTCATTCTTCAATGAGCTGTCTAGGCTTGGCTTTTCCTGCACGCAGACTGTTGATCGACCTGATCAGACGCTCGGCATTGGCCGGTGTGCGAAGCAAATAGGCGGTTTCTTCGAGGGCGTTGTATTCGGCAAGGGAAATCATTACCACTGGTTCCCCTTTTTGCCGGGTTACCAGCAGGGGCGCGCGATCTTCATTGACTCGATCCATGGTCTCGGAAAGGTGTGCCCGGGCATTGGTGTAATTAATGGTTTGCATCGTATTGTCCTCGCTTGATGCGAAAACCGTACAGAAATGAGTACATGTTGGCAAGGTGATACCTACGAGTGGTCTTTGTGAGCGGAAGTGGTTCAAAAGCAGCCTCGATTAAGCGCTCGCTACAACTTTGCCGTCTTCAAGACGTTTCCTTGAAAAGTGTAGGTTTGATCCGAGTAATAACGGCCTGATTCACTGCTGAAACTTGCGCTTGTTCCTCAGGTGCAGGATCACCGCCACAACCGTAACGACCGCCACAACACCCAGGGCAATCGGCAGCCGATAAGGCTTGAGGTTGCCGAACAATCGCTCCAGCGCTTCGCCAGCCCAATAACCGCCGCTGATAAACAACGTGGCCCAGACCATTGCGCCGAACATGTTCAGCAGTGAAAAACGCAGCGGTGACAGGCCACTGGCGCCGATGACTATTGGGCCTACCAGACGCATGCCATACAGAAAGCGCACAGAAAAAACCGACGTCAACGGGTAACGATAGATCAGTCCGGTGACTCGCTTGATCTGCAGTTGATGGCGTTTGAGACGTGGCAAGAGTCGCGTGCCGAAATAACGACCGGTCCAGAACAGCAACTGATCCCCCAACATTCCACCGGCGCTGGCCCAGGCAATCACCGGCCAGAGCTTCAGCAAATGCTGATGCGCCGCCATGCCACCCAAAATCAGGATGGTTTCGCCTTCCATGACACAGCCAAGGAAAACCGCCCAATAGCCGTAGGTCGCGAGGAGGTGGTTGAGGTCGATGTGTTCGAACATGGGCGCCTGGGGCTGGTGTCGGAGGGTTCCATTTCGACTGTAGCTGCTTATCCGGAAGGCGTAGTGCCGGTTTCATTCACGAAAACCCAGGATCAAAAGATCGCAGCCGCGGCAGCTCCTACGCCTATCCCGTGTAGGAGCTACCGCAGGCTGCGATCTTTTGACGTTCAGCGCACTTACAGTCGAGGATCAACGTGCAATCGGCAAGACTTCTGAAACGTCCCCCCCCTGCACCAAAGTCTGCGGCTCACCCTGTTCAATCACCCAGCGCAGCAGGTCGGTCACCGGCACGCGGTGGCTGCGTTCGACCCATTGCAGGCCCTCGGGGCTGTAGTGTTCGGTGTAGCGTGTGAGGATCATGTCGCGCTGGTCGCTCGACAGCCGCAGGCTGACTTCGCGGCAGTGCAGGTTGGCGTTGGCGTGTTTCACCACGCGTTGTTGCAGCATCAGGGACTGGCGTTCAGAGCTCATGGGGCGGGGGGTTCCTGGCAGCGGGGCTTTTGCGGTTCGGTGGCGCCTTGTTTGCCTTCCAGCACGAAGTTGGCACGGTGCGCGGCGGCGACGTCGCGCAGGGCGCTGTAGTAATCCGGCATGGTTTTCAGGCTGTCGGTAAGCGGCAACATGGCTGCACGCTGATCGATCACGCCGCCGACCAGGTTGAGGGTGGTCAGGGTGCGGACGGTGTCGCTGTTGTCGCCGAAGGGGTTGAAGGCCAGGTCGAGCACGCGCCCGGCGGCATCGCGACTGTTGGCAGTGCCCAGCAGCGGCATTTCAATGATCGGGCCGTTGCCGATGCCCCATACGCCAAAGGTCTGGCCGAAGTCCGCTTTGTGGCGCGCGATACCCAGCGAGTCGGAGACGTTGATCAGGCCGAGCAGGCCAATGGTGGTGTTGACCGTGAAACGCCCCAGCGTATTGAGCGAGCGTTGTGAGTTGCCCTGTAGCAGGTCGTTGATAAAGACCTTGGGTTCACCGAAGTTGGTCGTGAAGTTATGCACACCCTTTTGAAAAAACTCAGGCGTGTGGCGATAGCCGCGGGCGACGGGAGCCAGGGCGTACTTGTCGACCGTCTGGTTGAAGGCGAAGATCCCACGGTTGACCCGCTCGGCCGGGTCGTACAGCGGGTAGCTGACTTTCGCGCAAGTGGCGCTGCTTTCGTCCGGCGTGCGGCTGGTGCATCCGGCGAGGTATGTCAGGGTCAACAGCAGTGCGGCGTGGCGGGCCAGAGCGGTGGAGCGCGTGAGCGAGGGCATGGGCAAACAGTCTCCGGGAACAGGTGCCGGATGCTGACATTCGCGCTTTGCACAAAGATGTCTGCTTTTTTGTCGTTCCGTCGCTTTGTTACCGCTGTGAAATATATGACGGACCGCGCCGAATGGTTTTAGATGTGGGTTCTTTCAGACGTTAAGTGATGCCGCTGGTGAGCAGTCTTTTGATCGTGGACGACGACCTTGAGGTCCTCGCGCTGCTGAAGAAATTTTTTGTGCAACAAGGCTATGCGGTGGAAGTTGCCACCGATGGCGTCTCGATGTGGGCGGCGATTGAGCGCCAGGCACCGGACCTGATCATTCTCGACCTGATGCTGCCGGGGGAGAACGGGCTGACGCTGTGCCAACGCCTGCGCCAGCAATACCCGACACCGGTGATCATGCTGACCGCCATGGGTGAGTTGAGTGATCGGGTGGTCGGGCTGGAGATGGGTGCCGATGATTACCTGAGCAAACCGTTCGACGCCCGGGAGCTGCTGGCCCGCGTGCGTGCAGTGCTGCGCCGGGCCGGGGAAAGCCGCCCGCTGGCCGGGGAAGCGCCGCGCCCGCTGATCAAGTTCGCCGACTGGCAACTGGACCTTACCCGCCGGGAGCTGCGCTCGCCGGATCAGGTGATGATCCCGCTGTCGGCCGGGGAGTTCGACTTGCTGCTGGTATTTGTCGAGCATCCGCAGCGCATTCTCAGCCGGGAACAGTTACTGGACCTGGCACGAGGGCGCACGCATGAGGCGTTCGATCGCAGCATCGACGTTCAGGTCAGCCGCTTGCGGCGCAAGCTGGAGTACGACACCAAGCGTCCCGAGATGATTCGTACCGTGCGCAACGGCGGGTATCTGTTCACCCCCAGCGTGACCCGCCAGTGAAAAAACTCATGGCAGCTTTGCGCCTGCGTCTGCGCTCGCGTGACACGGTGGCGCGCTGGATCGCCCTCACCACCCTCATCGCGATGCTCACGTCGCTGGCCTTCAACGCGTTGTTTATCCAGCTGGCCGGTGTCTGGGCGTATCCACCGTTGGCCGAGACCGGCCTTCTGGAAAAAACCGCGTCCATTACCCGGATGATCGAAGCCTCGCACGCCTCGCAGCGCGAGCGCCTGGCCGAGGCTGCCAGCAATAGCACCTTTAGCGTGAGCTGGCATGCCACCCGTCAAGGCCTCGACTTGCCGGACACTCCGGAAGCGGCTGACCGCACCGCTTCACCGGAGGCTCAGCGTCTGTTCAATATGCCGACGCGCCGGGTCGAAGCCTACCACCCCGGCGACTGGCCACAGAAGAACGGGCGCTACGCCTTGCTGGTGCAACTGGCGGATGAGTCCTGGCTGATGTTCAGTGTGCCTTCACGCAGTTGGGGGCTGGCGGAAGGGCCGCGAACCCTGATCGTGATCCTGCTGGTGTTGCTCTCGACCGGCATCGTGGCGCTGATCGCCACCCGCCGACTGGCCAAACCCTTGCAGCAGTTCGCCCAAGGCGCACGCCGCTTCGGCGTCGACTTTCGCGCACCGCCCATCGACCCGGTTGGCCCCCATGAAATCCGCCAGGCGATCCTCGCGTTCAATGCGATGCAGGCTCAGTTGCAGCACTTCATCAAAGACCGTACGCAGATGCTCGCCGCTATCTCCCACGACCTGCGCACCCCGCTGACCCGCATGCGCCTGCGCGGCGAATTCATCGAAGACCCCGAGCAGCAACAACGGCTGTTTCGCGACGTCGACGAAATGCAGGCCATGATCAACTCTGCCCTGGAATTCTTCCGCGACGACGCCCGCCTGGAACAGGCAACCCAGTTCGACCTGGCCGAACTGCTGCAAACCCTGATCGACGACTACCGCGACCAGTCCATCGACATCACCTTTACAGGCCCACCCCGGCTGGTCTACTTCGGCCGCCCACTGGGGCTCAAGCGGGTCATCACTAACCTGCTCGACAACGCGATCAAGTACGCCAGCGAACCGGCGATTGAACTGCGCCAGGATAATGAACAGGTGATCGTTCGGGTACTCGACCGTGGGCCGGGGATACCTGCTGACAGTTGTGAACAGGTGTTTACGCCGTTCTTTCGGTTGGAAGGGTCACGGAATAAAAGTACCGGTGGGGTTGGATTGGGGTTGTCGGCGGCGCGGGCGATTGTTCTGGAACACGGCGGCACGCTGACCGTGCACAACCGCTCAGGGGGAGGGCTGGAGGCGCGGGTGGTGTTGCCGGTGCAGGAGGGGTAGAGACGATTCATACAGGAACAGATGTGCTGTTCCTGAAAGGTTTTTTCGTACAGAACCAAGTCAACGATGGGCGATCCAACAGCAAGTGCCAACCAGGGCGCCGAATCATCTGGTCCAAGAATCAATATTGAAAGCCCTTATGCAACCCAACGTCCTTCTGGCGCTAGCCATCGTTTTTGGGGCCGTGCAAACATCCGGCTGTGCGCCTACAGCCCGGGCGGCCCCTGGCGCATCGTCGCCACCCAGCTTTGTGATCGGACCGCAGGCCGGTGATCCCCATTCCCACGCTGCATTCCCGAACACGCCAAACGACATCATCAAGGTGTCGTCACATGTACGCGTGACAACAGCCGTCGGTGAGGGGCTCAACTTCTTCGCAATGCAAGTCAATTTCCCGAACAAGACCTGGGCACACGGCGGCCCCCAATTGGTGAACGGCCACTATCAAATGAATTGGGGCGGACTGGTGAGCCGCGGCGGTGGCGCGACCGACTATCGGGAGGAAGACCCGGCTTCGGATCTTCGTCTGATGCAGAACGCTGCCGATTTGGAGCGCAGTCCCGCGTATCCGTGGGTGACGGGCAAAGAGTATGTGCTCACGATCGAAAGGGGGAGACAGGTAACGTTTCCGCCAGGCATGTACGTCTTCATCGGTTCTGGCCCGCGGGTTTCAGTTCCCTATGCGCGCACCCTGTGGGAATGGACATTCACTTTGAAGCCCGCCAGCGGTGGCGATCCGGTCCAGGTGTCCACGCTGTACGATGCTGCTGATCGGATAGCCAGTTTCTATGTCTGGAACGAGTGTGGCTATGGCTCGTGCGGCAAGGGACAGAGCGCCATCTGGTCCATGCCGGTCTATACCCGGCTCGGCACGCCTGGCGTGAAGATGCAGGCACAAACATTGAGTCGTTTTTAGCGTCACGCCAACCACGACGGCCTCGGCCAACGGGTCAGCGTTCCCTTGGGGGCCTGGCCGAGGCGCACCCGGAAACCTTCCATGCGTTGATAAACGCGAACGGATGCCCACAGTATGACTCTTCGTAAAATCGTGCCAAACCGGCTATCCACCAGGGTTCGAAACCTGGCTGCCGCCATCCTCTGGGTCCAGGTCTGTACGGGCTGCGCTGCCCAGGAAGCTCAACATATTGTGTCATCCAAGGCCGTAGTGCCCAGCAAGCAGGCAGCATGGCCAAGTACGGAGCTGGCCAATTCGCTACGCGCGTCACCAGGGCGATGGTCCGCACTTCGTGCGACGTGCGATCGGAACCTCGACTACGCCCCGCATCCCGTCGCTGACTTCACGCCGCCACCGCATTACACCGACCGGGCAGGCGAGCAACGCATTGCCAAGTCACTGGGAGACGACGGCCAAGTCGCCTATCAAGAGGCGTTGTGTTTCACCTTGAGTGGCGATCGGCGATACGCGCAAACAGGTGAGCGCATACTCGATGCGTGGGCGGCAGGCGTGCAGCGCATTGATCGCGGGCAAGGTGCCGCCGATTTCAACTTCACGTTTCCCAAGTATGTGTTGGCCGCGGTGATGCTTCGTGCCGACAGTCAGTGGCATGACGCTGCGTTCAAGGGCTTTCTGCGCGAACGAGTGCTGCCCCTTTCGGTCGCATCGCGAGCCAATAACTTTGGCAACTGGGGGGTGTTGCTTGAAGCCAGCAGTGCCGCCTATCTCAATGACCGTCGCCTCATGGAGCAGGCAAAAAATCGCTGGAGCGCCCTGATGCTTGGTCAGGTGTCGTCCGATGGATCAATGGCGGCTGAGATCTGCCGGAGCAACACCACTGATTGGTGTGGCGGACCCGATAAAGGGGTAAACGGCCTTTCGTACACCCACTACACCTTGCTGCCCACCACACTGGCCGCGGAAGTCTTCCACAATGAGGGCTTCAACGTTTATGCAAGCAACGCTGGTCAGCAACTTGCCCTGGCCTATGCAAGAGCCGCCGGTTGGACCTTGCATCCGGAAACCTTCCCTTACTACGCCAGCAACGGTGGGCACCTGAATGGTGTGCGCAACGCGGCGTATTTCCGGATTTTGCAGCGCAGGATTCCCCATGCCGACGGCGGTGTGGCCATTCACCAGGGCAATCTCGGAATGGATGGATACGAAATCGCCTTGTTGTATGGAGAGGCTCTGTAAGTCATTGCCCCCTGGCCTGTCTTCACAGGCCAAGGGGGCGTGTGAACCTAAGCCTCCCAGCCCGCCCCACTGACCGCCGCCTGCACCAGCGGGTGCAAGTCGGCCCCCTGATGCGCCGTCTGCCAGGCCAGCAACTCCTTGCGCATGCCGGGCGTCCAGTACATCTGCAGATGATTACGCACGCTAAGCACGGCCTGTTGCGGGTCCGGTTCGCTGGCGAAGTACAGGGCGATCTGGTTGGCCATTTTGATCAGGTTGGCAGTGCTCATCGGCGTACCTCGGCTTTTGCTCCGGCGGCGCGTGCCTGGCGGCGTTCGTCGAGCAGGCGTTGTTGATCGTCACTGAACGCCTGATAACGTTTCTGCCACTCGGAAGGGTGGTAGACGCGGCTGACTTCCACGGCGGTGACCTTGTACTCCGGACAGTTGGTGGCCCAGTCGGAGTTGTCGGTGGTGATGACGTTGGCCCCCGACTCAGGGAAGTGGAAGGTGGTGTACACCACGCCGGGGGCTACCCGTTCGGTGATCCGCGCACGCAGGACGGTTTGTCCGGCGCGGCTGCCGATGCCAACCCAGTCACCTTCGTTGATGCCACGGCTCTCGGCGTCGGTCGGGTGGATTTCCAGGCGGTCTTCGGCGTGCCAGGCGACGTTGTCGGTACGCCGGGTCTGGGCGCCGACGTTGTACTGGCTGAGGATGCGCCCGGTGGTCAGCAGCAGCGGATAGCGGCTGTTGACCTTTTCTTCGGTGGGCACGTAGCCGGTGAGCATGAAGCGCCCCTTGCCGCGCACGAATTCCTCGATGTGCATGGTTGGCGTACCGTCCGGTGCTGCGGCGTTGCACGGCCATTGCAGGCTGCCGTGGCGCTCCAGTTCGGCGTAGCTGACGTTGGTGAAGGTCGGCGTCAGGCTGGCGATTTCATCCATGATTTGCGACGGGTGCTGGTAGTTCATCGGGTAACCGAGCGCGTTGGCCAGGGCCACTGTGCCTTCCCAGTCGGCCTTGCCGCCCAGCGGTTCCATGACTTTGCGCACGCGGGAGATGCGCCGCTCGGCGTTGGTGAAGGTGCCGTCTTTTTCCAGGAACGAGGCGCCCGGCAGGAACACGTGGGCGAACTTGGCGGTTTCGTTGAGGAACAGGTCCTGCACCACGATGCATTCCATCGCGATCAGTGCGGCGGTGACGTGCTGGGTGTTGGGATCGGACTGCGCAATGTCCTCGCCTTCCAGGTACAGGCCCTTGAACTCGCCGTCCAGCGCCGCCTCGAACATGTTGGGGATGCGCAGGCCCGGCTCGGCGCCGATGCCCACTTTCCATTCGCGCTCGAACAGTTCGCGGGTGGCCGCGTCGGAGACGTGGCGGTAGCCCGGCAGCTCGTGCGGGAACGAGCCCATGTCGCAGGAGCCCTGCACGTTGTTCTGGCCGCGCAGCGGGTTCACGCCCACGCCCTCGCGGCCGATGTTGCCGGTGGCCAT
>CAYNGZ010000200.1:0-9955 GCA_964396695.1 uncultured Pseudomonas sp.
TCATATGGAGGAAACCATCATTGCGTATGAACCGGTCTGGGCTATTGGTACCGGACTGACTGCTTCGCCGCAACAAGCGCAGGATGTGCATGCAGCCATTCGTGCGCAGTTGGCGGCAGAGAATTCTGAGGTCGCACAAGGTGTGCGGCTTCTATACGGCGGCAGCGTGAAGGCGGCCAATGCGGTCGAACTGTTCGGCATGCCGGATATCGATGGGGGGCTCATTGGTGGAGCTTCCCTGAATGCAGATGAGTTCGGTGCGATTTGTCGCGCCGCGGGAAACTGAAAAAATGCTGGAAACAGTCGTAGTCGTTTTTCATCTGCTGGGTGCACTGGGTGTAGTTGCTCTCGTATTGCTGCAGCAGGGTAAGGGTGCGGATGCTGGCGCATCTTTCGGAGCAGGTGCTTCAAATACTGTGTTCGGAAGCCAAGGTTCCTCTACCTTTCTTAGTAAGTTTACTGCTATACTTGCCGCAGGTTTCTTCATAACCAGCTTGGGGTTAGGTTATTTTGCTAAAGAGAAAGCTCATCAGCTGACTCAAGCAGGTTTACCAAATCCAGCGGTGTTGGAAGTTCCAAAGCAAAAACCGGCTTCTGATGATGTCCCGGTGCTTCAAGAGCAAAAGTCGGCAACCAATGCGACTGACGTACCTCCAGCTCAAGAGCAAAAGTAAGAAGGGTTTCAAACGTAGTATTGCCGAGGTGGTGGAATTGGTAGACACGCAACCTTGAGGTGGTTGTGCCCATAGGGTGTAGGGGTTCGAGTCCCCTTCTCGGTACCAATTATCAGGAGAGCCCGCTGTTGCGGGCTTTCTTGTAGGTGGAAGGTTACATTGACCCTGTTAGGGATCGGTCGTATACTTCCGCCCCAGCTTTGTCGCGGGGTGGAGCAGTCTGGTAGCTCGTCGGGCTCATAACCCGAAGGTCGTCGGTTCAAATCCGGCCCCCGCAACCAGTTTCAGGAGCCCCTTTTCAGGGGCTTTTTGTTAGCTGGACACTTTATAACGCCGCTGTTCGACGGCGTTTCAGGGATGGGCGTTTCGCCCATTTTTTTATTTTGCATAGCATGCACATACATGCACGAGGGGGTTCAGGTGTCGAGCAAGCTAGAACAGTTGCAGGCCTTGTTGGCCCCGGTGGTCGTGGCCCTTGGCTATGAATGCTGGGGTATTGAGTTTTCGGCTCAAGGTCGCCACTCACTGTTGCGCGTTTATATCGATAAAGAAGGCGGCGTGCTGGTGGACGATTGTGCCATCGTCAGCCGTCAGATCAGCGGTGTGCTGGATGTTGAAGATCCGATCTCCGTTGAATACACCCTTGAAGTTTCCTCGCCAGGCATGGAACGCCCGCTGTTCACACTTGAACAGTTTGCAAAATTTGCCGGTGACCAAGTGAAGATCAAGCTGCGCTCGCCTTTCGAAGGGCGACGTAACTTTCAGGGCCTTCTGCGCGGTGTAGAAGAACAGGATGTCGTGGTGCAGGTTGATGACCATGAGTTCCTGTTGCCGATCGATATGATCGACAAGGCCAACATTATTCCCAGTTTTGACTGAGACGCGGATCCCGCGGATCCAATGGCTTGCGAAAGGCGAGGCGTACGATGAGCAAAGAAGTACTGCTGGTTGTTGAGTCGGTATCCAATGAAAAGGGTGTACCGGCAAGCGTAATTTTTGAAGCGCTGGAGCTGGCTCTGGCCACTGCTACCAAAAAGCGTTTTGAAGACGAAGTTGATCTGCGTGTGGAAATCAATCGCCACACCGGTGCTTATGAAACTTTCCGTCGCTGGACGGTAGTTGAAGAAGCAGACCTGGATGATCCGGCTATCGAAACCTGGCCGAGCAAGGTCCAGGAAACGCATCCTGGCGCGAAGGTCGGTGATGTTGTCGAAGAGAAAATCGAGTCCATCGAATTCGGCCGCATCGCTGCGCAGACCGCCAAGCAGGTTATCGTGCAGAAAGTCCGCGAAGCCGAGCGTGCTCAAGTCGTTGATGCCTACCGCGAGCGTCTGGGAGAAATCATCTCTGGCACCGTGAAGAAAGTAACCCGCGACAACGTGATCGTTGATCTGGGTAACAACGCTGAAGCGCTGCTGGCTCGTGAAGACATCATTTCTCGCGAAACTTTCCGGGTGGGTGTACGCCTGCGTGCACTGCTCAAGGAAATTCGCACCGAGAACCGCGGTCCGCAGCTGATTCTGTCGCGTACCGCGCCGGAAATGCTGATCGAATTGTTCCGTATCGAAGTGCCGGAAATCGCTGAAGGCCTGATCGAAGTAATGGCTGCCTCCCGTGACCCGGGTTCGCGCGCCAAGATCGCAGTTCGCTCCAAAGACAAACGCATCGACCCGCAAGGCGCTTGCATCGGTATGCGCGGTTCGCGCGTCCAGGCAGTGTCGGGCGAGTTGGGCGGTGAGCGTGTGGATATCGTCCTGTGGGACGACAACCCGGCGCAGTTCGTGATCAACGCCATGTCCCCGGCTGAGGTTGCGGCAATTATCGTTGACGAAGATGCCCATGCAATGGATATCGCCGTTGGCGCAGACAATCTGGCTCAGGCCATCGGTCGCGGTGGTCAGAACGTGCGTCTGGCTAGCCAGTTGACTGGCTGGACCCTGAACGTGATGACCGAATCGGACATCCAGGCTAAGCAGCAAGCAGAAACCGGCGACATCCTGCGCAACTTCATCGACGAGCTGGAAGTCGACGAGGAACTGGCACAGGTGCTGGTCGATGAAGGCTTTACCAGCCTGGAAGAGATTGCCTACGTACCGTTGGAAGAAATGCTCAACATCGACGGCTTTGACGAGGATATCGTCAATGAGCTTCGCGCTCGGGCCAAGGATCGCTTGTTGACTAAAGCCATCGCTACTGAGGAAAAGCTGGCAGACGCCCATCCGGCCGAAGACCTGCTCTCGCTTGAGGGTATGGACAAGGATTTGGCGATGGAACTGGCGGTGCGCGGCGTAATTACCCGCGAAGACCTGGCCGAGCAGTCTATTGACGACCTGCTCGACATCGACGGCATTGACGATGATCGTGCCGGCAAGTTGATCATGGCCGCCCGAGCCCATTGGTTCGAGTAATAGGCGCGGCCTGAGGAGAGAAGTGCATGACGCAAGTCACGGTGAAACAACTGGCCGATGAGGTCAAAACACCGGTAGAGCGCCTGCTGCAGCAGATGCGTGAGGCAGGTCTGCCGCACACCGCCGCCGAGGAACATGTGACCGACAGTGAGAAGCAATCTTTGCTGACTCACTTGAAAAGCAGCCACAAGGCGAAAGTGGAAGAACCGCGCAAAATCACGTTGCAGCGTAAAACCACCAGCACCCTGCGGGTTGCCGGGAGCAAAAGCATCAGCGTTGAAGTACGCAAGAAGAAAGTCTTCGTACAGCGCAGCCCGGAAGAAATCGAAGCCGAGCGCAAACGCGAACAGGAAGAACGTCGCGCAGTAGAAAATGCTGCACGTCAGAAGGCTGAAGAAGAAGCCAAGCGTCGTGCCGAAGAAGAAGCGCGTCGCCAGCCTGCGCCTGTGCAACCGGCTCCTGTTGAAGCTGTTGCAGCACCTGCTGCGGTTGCTGAACCCGTGCGTGAAGCGCCGGTTGCAGCAGCAGCGCCAGTGGCTGACACTCGCAAGCGCGACGAACAGCGCCGTCCGGACAAACCACGTGCCGACGATAGCAATCGTCGTGGCGGTGGCGATGGCGAGCGTAAAAATGCTCCGCATCGTGCTTCGGTCAAGGAAAAAGCGCCTGCTCCACGCGTTGCACCACGTACTACCGACGAGGAAAGCGATGGCTTCCGTCGTGGTGGTCGCGGCAAGGCCAAGCTGAAGAAACGCAACGCCCACGGTTTCCAGAGCCCAACCGGCCCTGTCGTGCGCGAAGTGAAGATCGGCGAGACCATCACTGTGGGCGATCTCGCTCAGCAGATGTCGGTCAAGGCTGCTGAAATCATCAAGTTCATGTTCAAACTGGGTACTCCAGCGACCATCAACCAGGTACTCGATCAGGAAACTGCTCAGCTTGTGGCTGAGGAATTGGGCCACAAAGTGACCCTGGTCAGCGACACCGCCCTGGAAGATTCCCTGGCCGAGTCCCTGAAGTTTGAAGGTGAGGCGGTTGCCCGTGCGCCGGTCGTGACCGTAATGGGCCACGTTGACCACGGTAAGACTTCCCTGCTCGACTACATCCGTCGTGCCAAGGTTGCAGCTGGCGAAGCCGGCGGCATTACCCAGCACATCGGTGCATACCACGTTGAAACCGACCGTGGCATGGTGACGTTCCTCGACACCCCAGGTCACGCCGCGTTTACCGCCATGCGTGCCCGTGGTGCCAAGGCTACCGACATCGTGATCCTGGTGGTTGCAGCGGACGACGGCGTGATGCCACAGACCATCGAAGCTGTTCAACACGCTCAGGCTGCCGGTGTTCCGCTGGTCGTGGCGGTGAACAAGATCGACAAGCCGGGTGCCGATCTCGATCGCATCCGTAGCGAATTGTCGGTACACGGCGTGACCTCGGAAGACTGGGGTGGTGACACTCCATTCGTACCGGTCTCGGCGAAGATGGGTACAGGCGTTGACGAATTGCTCGAAGCCGTTCTGCTGCAAGCCGAGGTTCTGGAACTGACGGCTACGCCTTCGGCTCCTGGTCGTGGTGTCGTGGTTGAATCGCGTCTGGACAAGGGCCGTGGCCCGGTGGCGACCGTTCTGGTTCAGGACGGTACCCTGCGCCAGGGCGACATGGTCCTGGTCGGTTCGAACTATGGCCGTGTTCGCGCCATGCTCGACGAGAACGGCAAGCCAATCAAGGAAGCCGGTCCTGCTATCCCTGTCGAGATCCTCGGCCTGGATGGCACCCCGGACGCTGGCGACGAGATGAGCGTGGTTGCCGACGAGAAGAAAGCCCGTGAAGTGGCTCTGTTTCGTCAAGGCAAGTTCCGTGAAGTCAAACTGGCTCGTGCTCACGCTGGCAAGCTGGAAAACATCTTCGAGAGCATGGGCCAGGAAGAGAAGAAGACGCTTAACATCGTCCTCAAATCCGACGTCCGTGGTTCGTTGGAAGCGTTGAACGGCGCCTTGAACGGCCTGGGTAACGACGAAGTGCAAGTGCGTGTTGTCGGTGGCGGCGTCGGTGGTATCACCGAGAGCGACGCCAACCTGGCACTGGCCTCCAACGCTGTACTGTTCGGCTTCAACGTGCGTGCCGATGCCGGCGCTCGCAAGATCGTCGAGCAGGAAGGTCTGGATATGCGTTACTACAACGTGATCTACGACATCATCGAAGACGTCAAGAAGGCCCTGACCGGTATGCTTGGCAGCGACGTTCGGGAGAACATCCTGGGTGTTGCCGAAGTCCGCGACGTGTTCCGTTCGCCGAAGTTTGGCGCGATCGCCGGTTGCATGGTTATCGAAGGTGTTGTGCACCGTAACCGTCCAATCCGCGTACTGCGTGAAGACATCGTTATCTTCGAAGGCGAGCTGGAATCCCTGCGCCGCTTCAAGGATGACGCTTCCGAAGTGCGTGCCGGCATGGAATGCGGTATCGGCGTGAAGAGCTACAACGACGTCAAAGTCGGTGACAAGATCGAAGTCTTCGAGAAGGTTCAGGTTGCTCGCAGCCTCTAACTCGCGCACTTCAAGAGCCGTGATGGGCAGCCGCATGCAAATGCACGGCGCATCACCCGGACTCTAAACGCAACGCCCGGTCTGGCTTCTGTCAGGCCGGGCGTTTGCCGCTTTCAGACCACACGGGTTTCACCGTGGGGCAGTAACAGGTAACAAGACATGGCAAAAGAATACAGCCGTACCCAACGTATCGGCGATCAGATGCAGCGTGAGCTGGCACAGCTGATCCGTCGTGAAGTCAAAGACCCGCGCGTCGGCCTGGTCACCATTACCGCTGTTGAAGTCAGCCGTGACGTTGGTCACGCCAAGATCTTCATCACCGTGATGGGGCAGGACAGCCGCGACGACATCGCTCAAAGCATCAAGGTGCTGAATTCGGCCGCCGGTTTCCTGCGCATGCAACTGGCTCGTGAGATGAAGCTGCGCAGCGTTCCTCAGCTGCACTTCCACTACGACGAAAGCGTCGTGCGTGGCGCTCATCTGTCGGCATTGATCGAACGCGCCGTGGCTGAAGACAATCAGCACACGGATGCGGCAGCCCCCGTAGACACCAAGGAGTAATCGGTGGCTCAGGTCAAACGTATCCGTCGTAACGTCAGCGGCATCATCCTGCTCGACAAGCCGTTGGGATTCACCTCTAACGCGGCCTTGCAGAAGGTTCGCTGGCTGCTCAATGCCGAGAAGGCCGGGCACACCGGCAGTCTGGATCCGCTGGCCACTGGCGTATTGCCGCTGTGTTTCGGTGAGGCGACCAAGTTCTCGCAATACCTGCTCGACTCCGACAAGGGCTATGAAACCCTGGCGCAATTGGGCAAGACCACTACCACGGCAGACGCTGAAGGTGAGGTTTTGCAGGAGCGCCCGGTGACCGTTGGTCGTGCCGATATCGAAGCGGTTTTGCCAAAATTTCGTGGGCAAATCAATCAGATACCGCCGATGTACTCGGCCCTCAAGCGTGATGGTCAGCCGCTGTACAAGCTGGCTCGTGCAGGTGAAGTGGTGGAGCGCGAACCGCGTTCTGTTACTATTGCGCGCTTGGAATTGCTGGCCTTTGAAGGTGATACTGCGCGCTTCGCCGTAGATTGCAGCAAAGGCACCTATATCCGGACCCTCGTGGAGGATATTGGTGAACAGCTCAGTTGTGGCGCTTACGTGGCTGAATTGCGACGTACCCAGGCCGGTCCGTTCAGCCTGGCCCAGACGGTCACGCTGGAAGAGTTGGAAGCCGCACATGCCGAAGGCGGCAACGAAGCGGTTGATCGCTTCCTGATGCCATCGGATAGTGGCCTGCTGGATTGGCCAGTGCTGCAGTTCTCGGAGCACAGTTCGTTCTACTGGCTTAACGGCCAGCCGGTACGCGCTCCGGATGCACCGAAGTTTGGCATGGTGCGCGTACAGGATCACAATGGCCGCTTCATTGGTATCGGTGAAGTGAGCGAAGACGGGCGTATCGCGCCACGTCGGTTGATTCGGTCAGAATGACCGAAACCAGTCTGTGTAACAGCAGGCTGGCGAGGGTGGCTGTCAACAGGCACGGTCACTGCTCATTTATAGATACAGGGATTTGTCCCTGGCCTGTTGAAGCTGTTTCTTTGAAACAGTTTCCTGATAAAAGGATTGCCTCATGGCTCTCAGCGTTGAAGAAAAAGCTCAAATCGTTACCGACTACCAGCAAGCTGTTGGTGATACCGGTTCGCCAGAAGTGCAAGTTGCACTGCTGACCGCCAACATCAACAAACTGCAAGGTCACTTCAAGGCCAACGGTAAAGATCACCACTCCCGTCGTGGTCTGATCCGCATGGTAAACCAGCGTCGTAAGCTGCTGGACTACCTGAAAGGCAAAGACGTGAGCCGTTACAGCGCTCTGATCGGTCGCCTGGGTCTGCGTCGCTAATAAGCGATTGCGCTAGAGGTTGGTTGTTTGCCGTGCGTCAGCGGGTTTCCCGCAGGCGCATGGCAGACTTCCAGCCTCAAGTTTTATCTGGACAACAGTTTTATCCGGACAATACCAGTCGGGCCGATTCCCGGCGTTGCCCAAGAATTTCGCAAGAAACCAGTTCCCCCAAGAGCCACAAAGAAGGTAGGACACCGTGAACCCGGTAATCAAAAAATTCCAGTTCGGTCAGTCGACCGTTACCCTCGAGACTGGCCGTATCGCCCGTCAGGCCTCCGGCGCAGTATTGGTCACCGTTGACGACGACGTCAGCGTATTGGTGACCGTAGTCGGTGCCAAACAAGCTGATCCAGGCAAGGGCTTCTTCCCTCTGTCTGTTCACTACCAGGAAAAGACTTACGCTGCCGGTAAGATCCCTGGCGGTTTCTTCAAGCGCGAAGGCCGTCCTTCCGAGAAAGAAACCCTGACTTCCCGACTGATCGACCGTCCGATCCGTCCGCTGTTCCCGGAAGGTTTCATGAACGAAGTGCAGGTTGTCTGCACCGTCGTTTCCACCAGCAAGAAGACCGATCCGGACATCGCTGCGATGATCGGTACCTCGGCTGCACTGGCCATCTCCGGCATTCCTTTCGACGGCCCGATCGGCGCTGCCCGCGTTGCGTTCCACGAAAGCACCGGCTACCTGCTGAACCCGACTTACGAGCAACTGGCCGCCTCCAGCCTGGACATGGTCGTTGCCGGTACCGAAGAAGCCGTGCTGATGGTTGAATCGGAAGCCAAAGAGCTGACTGAAGACCAGATGCTGGGCGCCGTACTGTTCGCCCACGACGAATTCCAGTCGGTTATCAAGGCTGTCAAAGAACTGGCTGCCGAAGCTGCCAAGCCAACCTGGACCTGGGCTCCACAGCCTGAAGCCACCGAGCTGCTGGGGGCTATCCGCGCCGAATTCGGCGACGCCATCTCCCAGGCTTACCCCATCACCGTCAAGGCCGACCGTTATGCCCGTCTGGGCTAGCTGCCTGACCAGGTGGTTGCCAACCTTTCCGGCGGAGAAGGCCCGCCTTCCGCCGGTGACGTGAAAGCCGCGTTCGGCGAAATCGAATACCGCACCGTTCGCGAAAACATCGTCAACGGCAAGCCGCGTATCGATGGTCGTGACACCCGCACCGTACGTCCGCTGAACATCGAAGTCGGCGTTCTGCCGAAGACTCACGGTTCGGCCCTGTTCACCCGTGGCGAGACCCAGGCCCTGGTTGTTGCAACACTGGGTACTGCCCGTGATGCACAGCTGCTGGACACCCTGGAAGGCGAGAAAAAAGACCCGTTCATGCTGCACTACAACTTCCCGCCGTTCTCGGTGGGCGAGTGTGGTCGCATGGGGGGCGCTGGTCGTCGCGAAATCGGTCACGGCCGTCTGGCCCGTCGTTCGGTTCAGGCCATGCTGCCTGCGGCTGATGTGTTCCCGTACACCATCCGTGTGGTATCGGAAATCACCGAATCCAACGGTTCCAGCTCCATGGCTTCGGTCTGCGGTGCTTCCCTGGCGCTGATGGACGCTGGTGTGCCGATGAAGGCGCCGGTTGCCGGTATCGCCATGGGTCTGGTTAAAGAAGGCGAGAAATTCGCCGTACTGACCGACATCCTGGGTGACGAAGACCACCTGGGCGACATGGACTTCAAAGTAGCCGGTACCTCCAAAGGTGTGACCGCGCTGCAGATGGACATCAAGATCAAAGGCATCACCGAAGAAATCATGGAAATCGCTCTGGGCCAAGCCCTGGAAGCGCGCCTGAACATCCTCGGTCAGATGAACCAGATCATTGGCCAGTCGCGTACCGAACTGTCGGCAAACGCGCCGACCATGATTGCGATGAAAATCGACACCGACAAAATCCGTGATGTTATCGGTAAAGGCGGCGCGACCATCCGTGCGATCTGTGAAGAGACCAAGGCTTCGATCGACATCGAAGACGACGGCTCGATCAAGATCTTCGGCGAAACCAAGGACGCGGCAGAAGCGGCTCGTCAGCGCGTTCTGGGTATCACTGCTGAAGCCGAAATCGGCAAGATCTACGTCGGTAAGGTTGAGCGCATCGTCGACTTCGGCGCATTCGTCAACATCCTGCCGGGCAAGGACGGTCTGGTTCACATCTCCATGCTGAGCGACGCTCGCGTTGAGAAAGTGACCGACATCCTGAAAGAAGGCCAGGAAGTGGAAGTGTTGGTACTGGACGTGGACAACCGCGGCCGTATCAAACTGTCCATCAAAGACGTGGCAGCAGCCAAGGCTTCGGGCGTTTAATTCGCCCTCCGCTCAAGCGCTGAACAAGCAAACGCCCCGACTGGTTCGGGGCGTTTTGCTATGTGCCGTTAAGTCAAAGGATCGCAGCCTGCGGCAGCTCCTATGTATGGACTCGCCTCCACTGTCTACCCGCT
>CAYNGZ010000201.1:0-9916 GCA_964396695.1 uncultured Pseudomonas sp.
AGTCCTATCCGGTGTATTCCGGGGCCACCGATGCGATGGTGCAATGGTGGTACGGGCACAACGCGGTGGGCTTCTTCCTGACCACCGGTTTTCTGGGGATGATGTACTACTTCGTGCCGAAACAGGTCGGCCGGCCGGTGTACTCCTATCGGTTGTCGATCGTGCACTTCTGGGCCCTGATCACCCTGTACATCTGGGCCGGTCCCCACCACCTGCACTACACCGCACTGCCGGACTGGGCGCAGTCGCTGGGCATGGCCATGTCGCTGATCCTGCTGGCGCCGAGCTGGGGCGGGATGATCAACGGCATGATGACGCTGTCGGGCGCCTGGCATAAGTTGCGCACCGACCCGATTCTGCGCTTCCTCGTGGTGTCCCTGGCGTTCTACGGCATGTCGACCTTCGAAGGGCCGATGATGGCGATCAAAACGGTCAACGCCCTTTCCCACTACACCGACTGGACCATCGGCCACGTTCACGCCGGGGCACTGGGCTGGGTGGCGATGATCTCGATCGGCGCGCTGTACCACATGATCCCGAATGTCTTCGGCCGCGAGCAGATGCACAGCCTCGGTCTGATCAACGCGCACTTCTGGCTGGCAACCATCGGCACCGTGCTCTACATCGCCTCGATGTGGGTCAACGGCATCGCCCAGGGCCTGATGTGGCGCGCGGTCAACGAAGACGGCACGCTGACCTACTCCTTCGTCGAAACCCTGGTGGCCAGCCACCCTGGCTACGTCGTGCGACTGGTGGGCGGTGCGATCTTTCTGAGCGGCATGCTGCTGATGGCTTACAACACCTGGCGCACCGTGCGTGACGCGCAGCCAGCCGAAATCGCCGTCGCGGCGCAGATGGCCTGAGGAGTCCGCCATGAAACACGAAACGATTGAGAAAAACGTCGGCCTGCTGATACTGCTGATGGTCTTTGCGGTGTGCTCCGTCTGCCTGCCCCATGATGTCCAGCTATTTTTCAAGGAGCTAACAAAAAGCCCGGTCTTAGGCTTGAAGCCTTCAACCGCGCTGCAGCTTGAAGAGCGCGACCTTTTCATCCGGGAAGGTTTCGTCGGCTGCCATTCGCGGATGATTCGCCCCTTCCGCGCCGAGACCGAGCGCTACGGCCACTACTCGGTGGCCGGTGAAAGCGTCTGGGATCACCCGTTCCTGTGGGGCTCCAAGCGCACCGGACCGGACCTGGCCCGGGTCGGCGGTCGCTACTCGGAAGACTGGCACCGCGCGCACTTGTACAACCCGCGCAACGTCGTGCCGGAGTCGAAAATGCCCGCCTACCCCTGGCTGGTGGCCAACGCGCTCGACAGCAGTCACACCGAAACCAAGTTGCGAGCCATGCGCACGCTGGGTGTTCCGTACACCGACGAAGACATCGCAGGCAGCGTCGAAACACTCAAGGGCAAGACCGAAATGGACGCACTGGTCGCCTACCTGCAAGTGCTCGGCACTGCGATCAAGAGCAAGAGGTGAGCCATGGCCATTTCTTTTATAGAGAGCGAAATGAGTACCGGAATGATCCGCGGCCTGGGCACCGTCGTCGTATTCATAGCCTTTGTCGAACTGACGCTGTGGGTGTTCAACGGCAAACGCAACCCGGAGTTCGCCGAAGCACGCCTGCTGCCCTTCGCCGATGAACCGCAACCCGACGACACCCATAGCCAAGCCACTGCAACAACGAGGAGTACCCGGCCATGACCACCTTCTGGAGTACGTGGATCTGCGTGCTGACCATTGGCAGCCTGATCGGCCTGACGTGGCTGCTGATCGGCACCCGCAAGGGCGAAACCAAGGGCAGCGTCGACCAGACCATGGGCCACGCCTTCGACGGCATCGAGGAATACGACAATCCGCTGCCGCAGTGGTGGTTCCTGCTGTTCGCCGGGACGCTGGTGTTTGCCGTCGGTTACCTGATCCTCTATCCGGGACTGGGCAACTGGAAAGGCATTCTGCCGGGCTATCAGGACGGCTGGACCCAGACCAAGGAATGGGACAAGGAAATGGCCAAGGCCGACGCCAGGTTCGGACCGATCTTTGCCAAATTTGCGGCCATGCCCGTGGAAGAAGTCGCCAAAGACCCGCAAGCGCTGAAAATGGGCGGACGCCTGTTTGCCTCCAACTGCGCGGTCTGCCACGGCTCGGATGCCAAGGGCGCCTTCGGCTTCCCTAACCTCGCCGACAACATCTGGCGTTGGGGCGGCAGTGCCGACACCATCAAGACCACCATCATGGGCGGACGCATGGCGGCCATGCCGGCCTGGGGCGAAGTACTGGGCGAAACCGGGGTGAAAAACGTCGCGGCCTATGTGCGTCACGAACTCGCCGGCCTGCCACTGCCCACCGACAGCGGCACCGACCTGCAAGCGGGACAGCAAACGTTCAGCACCACCTGCGTGGCCTGTCACGGTGCAAACGGCCAGGGCACGGAACTGATGGGCGCGCCGAACCTGACGCAACCGGCAGGTTTCATCTACGGCACCAGCCTGGCGCAACTGCAGCAGACCATTCGCCACGGTCGCCAGGGACACATGCCGGCGCAAAACGAACTGCTGGGCAATGACAAGGTGCAATTGCTGGCCGCGTATGTGTACAGCTTGTCTCACGCTACCGGCGCCGAGCGTTTGCAGGCTGAAAGCACAACCCGGTAAATCCTGACTGCTCGACTGCCGTATTCACCCGAATGCGGCAGTTCCCTGTCCCTTTGCGACGCATTGTCGCACCCTCCATTGGGCCCGTCTTTCGGTTCCACGGATTCACGTCTAAGCTTGCTCCGAAGCGGACTGGCAACAGCCGGTCAGGGTCAACCGTAGACGATGCGTTCGACGAAATCCGTTCGATGACAGGCCGCAAAGGCTGGTAGATACCGGCTGTCGCGCAAATTGCCGTCTGTCACCTGCCCGCCTCGTTTGAACATACCCAGTTACAACTGACCCGACCCCCTCGCCTTTTTCGTCCGCCGGGACATTTTTCCCATGGGCAATTTTGTCCCTACTCGGAGCATGGAAAGGCCGCAGAATCAGCTTTTGAAAGCATTGACACAGGTCATGGCGCGTTGCAATGACCCCCCGCTTTCTCCATACTTGCGACCGATTTTTATCCCTAATAAAACACCTAAACCGTGGAACCTTAGAATGAGCACAGCAATCAGTCCGACTGCTTATAACTATAAGGTAGTCCGCCAGTTCGCCATCATGACGGTGGTCTGGGGGATCCTTGGCATGGGGCTCGGTGTCTTCATCGCCTCACAACTGGTCTGGCCGGAGTTGAATTTCGGCCTGCCGTGGACGACGTTTGGACGCCTACGCCCGTTGCACACCAACCTGGTGATTTTCGCCTTCGGTGGTTGTGCACTGTTTGCCACTTCTTATTACGTCGTGCAGCGAACCTGCCAAACGCGACTGATTTCCGACAGCATGGCCGCCTTCCACTTCTGGGGATGGCAGGCGGTAATCGTCGGCGCGATCGTTACCTTGCCGCTGGGTTACACCACCACCAAGGAATACGCGGAACTGGAATGGCCTCTGGCTATCCTGCTGGCTATCGTCTGGGTCACCTACGCTCTGGTGTTCTTCGGCACCATCGTCAAGCGCAAGACCAAGCACATCTACGTGGGCAACTGGTTCTACGGTGCCTTCATCGTCGTAACGGCGATGCTGCACATCGTCAACCACGCCTCCTTGCCGGTCAGCTTCTTCAAGTCCTACTCGGCATATGCCGGTGCGACAGACGCCATGATCCAGTGGTGGTACGGCCACAACGCGGTCGGCTTTTTCCTGACCACCGGTTTTCTGGGGATGATGTACTACTTCGTACCTAAACAGGCCGAGCGCCCGATCTACTCGTATCGTCTGTCGATCGTGCACTTCTGGGCACTGATCACCCTGTACATCTGGGCAGGTCCACACCACCTGCACTACACCGCACTGCCGGACTGGGCGCAGTCGCTGGGCATGGCCATGTCGCTGATCCTGCTGGCGCCGAGCTGGGGCGGCATGATCAACGGCATGATGACCCTGTCGGGCGCCTGGCATAAGCTGCGGACCGACCCGATCCTGCGATTCCTGGTCGTATCCCTGGCGTTCTACGGCATGTCGACCTTCGAAGGCCCGATGATGGCCATCAAGACCGTCAACTCGCTGTCGCACTACACCGACTGGACCATCGGCCACGTACACGCCGGTGCCTTGGGCTGGGTAGCGATGATTTCGATCGGCGCCATCTACCACATGATCCCGAAACTGTTCGGTCGTACGCAGATGCACAGCATCGGCCTGATCAACACTCACTTCTGGCTCGCGACCATCGGTACTGTTCTGTACATCGCCTCGATGTGGGTCAACGGCATCACCCAGGGCCTGATGTGGCGTGCAATCAACGACGACGGCACCCTCACCTACTCGTTCGTCGAAGCCCTGCAAGCCAGCCACCCTGGTTTCATCGTTCGCGCCCTGGGCGGTGCGTTCTTCGCCAGCGGCATGCTGTTCATGGCCTACAACGTATTCCGTACCGTACGCGACTCGAACCCGGAAGAAGCTGAAGCCGCCGCCAAGATCGCTGTAGTTGGAGCTCACTGATGAAGCATGAAGCAGTCGAGAAGAATATTGGCCTGCTGGCCTTCTTCATGGTTATCGCCGTCAGCATCGGCGGCCTGACCCAGATCGTCCCCCTGTTTTTTCAGGACGTCACCAAAAAGCCGGTCGAGGGCATGGCGCCACGCCCGGCGCGGGAACTGGAAGGCCGCGACATCTTTATCGGCAACGGTTGTGTCGCCTGCCACTCGCAGATGATCCGACCGTTCCGCGCCGAAACCGAACGCTACGGCCACTATTCGGTGGCCGGCGAAAGCGTCTGGGACCACCCGTTCCTCTGGGGTTCCAAGCGCACCGGCCCGGACCTGGCCCGGGTCGGCGGTCGTTACTCCGATGACTGGCAGCGTGCGCACCTGTACAACCCGCGCAACGTGGTGCCTGAGTCGAAAATGCCGGCTTACCCGTTCCTCGTGGAAAACAAGCTCGACGGCAAGGACACCGCGAAGAAAATGGAAGTCTTGCGCACCCTCGGCGTGCCTTACACCGACGAAGACATCGCCGGTGCAAAAGATGCCGTGAAGGGCAAAACCGAAATGGACGCGCTGGTGGCCTATCTGCAAGGCCTGGGCACCATCATCAAAAGCAAACGGTGATCTGGATGGATATCGGGATGATTCGTGGCCTGGGCACCGTTGTCGTGATAGTTGCCTTTATCGGGCTGGCGCTGTGGGTCTTCAGCCCCAAGCGCAAATCGGAGTTTGAAGACGCGACCTTGCTGCCTTTCGCGGATGATCCCGAAGCTATCAAGCACGTCGAGCAAGCTTCTAGGAGTAACAAAGAATGACTACGTTCTGGAGTCTGTACGTCACAGTCCTCAGTCTGGGTACCATCTTCGCCCTGACCTGGCTGCTGCTGTCGACCCGCAAGGGCCAGCGCGCCGAGCAGACGGATGAAACAGTTGGCCACTCCTTCGACGGGATCGAGGAGTACGACAACCCACTGCCGAAATGGTGGTTCATGCTGTTTGTCGGCACCATCGTCTTCGCTCTCGGCTACCTGGCGCTGTACCCGGGCCTGGGCAACTGGAAAGGCCTGCTGCCGGGTTACGGCTACCTCGACAACGAGAAGCAAACCCCGTTCGCCAACGGTCAGTCCGGCTGGACCGGCGTTCACGAGTGGGAAAAGGAAATGGCCAAGTCGGACGCCAAGTTCGGCCCGATCTTTGCCAAATTCGCTGCCATGCCGATCGAAGAAGTTGCCAAGGACCCGCAAGCCCTGAAGATGGGTGGCCGCCTGTTCGCCTCCAACTGCTCGGTTTGCCACGGCTCCGACGCCAAAGGCGCTTACGGCTTCCCTAACCTGACCGACGAAGACTGGCGTTGGGGCGGCGAGCCGGAAACCATCAAGACCACCATCATGGGCGGCCGTCACGCGGTGATGCCAGCCTGGGGTGAAGTCATCGGCGAGCAAGGCGTCAGCGACGTCGCCTCTTACGTACTGACCAACCTCGATGGCCGCAAGCTGCCGGAAGGCACCAAGGCTGATCCGGTTGCCGGCCAGAAGATTTTCGCCGCCAACTGCGTGGCTTGCCACGGTCCGGAAGGTAAAGGTACCCCAGCCATGGGCGCACCGAACCTGACTCACCCGGCAGCGTTCATTTACGGTTCGAGCTTCGCTCAACTGCAGCAGACCATCCGTTACGGCCGTCAGGGTCAGATGCCTGCGCAAGAACAGCTGCAAGGCAACGACAAGGTTCACCTGCTGGCCGCTTACGTCTACAGCCTCTCTCACGGTGAAAAGGCAGCGGACGCCCAGTAAGGCAAACGCTTGATGCAACAATAAACGGCCCCGCCAATGTGAATTGGCGGGGCCGTTTTCATTTCAGGCTACCTGACGACAGGGATGACACTGACCGTTTTACGGCTTGGCCAGTTGCTGTTTTCAACAACGCTGACGGTCAATGACTGCCCGTCATTGGAAAAACCGGTAATCAGGTAGGTTTGCTGCGAAGCGGAGCCGCTGAGGAATACCGGCACATCACCGAAACGCTCCTTCCCCTCCCATCTACGCCACTCTCCTGCTCCCCAGTGATCGTGCCCACCAAAGATCGCCGTCACCCGATGTTCTTCGATTATTTGCCGGAACCTGGCAATCTGCTCACCATTCCCATCCCAATCGTACACTTTGTGCATATTCAGAATAATGATCTTGCCCTGCGCCCGCGCACTCTTCAGATCCCGCTCCAACCAATCGAGTGCAGGCGTGATTTCAAATACTGTCGACGCAAACGGATTGCCAGCCGAGAAGCTCACCGAATAAGTCGGCTCGTTATGCAACTGCACCAGATGCACATCACCAAAGCTTTTCGAATAAGCAAGACTGCCATAAATAACCTTCCCCAAACCTGAACTTCTGACCCCCAGATCCATGGAGTCGACCGTTCCCCAGTAACGCTCCTTGAGGTCATTGACACTTCCAGCCGCACAGTTATTCAGAAAGCAGTCATCCACATTATTGGCATAGTCATGATTACCCAACCCGTAGTCATAGATCCCTTCCAGTTCATTCTCGAAAACCGACTTCATGTATGAGCGCTCGCCACCATGACCAAATGCAGTGATGTCCCCGTTAATCATCACCGGTATACGGGATGCACCGCCATTCATCCTCCTGAAACTCGAAATATCGGAGTATTGCAACGCTATAAGTTCTTTTGAACGTACCTCCTTGCTTGGATCCGGCAAACCATCATCGGTAAGGTCAGTCCAGGGGTATTGCGGGTCCGAAACAAACACCATATGGCGTGGCGTTTCTGTTGACGAGGCTCCATAGGCCACAGGAATAATCACCGCCAACGCAAAACACACCAACAACTTGCTTTTCTTATAGAGCGTCATAGAAATCCATTTCCATTGATATTTAACTGCCACTTAAGTGCAGCCACTGCAAAATATATTGCCCACTCACAATTAACAAACAATCAGCCTCTGCAGATCAACAGAAAATATGTCCAACACTCTCTGACACTTGCACGCTCAAAAAATCCACTAAAAACATGTTCCATACATTCCAGTACATATGAACGTCAAGACAGAAGAAGGCATGGGACTAGTGAACCGGATTCGGTCCCCCCTTGCGGGCGCACCGTCGCACCCTTGCTGAGCGGGCAGCTATACTCAACAAGTCAATTGACCTGCATCATGATTTGTTACATTTGCTACACCATCCACGAATTTCCCCCAACGCGACCAAAGGTCGCACCCTTGAGATAGAGCGACAGGCGTATCATTGCGCCACTGCAACACCCATTTTTGACCGCGGTCGGCACGTACTGACCGAGGCATTTTCCACTGCCGTGGGACGCAACGATGAGCAACCAGATTCCGGTACACGACGTCACCCCGCCTGCCAGGAACGCGAATGACAGCGTCGACCTCTACGCCTCTCGGGAAAAAATCTACACCCGCGCCTTCACCGGCCTGTTCCGCAATCTGCGGATGGTTGGCGGTGCCGTGTTGTTCCTGCTGTATTTCGGTACGGTCTGGCTCAATTGGGGCAGCCACCAGGCCGTCTGGTGGAACCTGCCGGAACGCAAGTTCTTCATCTTCGGCGCAACCTTCTGGCCGCAGGACTTCATTCTGCTGTCCGGCCTGCTGATCATCAGCGCCTTCGGCCTGTTCTTCATTACCGTGTACGCCGGACGTGTCTGGTGCGGCTATACCTGCCCGCAGAGCGTCTGGACCTGGATTTTCATGTGGTGCGAGAAGGTCACCGAAGGTGACCGCAACCAGCGCATCAAGCTCGACAAGGCGCCGATGAGCGCCAACAAATTCCTGCGCAAGTTCAGCAAACACACCCTGTGGCTGTTGATCGGCTTCGTCACCGGCATGACCTTCGTCGGCTACTTCTCGCCGATCCGTGAACTGGCGATCGACTTCTTCATCGGGCAAGCCGACGGCTGGTCGTATTTCTGGGTCGGCTTCTTCACCCTCGCCACCTACGGCAACGCCGGCTGGTTGCGCGAGCAGGTGTGCATCTACATGTGCCCTTATGCGCGCTTCCAGAGCGTGATGTTCGACAAGGACACACTGATCGTTTCCTACGACCCGCGCCGTGGCGAAACCCGTGGGCCGCGCAAGAAAGGCATCGACTACAAGGCCCAGGGCCTGGGCGACTGCATCGACTGCACCATGTGCGTTCAGGTGTGCCCGACCGGTATCGACATCCGTGACGGCCTGCAAATCGAATGCATCGGCTGCGCCGCCTGCATCGACGCCTGCGACAGCATCATGGACAAGATGGACTATCCGCGCGGGCTGATCAGCTACACCACCGAACACAACCTGTCCGGGCAAAAAACCCATAAACTGCGTCCGCGCCTGATCGGTTACGCGGCAGTGTTGCTGGCGATGATCGGTCTGCTGATCACCGCGTTCTTCATGCGCTCGCTGGTCGGCTTCGATGTCAGCAAAGACCGCGTGCTGTATCGCGAGAACGCCGAAGGCCGGATCGAAAACGTCTACAGCCTCAAAGTCATGAACAAGGACCAGCGCGACCACACCTACGTGCTGGAAGCCACCGGCCTGCCGGACCTCAAGCTGCAAGGCAAGCGCGAGATCACAGTAGCCGCGGGTGAAATTTTCAGCATGCCGGTCGAGTTGTCGAGCGCACCGGAACAACTGCCGTCGAGCACCAATGAGGTGAAATTCATCCTCAAGGATGCCGACAACGCCAGTGTCCACGTTGAAGCCAAGAGCCGGTTCATCGGCCCACAAATTCGTTGAGAGAAGTCATCATGCCCGCAGCAACTGCCACCAGCCCCTGGTACAAGCATCTCTGGCCATGGATCATCATCGGCATCCTGGCCTGTTCGGTGACGCTGACCCTGTCCATGGTGACTATCGCGGTGAACAACCCGGACAACCTGGTCAACGACAACTACTACGAGGCGGGCAAAGGCATCAATCGCTCGCTGGACCGCGAGCTGCTGGCCCAGACCCTGCTGTTGCGCGCCAGCGTGCACCTGGATGACGTCACCGGCGAAGTCGACCTGCGCCTGACCGGCAACAGCGCACCCAGGACGCTGGAACTGAACCTGATCTCGCCGACCCAACCGGATAAGGATCGCAAGATCACCCTGACCCGCAGCGAGACCGAACCGGGTCGTTATATCGGTCAGTTGACCGACAAGGTCGAAGGCCGGCGCTTCGTCGAGCTGCTGGGCAGCCAGGATGACCATGTGTGGCGTATGTTCGAAGAAGAACAGATCGGCCAAGACAAGGATTTGCTGCTGGGTGACGAACCGCTGCAAGGCGCGGAAGACCAGTAGGAGGGGCCGCCCCCTCTTCGAGGCCGCGCTGTCGCGTAAGGAACATGGG
>CAYNGZ010000202.1:0-9904 GCA_964396695.1 uncultured Pseudomonas sp.
ATGCCAGGTGGTGTGGCAGGGGAGCGGCCTATGAAGGCCGCCCCCTATGCCGATGTTGCAGCAGGGCTTAGCCGCCCAGGTACGCGTCGCGTACTTTAGGGTCGCTCAGCAGGGCTTCACCGGTGCCTTGCATCACCACCCGGCCGTTTTCCAGTACATAGGCGCGGTCGGCGATTTTCAATGCCTGGTTGGCGTTTTGCTCGACCAGGAACACCGTTACACCATCCTTGCGCAGCTGTTCGATGATGTCGAAGATCTGCTGGATGATGATAGGCGCCAGACCCAGCGACGGCTCGTCGAGCAGCAGCAGCTTGGGTTTGCTCATCAGCGCCCGGCCGATGGCGAGCATTTGCTGTTCGCCGCCAGACATGGTGCCGCCGCGCTGGGTGAAGCGCTCCTTGAGTCGCGGGAACAGTCCCAGGACCTTGTCCATTTGCTCCTGATAATCGCCCTTGTCGGTGAAGAACCCGCCCATGGCGAGGTTTTCTTCCACGGTCAGACGGGCAAATACCCGACGACCTTCCGGGACCACGGCGATGCTTTTACGCATGATTCGCGCGGAGTCCTGGCCGACCAGTTCTTCGCCCATGTAGCGAATGCTGCCGCTATGGGCTTGCGGCGAACCGCACAGGGTCATCAGCAGGGTGGACTTGCCGGCGCCGTTGGCACCGATCAGCGTGACGATCTCGCCCTGACGGACTTCGACGTTGACGCTGTGCAGGGCCTGGATCTTGCCGTAGAAGGTGGAAACGTTTTCGAACTGCAGCATTTACGCTTCCCCCAGGTAGGCTTTGATCACTTCAGGGTTATCCCGGATCTGCTCCGGTGTGCCGTTGGCCAGGGGCGTGCCCTGGTTGATCACGAAAATGTGGTCGGAAATGCTCATGACCAGTTTCATGTCGTGTTCGATCAGCAGCACGGTCACATTATGCTCTTCACGCAGGGTGCCGATCAGCGCCTTGAGGTCGTCGGTTTCCCGCGGGTTGAGGCCGGCGGCCGGTTCGTCGAGCATGAGGATGCTTGGACGGGTCATCATGCAGCGGGCGATTTCCAGGCGGCGTTGCTGACCATAGGCCAGGGTGCCGGCCGGCCGGTTGGCGAACTCCTTGAGGTTGACCTTGTCGAGCCAGAACTCGGCGTATTCCATGGCCTCGCGTTCGCTGCGGCGAAACGCTGGCGTCTTGAACAGACCGGCCAGGAAGTTGGTGTTCAGGTGGCGGTGCTGAGCGATCAGCAGGTTTTCCACGGCGGTCATTTCCTTGAACAACCGCACGTTCTGGAAGGTCCGCACCACGCCTTTACCGGAGATCTTGTGGCCGGGCAGGCCTTCGATCGCTTCACCGTTGAGCTGGATAGTGCCGGCGGTGGGCTTGTAGAAACCGGTCAGGCAGTTGAACACGGTGGTCTTGCCGGCGCCGTTAGGGCCGATCATTGACACCACCTGTTTCTCTTTTACGCTCAGGGCCACGCTATTGACCGCCAGCAAGCCGCCAAAACGCATGCTCAGGCCGTCTACTTTCAGAATCTCTCTGCTCATTTACGCAGCTCCATGTGAGGACGTTGCATGGGCAGCAGACCTTGTGGGCGCCAGATCATCATCAGCACCATCAAGGCGCCGAACATCAACATGCGGTATTCGCTGAAGTCACGCATCAGCTCGGGCAACAGGATCATCACGACAGCCGCGAGGACCACGCCCAACTGTGAGCCCATGCCACCCAATACCACGATGGCGAGGATGGTGGCCGACTCGATGAAGGTGAACGACTCCGGCGTGACCAGCCCTTGACGTGCGGCGAAGAAGCTACCGGCAAAACCGGCGAAGCAGGCACCCAGGGTGAAGGCCGACAGCTTGATCACGGTCGGGTTCAGGCCCAGGGCACGGCAGGCGATCTCATCTTCACGCAGCGCTTCCCAGGCACGGCCGATCGGCATGCGCAGCAGGCGGTTGATCACGAACAGTGCGAACAGCGCCAGCAACAGCGCCACCAGGTAGAGGAAAACCACCTTGCTGACCGGGTTGTACGTCAGGCCGAAGAACTCGTGGAAGGTCTGCATGCCTTCGGCGGCCGTTCTGTCGAAGCTCAGGCCGAACAGCGACGGTTTGGGAATGTTGCTGATACCGTTCGGTCCGCCCGTGAGACCGGTCAGGTTACGCAGGAACAGACGGATGATCTCACCGAAGCCCAGGGTCACGATCGCCAGATAGTCACCGCGCAGACGCAACACCGGGAAGCCCAGCAGGAAGCCGAAGGTCGCTGCCATCAAGCCGGCGATTGGCAGGCAGATCCAGAAGCTCAGGCCATAGTAGTGCGACAGCAGCGCATAGCTGTAGGCGCCTACCGCGTAGAAACCGACGTAGCCCAGGTCGAGCAGACCGGCCAGACCGACCACGATGTTCAGGCCCAGACCGAGCAGCACATAGATCAGGATCAGCGTGGCGATATCCACCGCACCGCGCGAGCCGAAGAACGGCCAGACCAGAGCGACGACGATCAACCCCATGATAACCCAGCGTTGGGTGCTGGGCAGGGTCAGGAAGTGGCTGGCGCCAGCCGGGATCAGTTTGCCTTTGGGCACGGAGCGCATGGCGGCCGTGTATTCGCGGTCGAACAGCACCCGCAGGAACATCAGTACCGAGCAGACGGCGATGATGATCAGCGTGGAGGTCGTGGCACCCTGTACTTCGAGGTGGATGCCGGCGATGGACAGTTTCAGGCCGAGTACCGGATACGCCACAGCCCAGACCAATAGTGCGCTGAAGAACGCCTGTTTAAGATTCCTGATCATACTTTCTCAACCTCCGGACGGCCCAGCAGGCCGGTTGGCCGGAATAACAACACCAGAACCAGAAGACCGAAAGCCACCACGTCCTTGTACTGGTCACCGAATATATCGGCGCCGAATGCTTCGGCCACCCCCAGCACCAGACCACCGAGCATGGCGCCCGGAATGCTGCCGATGCCGCCCAACACTGCCGCGGTAAAGGCCTTGAGGCCCACCAGGAATCCGGCGTTCGGGTTGATCACGCCGTACTGCATGCTCAGCAGTACAGCCGCCACGGCTGCCAGGGCAGCACCGATGACGAAGGTCAGGGCGATGATATTGTTGGTGTTGATGCCCAGCAGGTTGGCCATTCTGATGTCTTCGGCGCAGGCCCGGCAGGCACGTCCCAGGCGTGAACGCGAAATGAACGTGGTCAGGCAGAGCATCACCACCAGGGTCACCACGAACACCAGGATCTGCATGTAGGAGATCAGCACTTCCTGTGCCCCGCCTGGACCGAAGCTGAAGCTGCCCGGAATCAGATTGGGGATCGATTTGTCCTTGGAGTCCTGCGAGAGCAGTACGGTGTTTTGCAGGAAGATCGACATGCCGATGGCCGAGATCAGCGGGATCAGGCGGTTACTGCCCCGCAGAGGGCGGTAGGCGATCCGTTCGATACTGTAGCCGTAGGCACTGGTGACAACGATGGTCGCCAGGAATGCGGCGGTCATCAATAGCGGCAGGGAGTGGATACCCAGCATGGCCAGTCCGGCAAGGACGATGAAGGCCACGTAGGAACCGATCATGTAGACCTCGCCATGGGCGAAGTTAATCATTCCAATGATGCCGTAAACCATCGTATAGCCGATGGCGATCAGGGCATACGTGCTGCCAATGGTCAGACCATTAACCAGCTGTTGGAAAAAGTGATAGATCTCAGGCATTACAGCGCTCCTAAAAACCTGATACGCATTTCACTGGTGGAGTCATTTTCCCGCTCAGGTCCCGTGGATCTGCATCCACTTCGAACGTGAGTTTTGCCAGCGAACCGCTGATGACGGTTTTGAGATTTTCAGGTGGGGAGGCTTCCGGATCACGGAGGCACGGCCCATTACCTCGTAAAACAAAGCCCACGGCACGCCGTGGGCTTTATTGGCAGTCAGTCAGGCAGCGCCTTACTGAGGCGAAACTTCGGTTTTAGGTTTGCCAAAGTGCCACTGGTAAACCACGAACTTGAAGTTCTTCAGGTCGCCCTTCTCGTCGAACGACAGATCACCGGTCGGGGTTTTGAAGGTGCCGGCACGGATAGCGCTGGCCACTTTGGCGGTGTCTTCGCTCTTCGCGGCCTTGATGCCTTCAGCGATCACTTCGACTGCCGAGTAGGCCGGGAACACGAACGGACCGCTCGGGTCCTGCTTCTTGGCGGCGAACGCGTCAACCAGTGCCTTGTTGGCCGGATCCTGGTCGAAAGACTTCGGCAGGGTCACCAGCAGGCCTTCGGAAGCGTCCTGGGCGATCTGCGAGATCGATTCGTTGCCGACACCTTCCGGGCCCATGAACTTGGCGTTCAGGCCTTTTTCCTTGGACTGACGCAGGATCAGGCCCAGTTCCGGGTGGTAGCCGCCGTAGTAGACGAAGTCGACGTTGGCTTGCTTGAGTTTCTGGATGATCGAGGAGAAGTCCTTGTCGCCGGCGTTCAGGCCTTCGAACACGGCAACCTTGACGCCTTTGCCTTCGAGGGTTTTCTTCACGGCGGTGGCGATGCCTTCACCGTATTGCTGTTTGTCGTGCAAAACAGCAACGATTTTCGGCTTCACGTGATCGGCGATGTAGTTACCGGCGGCAGGGCCCTGGGCGCTGTCCAGGCCGATGGTGCGGAACACCATTTTGTAGCCACGGGTAGTGATGTCCGGGCTGGTGGCAGCCGGGGTGATCATGATCACGCCTTCGTCTTCGTAGATGTCCGAAGCCGGCTGGGGGGAGGGTGGGAGGAGTGAACCGACACCGAACTTGACGCGTCCGTTGACCCGTTGTTTGGGGACGGCAACGGGTGGTTTAGGGTCGCACGGGTCGTGGTATTCTTTGGCTTCGAGCATCTTGCCGTCGACACCGCCCTTGGCATTGATCTGCTCGATGGCCATTTTGGCGCCGGTGAACTGCATGTCACCGTACTGGGTCACAGGACCGGTTTTAGGGCCGGCGATGCCGATCTTGATGGTGTCAGCTGCGAACGAATGGCTGGCGACTCCGGCCAGAACCATAGCGGCAAACAGTTTGGAAATCTGCTTAGTAGCCTTATTCATAGTGCTCCACTCTTACTGTTGTAATTTTTATAGTCCTGGCGGCCAGGGCCACAGAACCGGATCGATATCCTGGATATCCTCCGGAAATGCCCCCCGACAACTGTACCGGTACAGTGTAGAGCGCCGATTGTTCGCTTGGAAAGCTGGCGCTCAGGGGCAAAACCTGAGGGTGTCGCATTTTTGAACGAAAAAGACAGAATTGCGGCGGGACTTTAGCTCGGTGGTGGCCTGATTCAGCGGCGATCCTTGCTTTCCTGCAGTTCTCGATCAATGACTCTGTTGCATCCGGGTTTTTCTGCCAGAGCACCGACGTTATGATTGCGCCGATTTCTTTTCCGGACAGGCCCCATGATTCAAGAACCTAGCACCCTCTATGCCAAGCTGCTTGGTGAAACCGCATCTATTACCTGGAAGGAACTCGAACCGTTCTTCGCCAAGGGTGCCCTATTGTGGGTCGAGGCCGATCTGGATTTGATCGAAGTCGCCGAAGCCGTGGCCGAGGATCAGGGCGCGAAAGTGGCTGCCTGGCTGGCTGCCGAGAAGGTTGCCAAAGTGTCTGCGACGCGGGCGCTGGATCTGGTCGAGCGTGATCCGGCACTTTGGGCGGTGGTGGTTTCGCCGTGGATTCTGATCCAGGAAAGGGCGCAGGCCTGAATGGACGCACTGATTTGGTGCTGGTGGCGCTCGGGCAAAAGTGTGTAGCCGAGTAGCGTGATAGCAGGTTGCCGTAGAGAAATGCCACAGGCGGGCATGGGGGAAGGTTACGTAAACGTAACGGGAACAGTTTAATAAGCAGCCGAAAGGCTGCTTAATTGTTTCTGGATGTTGGTAAGTCTGAAGCTGATGCGGTGAATGTCAGGCCGCTTATTACGCGGTTTTGCCGGTGTGGTTATTCAGCGAGATGACCTTGGTCTTGCCGATGCGGTGACGGTAGATCTCGCGCAGGTACTTGATGGCCTTTTTCACGCAATCGCGCGACAGACGGATGTCGTTGATCGAGACAAATTTGTCCTTGTCGTTGATCAGTTCGCGGTACTTCTTCTCGTACATCGGCTTGATCGCATACCAGTTGGTGTCGAGGATTTTCGCCGGGTTTTCGAACTCGTTGAGCAGATCGTCGATTTTGGCCTCATCGAAGTCTTCCTGAATGATGAAGTCGAGGATCGAGTTGTCCAGCGTTTCGTCGAAACGGTACGGATTGCGCGCAAAGCAGCGTTTGATGAAGGCCACGATCAAGGTCAGGAAATCATCCGACAGGCACGGGCTCTTGGCGATCAGGGTGGTCAGCGAAAGGTTGGCCGAGGCACCGATCACCAGCGCATAACGCTTGAGCGTGGTGTTGGGGAACAGGCTGTTGAGGTGGGTCTTCAACCGGTTCAGGTCCATGTAGGACAGCTTGTAATCCTTGGGCAACGAAACGATCGACACCACCGACGAGCAGTTCTTGAAGAAGTGCAGGTCATGCAAAGCGGCAGCGTCGTACCCCGAGTTCTTGTACTGCTCCAGCGACGCGCGATAGCGCTTGGACTCGATCGGCAACAGGCTGATGCCTTCGATCGCCTGGGTCACCTTGTTGAAGTGCGGCAGGTCGATGGAGCGGAAGAACAAGTCGTCGATGTTCAGGCGTTGCGGCTCTTTGTCGAACACCTTGAATTTGTCACTGCTTGGCGCCGGTTGTTCTGGCACCACCGACTCGGCGTAGGCAATCGCCACTGGCCCGGCCAGACTCATGAACAGGTCGTTGGCGTCCAGGCGAATGGTTTCGCCGATGTCGATGCCGGCCCGACGGAAATAGTTCTGGTCGTAGTCGGTGGTGACCGCCTGGGCCGTCAGAATGTTGAAAATCTGCTGCGAGATGTACTGGTTGGCGTGCTTTTCCATGGCATTGACATCAATGTTCTGGATATTGCCGTCATCGTTCTCTTCGGCGTAACGCATGATGTCGTTAGAGATCAGCATCATCGCGTTCCATGGACGGATGCGGCCCATGACGCTCGCTTCGCTGCTGTCTTCGTTGGCGAAGTTGTACGAGAAATCCCATTCCTCCGACAGGTACTTGCACAGCAGACGACCGGCGTTGATGTGCAGTGCTTCAGACATTTCGCTGCGGTGATCGGAAATGTTCGGTAGTACGCAAATACCGCTGGTGAAGATCGGCTCGAAAACGAAGGAGTGGCCGCTCTTGCTGTCGTGCTCGTCCACCGGTTTGGTGTCGAACGTCTTGTTCATGTAGGAGTGCTGTTGGGCCAGGCCGAACTCCGAGGCCATGCCCGAACCGGTACCGCCACCGGCGCTGAAGATCGAGAAGTACAGGCGCGACTGGTTGGCCTTGATGCCGCAGCTGTCGATCAGGTACGAGTGGATCATTTTCCAGTCGGGGCTGGAGAATCGTTGGGTGTCCTTGTTCAGGATGATCTTCGCCAGGTACTGGCCGAGGATCGGCGCGTTACCGGCGCCACCGGCGTGGACTTCCGAGAGGTCCATGATCTTCATTTTGCTGTAGTCGCGCAGGAAGCCGCTTTTTTCGCCCTTGCGCGAGAAGCGGATACGTCCGGCGATGTCCTTGTCCAGGTCGCCGAGCATCACCAGCGGCTCGACCAGAAACACCGGTTTGGTGGCCTTGCCGGCACCCAGTTTCAGGTTGTGGCGAATCCATTGCGCAGGGCTGTAGCCCTTTTCAGCGTAGGGTTTGTCTTCGTTGTTGAATTCGTTGAGGTAGAACTTGCGGGCGTTGTACACCAGTTCCGCGACGTCCAGCGCAATGTTCGAACCGCAGCGACCCAGACCGATCAGGCACACCGAGGGGAACTCCTGCGGATGCAGTTCGTGGGCGTCTTCCAGGTGCGGCGGCTTGGGGAACACCAGATCGCGCAGGCCATCGAGGTTGTCGAGGATGCGATCGGTGTTGGTCTCGGTGAAATACAGGTACTGCTGAGTCGCAAGCGCTCGCGTGCTGGTCAATGGCTTCGGGACTGAGGGTTTATCCGTGGCGGCGGTGAGCGTCAGTTCGGATACCGCAGGGGCAGGATTATTTTTAGAAGTCATTGGGCGCCATGTACCTGGACGGGTTGGTTCGGCGGCGAGATATCATCAGGCCATTACGAATAAAGAGCTCGCGACTTTACAGCGCGATACTGTCCCCAGCGATAGGGCTTTACCTGAGCGTCGCTAGGGGGAATCCTTTCCTGAGTCATGATGAATCGGCCAATATTTGGCGATCTTTAATCGAACTGAGGCAAATTGTTTGCCGATTCGAAACCCTTGCAGATACTCGCCCCGCAAATGGCCGAGAGCCGTTTCGAGCCCGTAAAGTGGCATGTGCGAACGTTGCTCAAGGATCTCGACGGTGCGGTGAAGTTTTCCCGCGAGCAAGGCTCGGCGACACCGATCAGTGGACTGGCTGCCCAGTTGATGCGCTTGCATGGTGGCCAAGGGTATCTGGAAAAAGATCCCGCGACATTGATCCATCTGTACCGTGGGCCAGGTTCAGCGGGCTGACGGTGTGTGCGTGTTTACGCTGGTTGATTTCGTTCAGTACCGGGCGCAATTCAGCCAGCGGCACCGGGCGGCTCAACAGATAACCTTGAACAAAGTCGCAACCGAAGCGTTCGAGGAACTGGTATTGCTCCAGGGTTTCAACGCCTTCGGTGACGACCTGCAAATGCAGGGTGTGGGCCATGAGGATAATGGCCTGGACGATCTCCATGTCCTGGGTGGCCTTGGGAATGTCCTGGATAAACGAACGGTCTATTTTCAGGGTGTTCAGAGGTAAACGCTTGAGGTAGGCCAGCGACGAGTAACCGGTGCCAAAGTCGTCGATCGACAGTGAAACACCGAGCACCCGAATTTTGCGCAATAGCACCAGCGTATTGGCGATGTTGCCCATCAGCGCGTTTTCCGTGACTTCCAGCTCCAGCCTCTGCGGTGCGACGCCGGCGGCTCGCAGCGCACTTTCGACTTCTTCGGCAAGCTCCTCGCGAGCGAGATTGAGGGGTGAGCAGTTCACGGCGATTTTCAACGACTCGCAGCCGTGCCTGGACAGCTCGCTCAGGTCCTCGCAGGCCTTGCGCAGCACCCAGTTGTCGAGTTCGGCAATCAAACCGTTGGCTTCGGCGATCGCGATGAAACGGTCGGGCGCAAGCAAACCGTGCAGCGGGTGCTGCCAGCGAATCAGTGCTTCGAGTTTGGTGACCTGGCTGCTTTTGAGGTCGTAGATCGGCTGGTAATAGAGCGTCAACCCGGCTTCGTCACGTAAGGCACTGCGCAGCTCTTCTTCGAGTTGCAGTTCCATTGTCGCCTTGGTTTTCAGGTTGGAACTGAAAAAGTGCAGGCCGTTACGGCCATTGGCCTTGGATTGGTAGAGAGCCAGGTCGGCGTTTTTCAACAGCTCTTCACAGCTCTTGCCGTCATCGGGAAACACGCTGATGCCGATGCTGGTGGTCATGACCATGCGTCGGCCGGCCAGCTCGATCGGATCCTTCATCTTTTGCATGATGCGTTGGGCCATGTGCCGTGCTTCTTCGCGATCATGCAGGCTGATGAGTATGCAGAACTCATCGCCGCCAAACCGGGCGACCACATCGTCGTGACTGCGGGTCGAACCCTTGATATGGCTGGCAAGGACCTTCAACAGCTCGTCACCGGCGTCATGACCCGAACCATCCTCGCGATTCCGGCGATTGGCCTCACCGCGATCTATGCCGTGCTGCGCTTCCCGAATTTCGCGCTGGCCTCGCATGCGACAATAGGCGCCTTCGCCGGTTATCTCGGCAATGTTGCGCTCGGCCTTCCGATCGTCCCCTCGCTCGGTCTCGCTTTCCTCGTGGCGGGAGCTG
>CAYNGZ010000203.1:0-9865 GCA_964396695.1 uncultured Pseudomonas sp.
GATACGGGCATTTTCTTTAACCGGCCAGCAGATTGCTAGGTTTTCACACAGTCTGTTCGGGTGCCGTTTTTGCGTTTGGGGACTGCTCTCCCCTCTCTCGGAATGTGCCTGCAAAGAGACCGGTAACGGCTGACATCCGGCTGATGCTACCGGGCGCTAAGGTGAGTGACGGGCTATCAGGAGCATTCAATGAAACGAGATATTTTTTCAGAGTGGGTCGAAGGTTTTGAATGCCCGGCGAGTGAGCCACAACGCAACATGCTGGTACGGGGCACTCCTGAAACGCCAGCGAGTTCAAAAACCTCCAGACCTTTCACC
The DNA here is from genome assembly GCA_964396695.1 of uncultured Pseudomonas sp. Classification (GTDB taxonomy): domain Bacteria; phylum Pseudomonadota; class Gammaproteobacteria; order Pseudomonadales; family Pseudomonadaceae; genus Aquipseudomonas. Next base: position 319 of record CAYNGZ010000203.1, read on the forward strand.
GCCGACTCAACACATGACAACTTGACCTATTGTCCGCTCATCTTTGCCTACCCAAAAAATTCTGGCTATATTTGTCCAGAATATTGGAGGGATATCATGATCATCGTTCCGTTAGGCGAAGCAAAAAACAATTTGTCCAAACTGGTCGATGACGCTGCTTCCGGACAGATCATCACGATTGCTAAACATGGTCGAGCCCTTGCCCGCCTTGTTCCCGTAGGAAAACCCACCGGACGTCGCATCGGAGCGATGAAGGGCAAACTGACATTGCCTGAAGACTTTGATGCGCCGCTACCGGACGAAATGCTGGACGCATTTGAAGGGACTCACGGATGAGGGTTTTACTCGATACGCATATTCTGCTTTGGACTCTCAGTGATGACCCAAAGCTATCCGACAGAGCCAGAAAACTCATTGAGAGCGCTGCCGACATTTACATCAGCGCAGCTACTTTCTGGGAGATGGCGATCAAGGTTGGACTTGGAAAGCTGAACGTTGATTTGGAAGAGATTCGAGAATACTGCCTCGAAAGCGGTTTCATAGAGTTGCCCGTCACTTCAGAACACGCCATTGCGGTGAAAGATCTCGAACATCACCATCGCGATCCGTTCGACCGCCTCATTGTTGCAACTGCAATCACAGAACCTATGAAGCTGCTCACCGCTGCCCCTTTAGTTGCCCAATACACAGCTCTCGCTATTTTGGTTTAACCCGTTCTATCCCGACAAAGATGACTTCCATCAAACAAAAACCCGCACAAGGCGGGTTTTGTTTTTAGCTCAAGCAAGCGATCAGTCAGCCAGACGCCACGTCGTGCCGCCCTTGCCGTCTTCCAGCACCACGCCCATGGCGGTGAGCTGGTCGCGGATGCGGTCCGACTCGGCCCAGTCCTTGTTGGCACGGGCGATCAGGCGCGCTTGAATCAGCGCATCGACTGCGGCTGCATCGACCCGGCCTTCAGCACCGGCTTGCAGGAATTCATCGGCTTCAAGCTGCAACACACCGAGCACGCTGGCCAGTTCTTTCAAACGCGCCGCCAGACCTGCCGCCGCATCGAGATCGCTCTCACGCAGACGGTTGATCTCGCGCACCATTTCGAACAGCACCGCACAGGCTTCCGGCGTGCCGAAGTCGTCGTTCATCACCTGGGTGAAACGCTCGACAAAGGCTTCGCCACCGGCGGCCGGAACCGTCGGCAGGCCTTTCAGCGCGTGGTAGAAACGCTCCAGAGCGCCTTTGGCGTCCTTGAGGTTGTCTTCCGAGTAGTTGATCGCGCTGCGGTAGTGGCTCGACACCAGCAGGTAACGCACGACTTCCGGGTGGTACTTGTCGAGCACGTCGCGAATGGTGAAGAAGTTGTTCAGGGACTTGGACATCTTCTCGCCATTGATGCGAATCATCCCGCAATGCATCCACGCGTTGGCGTAGGTCTTGCCGGTGGCCGCTTCACTCTGGGCGATTTCGTTTTCGTGGTGCGGGAACTCAAGATCGCTGCCGCCGCCATGAATATCGAAGGTCTCACCGAGGCAGCAAGTGGACATCACCGAGCACTCGATGTGCCAGCCCGGACGCCCGGCACCCCACGGCGATTCCCAACTCGGCTCGCCCGGCTTGGCGGCTTTCCACAGCACGAAGTCCAGCGGGTCCTGCTTCGACTCGTCGACTTCGATGCGGGCGCCAATGCGCAGGTCTTCGATCTTCTTGCGCGACAGTTTGCCGTAGCCCATGAACTTCGCGACGCGGTAGTACACGTCGCCGTTACCCGGTGCATAGGCATAACCCTTGTCGATCAGGGTCTGGATCATCGCGTGCATGCCGGCGATATGGTCGGTGGCGCGCGGCTCCATGTCCGGTTTCTTGATGTTCAGGCGCGCTTCATCTTCGTGCATCGCCGCGATCATGCGCTCGGTCAACGCTTCGAACGATTCGCCGTTCTCGTTGGCCCGGTTGATGATCTTGTCGTCAATGTCGGTGATGTTGCGCACGTAGGTCAGGTCATAACCGCTGAACCGCAGCCAGCGGGTCACCAGGTCGAACGCGACCATGCTGCGGCCGTGGCCCAGGTGGCAGTAGTCGTACACGGTCATCCCGCAGACGTACATGCGCACCTTGTTGCCATCCAGCGGCTTGAAGACTTCTTTGCTCTTGGTGAGCGTGTTGTAGATCGTAAGCACGATTATTCCTTGGCTCTAAATCACTGGCCCCACGAATCACGCAGGGTCACGGTACGGTTGAATACCGGAGCGCCCGGTTTCGAGTCCTTGATATCCGCGACGAAGTAACCTTCGCGCTCGAACTGGAAACGGTCTTCCGGCTGTGCATTGCCCAGCGAAGGCTCGGCACGACAACCGGTGAGGACTTGCAGTGAGTCAGGGTTGATGTTGTCCAGGAAACTGGCGCCGTCTTCGGCCTTCTCAGGGTTCGGCGAACGGAACAGGCGATCGTACAGACGCACTTCGCATTCGACGCTGGCAGCGGCCGGCACCCAGTGAATCACGCCTTTGACCTTGCGGCCTTCAGGGTTCTTGCCCAGCGTTTCCGGATCGTACGAGCAACGCAGTTCGACGATGTTGCCATCGGCGTCCTTGATCGCTTCGTCGGCACGGATCACGTAGCTGCCACGCAGACGCACTTCACCGGCTGGCTCCAGGCGCTTGTAGCCTTTCGGCGGCTCTTCCATGAAGTCTTCACGGTCGATATAGAGCTCACGGGCGAACGGCAGAACCCGCACGCCCATGTCTTCTTTCGGGTGGCACGGCAGCTCGAGGTTCTCGACCTGGCCTTCCGGGTAGTTGGTGATCACGACTTTCAGCGGACGCAGTACGCACATGGCGCGCGGGGCGCTGTGGTCGAGGTCGTCACGGATGCTGAATTCGAGCATGCCGAAATCCACCACGCCGTCGGAACGGTTGGTGCCGATCATTTCGCAGAAGTTGCGGATCGACTTCGGTGTGTAGCCACGACGACGGAAGCCCGACAGTGTGGACATGCGCGGGTCGTCCCAGCCATTGACGTGGCCCTCGTCCACAAGCTGCTTGAGCTTGCGCTTGCTGGTGATGGTGTAGTTCAGGTTCAGACGGGAGAACTCGTACTGACGCGGGTGCGCCGGCACCGACAGGTTGTCGAGGAACCAGTCGTACAGCGGACGGTGGCCTTCGAACTCCAGGGTGCAGATCGAGTGGGTAATGCCTTCGATGGCGTCCGACTGACCATGGGTGAAGTCGTAGTTCGGGTAGATGCACCACTTGTCGCCGGTCTGGTGGTGAGGGGCGTGGCGGATGCGGTACAGCACCGGGTCGCGCAGGTTCATGTTCGGCGACGCCATGTCGATCCTGGCCCGCAGTACGCGCTCGCCGTCCTTGAACTCGCCGGCCTTCATGCGGGCGAACAGGTCCAGGTTCTCTTCGACGCTACGGTCGCGGAACGGGCTGTTCTTGCCGGGCTCGGTCAGGCTGCCACGGTATTGCCTGGCTTGTTCAGGTGTCAGGTCGCAGACGTAGGCCTTGCCCGCCTTGATCAGCTCGACCGCCCACTCGTGCAACTGGTCGAAATACTGCGAGGCGTAGCGCACTTCACCGGCCCATTCGAAACCCAGCCACTTGACGTCGCTTTCGATCGCGTCGATGTATTCCTGGTCTTCCTTGGCCGGGTTGGTGTCGTCGAAACGCAGGTGGGTGACGCCGCCGAACTCCTGGGCCAGGCCGAAGTTCACACAGATCGACTTGGCGTGGCCGATGTGCAGGTAGCCGTTGGGCTCAGGCGGGAAACGGGTGACGATCTGCGTGTGCTTGCCCGAATCCAGATCCGCCTGGATGATCGGGCGCAGGAAGTTGACCGGCGTGGCAGGGCCGGTCTTGGCATTCGAAGTCGGGTCGACAGTGGGCTTGCTCATAGGATCCTTGAACGTACAAGTGCGTGGCCTTCATGGAGGCCTGACAAAACAAAGCCGCTATCATAGCCGATGCGGTCAGGCACCTGACAGAGCAGGCCCTGAAACTGCTGCTTTTAATCCACCGGATATGAAAAACAGCCTCGAAATTCGCGGCCATCGCGCTAAACTGCGCACCTTGGTGATTTTTCGCCAGACAGGTATGGGCTCGCACGCGTCACGCTGCGCCCCGAAAGCCACGAATTCCTTGAATAGAGTAGTAATCATGACTCAAGTCAAACTGACCACCAACCACGGTGACATCGTCATCGAACTGAACGCTGAAAAGGCCCCGATCACCGTGGCCAACTTCATCGAGTACGTCAAAGCCGGCCACTACGAAAACACCGTATTCCACCGTGTCATCGGTAACTTCATGATCCAGGGCGGCGGTTTCGAGCCAGGCATGAAGGAAAAGAAAGACAAGCGTCCAAGCATCCAGAACGAAGCCGACAACGGTCTTTCCAACGACAAGTACACCATCGCCATGGCTCGCACCATGGAGCCGCATTCGGCTTCCGCGCAGTTCTTCATCAACGTGGCCGACAACAGCTTCCTCAACCACAGCGGCAAGAACGTTCAAGGCTGGGGCTACGCAGTGTTCGGTAAAGTGACCGAAGGTACTGATGTTGTCGACAGCATCAAGAAAGTGGCGACCGGTTCCAAAGCTGGCCACCAGGACGTACCAAGCGACGACGTGATCATCGAGAAAGCCGAGATCATCGAAGCGTGATATTGCTGATTTCAGATTTACATCTGGAAGAGGAACGCCCGGACATTACCCGGGCGTTTCTGAATTTGCTCGCCACCCGCGCCCGCTCGGCGACCGCGCTGTACATTCTGGGCGACTTTTTCGAGGTGTGGATTGGCGACGACGCCATGACCCCCTTCCAACGCTCCATCTGCCAGGCCCTGCGCGAGCTTAGCGACAGCGGCACGGCAATCTTTCTGATGCACGGCAATCGCGACTTTCTGCTCGGCAAGGCCTTCTGCAAAGCAGCCGGCTGCACCTTGCTCAAAGACCCGAGTGTCGTACAGATTTACGTTGACCCGGTGCTGTTGATGCACGGCGACGCCCTCTGCACCCGCGACGAAAGCTATATGCGGATGCGCCGCTACCTGCCCACCCCCTTCACTTTATTCGAACTGCCCCATCTGCCGTTGCGCCCCCGCCATAAACTGGCGCGCAAGCTGCGCAGCGAAAGCCGCGCGCAAACCCGGATGAAAGCCAACGACATCGTCGATGTGACCCCCGAGGAAATCCCGCGGTTCATGCAGCAATACGGCGTAAAAACCCTGGTCCACGGCCACACCCACCGCCCCGCCATCCACAAATTGCAGATTGGCGAGCAAGCCGCCAAGCGCATTGTACTGGGGGATTGGGATCGCCAGGGGTGGGCGTTGCAGGTGGATGAGCAGGGGTTTCAGCTGGCGGCGTTTGATTTTGTAAACCCGCAGTTGACGTTGCCGAACGGCTGAAATAGCCCCCTCACCCTAACCCTCTCCCCAAAGGGGCGAGGGGACTGACCGTGGGTTTCTGAAGGTTTACTGCGACCTGCCGTTTCGAGTCGAACTCAGGTTCAAGAACGAAAGGTATCTGCTCCCTTCCCCCTATGGGGAGAGTGCTGGGGTGGGGGGCGATCCAAAGCCCTACCCCACAATCGCGCGAACGATGAAATACAACAACGAAGGCCCCAGCAAACACCCAAGCCCGGTATGAAACGTCGCCGTCAGCGCGCCATACGGCACCAAGCGCCGATCCGCCTCGATTGCGACCTCGACGCCATTACCTGCTACTGTCTTTCAATCCTGCTTCGCCGCTTGTGGCATCCTCAAGGACAACACTCATGCCAGTGGATAATCAAACGCCTGATCCTCAATCTGTCTGTAGCCCCATTACCAGCAGCGCGATTTTCATCGTTGCAACCCTGGCGCCCGGCAGTGAGCCGGCCGCTAAAGTGCGGGCCTGGTGCGCAGACGTCGCGGCCCTCACGCGATCGGTTGGCAAGCGTGTTCCCTCGGGCAATTTGTCGTGTGTCTGCGGCATTGGCTCCAGTGCCTGGGATACCCTGTTCGGCAGCCCGCGTCCTGCCTCGTTGCACGCGTTTCGCGAGTTCGGTACAGAGGGGCGTCGGGCGGTTGCAACGCCTGGCGACATTTTGCTGCACATTCGTGCGGATCAGATGGACCTCTGTTTTGAATTGGCGACGCAATTGCTCGCACCTCTTGGCGATGCGATCTCGGTCGTTGATGAAGTTCAGGGGTTCCGTTATTTCGACATGCGCAGCATCGTCGGTTTTGTTGACGGCACCGAAAACCCGGTCGGTCGCCAGGCTGTCGACTTCACGATCATTGGTGATGAAGATCCGTCGTTCAGCGGTGGCAGCTATGTGCTGGTACAAAAGTACCTGCACAATATGAGCGCGTGGAACGAGTTATCCGTCGAGGCTCAGGAGCGCATTATCGGACGCACAAAACTGTCCGATATCGAACTCGACGATTCGGTCAAACCGACCTGTTCGCATAGCTCCTTGACGACCCTCACCAAGGACGGACAGGAGGTGAAAATCCTGCGCGATAACATGCCGTTCGGTCGGCCAGGCGCGGGAGAGTTCGGTACGTACTTCATCGGCTATGCGCGTTCGCCAGACCCCATCGAACAGATGCTCGAGAATATGTTTGTCGGGAGACCCGCGGGCAATTATGACCGGTTGCTTGATTTCAGCACGGCGGTCACCGGCGGCTTGTTCTTCGTTCCCTCATCCGATTTGCTCGAAGAGCTGGCTGATCGCAAGCCTTAAGGAATGAGTACAAAAAAGGCCCGACGCGAAAGATCGCGCCGGGCCTTCATCGTATGAAACCAGCCTTCAATGAGTGGTCATTCCGGCCATATGCATCATCAGCCGGAACAAGCTCGCCACCACCCCCAGTGCAATCACACTGCCGAACCAGATAGCGATCAACCAAAGAACCCGTCGATACCAGGGGGAGGATTCGCTGTGCGTAACCGGCACTTCACCGGCCCGAGAGTTTCTACTGTCAATGGTAGCCATCGCCGATCCTCACTTTTCCGCGGAACACGTAGTAACTCCAGCAGGTGTACATCAGAATGATGGGCAGAATGAACAACGTGCCGATCAGGATGAACAGCTGGCTTGAAGGCGGCGATGCGGCCTCCCACAGGCTGATGGAGGGCGGTACGATATTTGGCCAGATGCTGAATGCCAGACCGATATAGCCCAGGAATACCAGTACCAACGTGAACACAAATGGCCAGTGCGAGTGGTAGTGGCGTAACGACCTGAGCAACCCGAATAGCGCCAGCACCCCGAGGATCAACAACCCGCCGAAGACCACGGTATGCGCATGCGTGAACCAGCGAGTCGCAATCTCGGGATGCAGCAACGGTGTCCAGACACAGAGCACCGCCACGACCGCCGTGAGGGTAAACGCCAGCGGCCGGGTGTAGTGACGCATGCGCGATTCAAGCATGCCTTCGGTCTTGACCAGCAACCAGGTACTGCCCAGCAACGCGTAGGCGACGATCAGCCCAAAACCGCAGAACAATGGAAACGGTGACAGCCAGTCCAGGTTGCCGCCGGCAAACTGACGATTGACCACCGTCATTCCAGAGATATAAGCGCCAATCACGATGCCCTGGCAAAACGTTGCCAGGAGTGAGCCACCGATAAAGGCCATGTCCCAGATATGACGCTTTTCAGGACTGGCCTTGAAGCGGAATTCAAACGCCACGCCACGAAATATCAACCCGGCCAGCATGAAAATCAGCGGCAGGTACAACGCCTCCAGAATCACCGAGTACGCCAAGGGAAACGCACCGTAAAGTGCCGCCCCGCCAAGTATCAGCCAGGTTTCGTTACCGTCCCAGACCGGCGCGACGGTGTTCATCATTACGTCGCGTTCCTGCCTGTCCGGAATGAGCGGGAACAGGATGCCCAACCCCAGATCGAAGCCGTCCATGATGACGTACATCATCACCCCGAAGGCAATGATGACACCCCAGATCAACGACAGATCTATACCTTGAATGCCCATGATCAATCCCCTTGGTCAGTTGACGTGATCGCCGGACGCGAACGTCTCGGAGATGGCGGACAGGGGGCGGCGTGGCGTGCGCTCCTGGCCAGGACCGCCTTGAGGCGGGTGCTCGTGATGCGGCTGCGGGCCTTTGCATACCAGCTTCATCATGTAGCCGATGCCCACAGCGAACACCGAGAAGTAAATCAACACAAACAACGCCAGCGAAACGCTGAGCTGCATGACCGTGTGGTTGGACGCCGCATCGGCGGTTCGCAGAAGTCCGTAGACGACCCACGGCTGACGGCCGACCTCGGTGGTGATCCAGCCCGCCAGCAGCGCGATCAGACCGCTCGGCCCCATGAACAACACCAGGCGCAGGAACAGCCGGTTGCGGTACAAGGCCTCGTTACGACGCAAGACCAGGCCCAACAATCCCGTGAGGATCATCAACATTCCAAGCCCGGCCATAATCCGAAAGCTGAAGAAAATGATGGCCGAATCCGGACGATCCTCTTTTGGGAAACTCTTGAGCGCGGGGATCTGCTTATCCAGGCTGTGAGTCAGGATGAGACTGCCCAGGTACGGGACTTCTATCGCATAACGGGTCTTCTCGGCCGCCATGTCCGGGATACCGAACAGCACCAGCGGAGTCGGCTCGTTACCAACGTTTTCCCAGTGTCCTTCAATGGCGGCAATTTTCGCCGGTTGATGTTCCAGGGTATTCAGACCATGGGCATCACCGACCACGGCCTGGATCGGCGCCACGATCAACGCCATCCACAACGCCATCGAGAGCATCTTGCGCACTTGCGACGTGTCATTTTTACGCAGCAAATGCCAGGCCGCGGAAGACCCGACAAAGAACGCCGTTGCCACGAATGCAGCGATGGCCATGTGCGCCAGCCGGAAAGGGAACGACGGGTTGAAGACGATGGCCAACCAGTCCATCGGCATGATCCGGCCGTCGACGATCGAGAAGCCCTGTGGCGTCTGCATCCAACTGTTGGAGGCCAGAATCCAGAAGGTCGAGATCAACGTGCCGATAGCGACCATCACCGTGGCAAAGAAGTGCAGCCCTCGCCCTACCCGGTTCCAGCCGAACAACATCACCCCAAGGAAACCCGCCTCCAGGAAAAACGCCGTCAACACCTCGTACGTCAGCAATGGCCCGGTAATACTCCCGGCGAAGTCAGAGAATCGGCTCCAGTTGGTGCCGAATTCGTACGCCATGACCAGCCCGGAGACCACCCCCATGCCGAAGTTGACCGCAAAGATTTTCGACCAGAAGTGATACAGGTCCTTGTAAACCGGGTTGTTGCTTTTCAGCCAGAGACCTTCGAGGACAGCCAGAAAACTGGCAAGCCCGATGGTGATGGCGGGAAACAGGATGTGAAACGAGACCGTAAACGCGAACTGAATTCGCGCCAGGTCGAGCGCCTCCAGATTGAACATGACGATACCCTCATAGTGGCCCGATCGCCGTGCATACAAAGCCCGCCCGCCGTGAGCCTCAAGGCTCGCAGCGAACAGATTTCCAATGATCTGGAAATCAGCCAAGTAACTTCGTCGAGTCAATTC
>CAYNGZ010000204.1:0-9786 GCA_964396695.1 uncultured Pseudomonas sp.
ATACATGCACCTCTTACTCATGTTATGCCCGAACACAAAATTACTGACACCCCCAAGCCCGAAACGCCCCCCTATAGTTCGACACGTCGCCGCATATCGGCGACAGGATTTGGCGATCCTAATCACGACCCAAAAACTATTTTTTGAGAGCGATCGCTATGACTCCTTATCGACCACTGAGCACCAATCCAACCCCCGTCTGCGTTCTGGCCTACAACATCCTTGCACCCACCCATTTTCTCCACGAAACCGCCTGTAGCCGTGTCCGCATCGGCACCGATCTGCTGGAAACCCTCACCTCGATCACCCTTCGCGATCTCAATGACAAAGACTTCTATCGCCTGATCAACGCAGCCTACGTGTCATTGCGCGATGGGCTGGATCTGATGGAAGAGCTGCAACACCGCTTGGCTGCACAGGCGGCGCAAGCGAGCTAAGGTTGCTGCAATGCGTTCCCGCGCAAGGCGCGGGAATGTTCATTTCTCAAGAGGCCATTGGCGCGATGTATGGACCAAGGCGAGTATCCATGCGGTTTCCTGATCCAGTTGATAGACCAGTCGATAACTTTGATGGGGAATCAATTCGCGCGTGCCAGAAATCGTCCCTACAGGACCGCATTCAGGGTGGAGTGAGAGGCGAGAAACCGATTCGCTGAATCGGTTGTCCATCTCGATGGCTGCTCGTGGGTTTACGGCGTGGAGGTAGTCCCAAATGTCTGCACGATCCTGTGCTGCGGCTGGCGTCCAAATTATCCTCATCCTTGTCTGGCTGCTTGAGTACGCCTGGCAGCAAATTCGGCCTCTACTTCATCGTTTGTCAGGCCTTCACCTGCTCGCATGGAGACTCGTGCAATGTCGACTTTTCGTTGCAAAAATGCCTCGTACTCACGCGATTCCCGTTGTGTTTGAACAAACTGACGCATCATTTCCCGGACAATTTGCGACGCTGGCCGATGAGAGGCTTCTGCTTCAGCCATGAACTGTTCGCGCAGTTCGGGTTCAAGTTTCATCGTGAAAACGGCTTGTTTGGACATGGTCTGGTTTCCGGGCTTGAGTACTGAAAAAGTATATACGCCTTCAGTACATGATCATCACTGCACAAGTGTAACCGCGACGAGCGGGTGAAGAATTGTTTCAAAACTTGACTGAATTTCCCCTCCGGTGTCATATTGATAGTTAGCAAACTAACAGTGTGCGAGTTCCCGTGTCCCAGACCCTCGACGCCCTTCAGATGAATATCAGCAGTGCCATGGTGGTGGCTGCGCGGCATTGGCGGAAAATCTGCCAGACCACGCTGGTCAACTACGGCATTTCCGAAGCCTGCGCCGTCCCGTTGTTGATGATCGGGCGGCTGGGCGAGGGTGTGCGGCAGGTGACGGTGGCGCAGGCGGCGGGGATGGAGAGCCCGTCGCTGGTGCGTCTGCTCGATCAGTTGTGCCAGGCCGGGTATGTCTGCCGCACCGAAGACCCCCTTGATCGTCGCGCCAAATGCCTGAGCCTGACCGATACTGGCCGTGAGTTGGTGCAAGCGGTGGAAGCCGAGTTGGTGCGCTTGCGTCGTGTGGTGCTCGAAGGCATCGATCCGGCCGATCTTGAAGCCGCGCTGCGGGTGATTCGCGCGTTCGAAGCGGCAGAGCAGCAGTTACCGATGACCCCATCGTGAACGGATTTTTTAGCGGCATACCGCCGGCCCGCGACTGGTTTTACGGCGTGCGCACCTTCGCCGCGTCGATGATCGCGTTGTACATCGCCATGCTCATGCAAATGCCGCGTCCGTATTGGGCGATGGCCACGGTGTACATCGTTTCCAGCCCGTTTGTCGGGCCGACCAGTTCCAAGGCGTTGTACCGCGCCCTCGGTACCTTCACCGGGGCTGCAGCGGCTTTGCTGTTTGTGCCGATGTTCGTCCAGAGCCCGTATGTGCTGGTGCTGGTCATCGCGCTATGGACCGGCATTCTGCTGTTTCTGTCGATGCATTTGCGCACCGCCAATAACTACGCGCTGATGCTCGCCGGCTACACCTTGCCGCTGATCTCCCTGCCGGTGGTGGATAACCCGTTGGCGATATGGGATGTCGCGGAAGCGCGAACTGAAGAGATCTTCCTCGGCATCGTCTGCGCAGCGGTGGTCGGCAGTATGTTCTGGCCACGACGGCTGGCGCCGGTGTTCGATGGCGCGGTGAGCAAGTGGTTCAGCGATGCGGTGACCTACAGCCAGCGCTTCCTGACCCGCAATGTGCAGCCCGACGAAGTCAGCGCCCTGCGCGCCTCGATGGTTGCCACGTTCAACTCCCTCGAATTGATGATCGGCCAGTTGCCCCACGAAGGTGCGCGGCCGCAAACCGTGCGCAACATCAAAGAACTGCGCGGGCGAATGATTCACCTGCTGCCGGTGGTGGATGCGCTGGACGATGCGCTGTACGCCTTGCACCGGCGCACTCCCGAGCTTGTGGACAAGTTCGCGCCGCTGCTGGCCGCGACCATTGAATGGCTTGACCGCACAGACGCTTCGGTCGAGCACTGGCAAGCCCTGCGCGCTCAACTTGAAGCCCTGCAACCGAGTGCCGAAGCGCTGGATGATCGCAAGCCATTGCTGTTTTCCAACGCGCTGTATCGCCTGGGGGAATGGATCGATTTGTGGCAAGACCTGCGCAGCCTGCAAGAAGCGATTCGTTGCGAAAGCCAGGACAACTGGCGTGCGGTCTACCGCCATTGGCGGCTGGGTCGGCTGACACCTTTTCTCGACCGTGGGCTGATGCTCTATTCGGCGGCGTCCACGGTGCTGGCGATCATCGTCGCCTCGGTGCTGTGGATTCTGCTCGGCTGGACCGACGGCGGCAGCGCGGTGATTCTGGCGGCGGTGGCGTGCAGCTTTTTCGCCGCGATGGACGACCCGGCGCCACAGATTTACCGGTTCTTCTTCTGGACCGCGCTGTCGGTGTTGTTCGCCAGCCTTTATCTGTTCCTGATTTTGCCGAACCTGCATGACTTCCCGATGCTGGTGCTGGCATTCGCCATACCGTTTATCTGCGTTGGCACTCTGACGGTAAACCCGCGTTTTTACCTCGGCATGCTGCTGACCATCGTCAACACGTCGTCCTTTATCAGCATTCAAGGCGCTTACGACGCGGACTTTTTGAGCTTCTCCAATTCCAACCTCGCCGGGCCCATCGGCTTGTTGTTTGCTTTCATCTGGACCCTGGTGGCGCGGCCCTTTGGTTCGGAGCTGGCGGCCAAGCGCCTGACCCGTTTCAGCTGGCGCGACATCGTCGGCATGACTGAACCTGCGAACCTCGCCGAACACCGGCACTTGGGTGTGCAGATGCTCGATCGGCTGATGCAGCATTTGCCGCGCCTGGCGATGACCGGTCAGGACACGGGGATAGCGCTGCGCGAAGTGCGCGTGGCGCTGAACCTGCTGGACTTGCTGGCGTACGCGCCACGGGTGTTGGGCGTGCCGAATGTCTTGCTGCGTCAGGTGGTGGCCGAGGTCGGCGAGTACTTCAACGCCTGCCTCAAGGCCGGCGAGCGCTTGCCGGCACCGGCGCCGTTGCTGATGACGATGGATCGCACCCGGCGCGCACTCAATGGCCAGGGCCTGCAAGGTGACGGCGAAACCCGTCTGCACCTGCTGCATGCGCTCGCCGGCCTGCGTCTGGCGCTGTTGCCGGGCGTGGAATTCATCGGCGGCAGCGAGGCCGATGAACCGATTCCCCATGGCATCGATGGAGCGCCTTTATGATCGGTGATCTGGACATCAGTGGGGTGTTCCTGCCCACATTGCTGGTGCTGATGGGCATTACGTATGTGCTGTACCTGGTGGTGCACGGGGTGCTGACGCGCCTGCACTTTTATCGTCTGGTCTGGCACCGGGCATTGTTCAACGTTGGTCTTTACGCTCTGCTGCTCGGCGCCGTGGACTCACTCAGTCGATACCTGATGACATGAAAAAACCTATTTTGACCCTTGGCCGTGTGGTGCTGACTCTATTGGTGGTGGCCTTCGCGGTCGTCGTGGTCTGGCGCATGGTGATGTATTACATGTTCGCTCCGTGGACCCGTGACGGGCACATTCGCGCCGATATCGTGCAGATCGCTCCGGACGTTTCCGGGCTGATCCAGCAAGTGGAAGTGCGTGATAACCAGCTGGTGAAACGCGGCCAGGTGCTGTTCAGCATCGACCAGGACCGCTTCAAACTGGCGTTGCGCCAGGCCAAGGCGACGGTCGCCGATCGTCAGGAAACCCTGGCGCAGGCGCAGCGTGAAGCCAAGCGTAACCGGGGCCTGGGCAACCTGGTGCCGGGCGAGCAGCTGGAAGAAAGCCAGTCGCGGGTGGCCCGCGCCGAAGTCGCGTTGTCCGAGGCTCAGGTGTCGGTGGACAGTGCCCAGCTCAACCTCGACCGCTCGGTTGTCCGCAGCCCGGTGGACGGTTACGTCAACGACCGTGCGCCGCGAAACCAGGAATTCGTCACTGCCGGGCGTCCGGTGTTGTCGGTGGTGGACAGCAATTCGTTTCACATCGACGGCTATTTCGAAGAAACCAAACTGGACGGCATTCATGTCGGCCAGGGTGTCGATATCCGCGTGATTGGCGACCGTGCGCGGTTGCGCGGGCATGTCGAAAGCATCGTCGCCGGTATCGAAGACCGCGACCGCAGCAGCGGTTCGAACCTGCTGCCCAACGTTAACCCGGCGTTCAGCTGGGTGCGTCTGGCACAGCGGATTCCGGTGCGGATTGCCTTCGATGACGTGCCGGCAGACTTCCGCATGATCGCTGGGCGTACCGCGACGGTGTCGATCATTGACGACAAGCCCGAGCAGGAGTCGGCGCAATGAAAGCGGCCGCTTGTTTAGCGACGGCCGGGCTCGGTTTGCTGCTGTCGGCCTGTCAGGTGGTCGGCCCGGATTACCACTTGCCCAAAGAAGCGGCGGTACATCGCGACGACTTTCAGGGCGACCTGAGCGCACACGGTCAAAACGTGGTCTCGGCGCCGGTGCCGGGCGACTGGTGGCGGTTGTACCAGGACCCGCGTCTGGATGAGCTGGTGCGTCAGGCCATGGCCAAGAACACCGATTTGCGGCAGGCGGCGGCCAACCTGTCGCGGGCTCGCTCGCAAGTCGAAGAAGCCGAGTCGGCGGGCGGCTGGAGCGGTGGCGTGAAGGTTGGTGCCCAGCGTTTGCAGGAGTCCGGCGAGGCGTTTCTGATACCGGAAAAAGTCCCGGTGGCGAATGTCGGTGACATCGCTTTCACCACGTCCTATCAGTTCGACCTGTTCGGCACCTTGCAGCGCGGGATCGAAGCGGCCAAGGCCAACGCCGACGCGACTCAAGCGGCAGCGGACACCGCACGAATCACCGTGGTCGCCGACGTGGTGCGTGCGTATACCCAGGTGTGCGCGGCCAACGAAGAGCGCGAAATCGCCGAGCATTCGCTGGACCTGCAAGGCCAGAGCACCGCACTGATCCAGCGGCTGCGCGATGCCGGGCGTGGTGACGAAACCCAGGTCACGCGCTCGCAAACCCAGTTCAAATCCTTGCGCGCCGATATGCCGCGTTATGAGGCCGCCCGTCAGGCCGGGTTGTTCCGCTTGTCGATGCTGCTGGCCAAACCGGTGGATCAACTGCCTGCCGGCACCGGTAGCTGCAACGAGCTGCCGAAGATTGCGCAATTGTTACCGGTGGGTGACGGTGCCACGCTGCTCAAGCGCCGGCCGGACGTGCGTCAGGCCGAGCGCCGGTTGGCGGCTGCGACAGCGGAGATTGGCGTCGCCACCGGTCAGCTGTACCCGGACATCAGCATCGGAGCGACCGTTGGCACTGTCGGTATGCTCGATCACCTCAGTCAACCGCAGACCAATCGCTGGGGCTTTGGCCCGCTGCTGACCTGGACGGTGCCGTCCAATGGCTCCCGGGCGCGGGTGCGTGAGGCCGAGGCCGCGACTCAGGGCGCGCTGGCGCACTTTGACGGCGTGGTATTGAACGCCATTCGCGAAACCCAGACCGGTCTGGCGCAGTATTCCGCGCAGTTGCAGCGCCGCGATGCCTTGGTCGATGCCGAACAGTCCGCGCAACAGGCGGCGGATCAGACTCACCGCTTTTTCCAGGCCGGCCGGGCGTCGTTCCTCGCCGATTTGCAGGCGACCCGCACCTACACCGACGTGCGTGCCCAGGTGGCAGCCGCCAATACTCAGGTTGCCATGAGCCAGATCGATTTGTTCCTGGCCCTCGGCGGTGGCTGGGAAAGCGGACGTACGCAAGGTTCGCAACCGACGAAACCCTAGGTCGCAACGCGGTTCGTCACCAAACGTCAACAGACCCCAAGACCGTTGCTATGCTTTTAGATGTCGGGTCCGCGCAGGCGGATCCGGCGGTCAAGGCTCGCATTGATCATGGGGATTCCAGTAATGAAAAACCCTTATGCTCCCGGTTTCTGGTGCGCCATCGTGGCGCTGGTGCTGCTCTCGGCTACGTATTTTTATGGCGTGATGCTGGCGCACCAGCTCGATAAGGCCTTGGTCTTTCTCGACAGCGCCAGTGCGCTGATCGGTGTGATGTCGATCGCGGTCGTCGCCTGGGCTTCGTTGCAAACCCGGCGGATCAAGAAAAAACAACTCGAACAAGGCAAGACCCTGGTGATGATCTGGGACACCAAGGTTGCGTTGCGTCGGGTTGAAACGGTGTTTGACCGGTATTTCTGGGGCAGTTACTGGCAACCGGGGCGCACGTTTCAGGAAGTCATGGGCGAACTCACCGGCACCCCGCTGGAGAAAAGCCTCGAAGCCCTCAAAACCCAATGCCTGGCCCTCGACAAACAGGTCACCCACGAAGGCTGGCACTGGCTGAGCAATGCCCGCGAACTCTCCGACGTGGCCAACGCCATGGCCCGCGAGCGCTATCAACTGGATTTCTGCGACCCGCGCTCCGAATCACCCAATGGCGCGGTGATCAATCGGGATTTTGAAGTGCTGGTCTACACGTGGACGGCACGGCTGAAAAGCTTCGATCATCAGCTCGATGAGATCGAAGTGCAGTATTCCTGAGCGTATCGACACAGTAAAAGATCGCAGCCTGCGGCAGCTCCTACATTGACCACCGCACCGCAGGCTGCGATCTTTTCAATCCGCGCCTCAACACACTTTCACCTTTAATCATTGGGCCGCTCCACGGCGCAAATGCTAATCTGCATCCCACTTTCAGCGGAGTCGAGCCGCAACCCCTCGAGGGTTCAGGGAAGACGACGACACTTTCAACAATGGATATCAATCGGGTCACTCATGAATAAATCAGCAGGCGTGCTTCTGGGAATCGTTGTTGCCATCGGTGCAATCAGCGCCGGCGGTGCCTGGTACACCGGCACAAAACTGGAAGGGGTGCTGCAAACCTCGATTGCCGACGCCAACAAAGAGCTGCAAACGGCGATGGTCGGTTCCAATGGCACCGCGACCCTGGAGCTGGTGTCGCTGGATCGCCAGTTGTTCAGCAGCACCGCGCACTATCGGCTCAAAGGCCAGGGCGAAATGTTCGGCGAGAACCCTGAAGGCGTAGAGCTGTTGTTCGTTGACCATATCGAACACGGCCCGCTGCCATTCTCGCGTCTGGTGTCGTTGAAATGGTTGCCGGTCATGGCCACCAGTCACTACTCGCTGGAAAAGACCCCGACCACCGAGAAGTGGTTCGCCGCCACCAAGGACGCGTCTCCACTCAAGGGTGTGGTCAACATCGGCTATGACCGTGCCACCAGCGGCAACCTTGAACTGCTGCCACTCGACACGGCACTGGACGACAAGTCCACGCTGAAGTTTTCCGGTCTGAACCTCGACGTGTCGGCCAGCGCCCAGGCACAGAAGGTCAAAGCCAACGGCTACATGGACAGCCTCACGCTGACCAGCGTTGCCGAAGATCAGTCCCCGGTGAAAGTCGAATTGAATGGCCTGACCCTGGCCAGCAACCTCAGCAAAAGCAGCTATGGCTACTACCTGGGGGAAAACGTCGTCGAGCTGACCAGCACCAGGACTACCTTTGGCGACAAACAGTCGGTGATGACCTTCAAGAATACCGAAATGAAGAGCTCCACCACCGAGTCCGGGACTAACGCGGCGGGCCGTGCCGATTACAGGATTGGCGAAATCGCCCTCAACGACAAGGCACTCGGCTCCGCGCAAATGGCCTGGAGCATGAAAAACCTCGATATCCCGTCGACGCTGTCGCTGGTGCAGGTTTACCAGAACAAACTGCAACCTTACGAAGCGGCTGCCGCCGCGGCTGCCGCTGCGGGTGAACCGGCGCCAGAGCTGAACCTGACCGAGGCCGAACAGGCGCAGGTCAAGGCGGGTCTGGAGAAGCTGCTGGCCGCCCAGCCACAGGTCGCGCTGGAGAACTTTTCGTTCACCACCCCGAACGGTGTCAGCCACACCAGCCTGGTCGTTGACTTGACCAAGCCAACATCGCTGGATTTGCCACCCGACCAGTTGGGCAAGCAAATGATTGCCCTGCTGGACTTCAATCTGCAGATCTCCAAGCCGATGATCACTGACCTGGTGACTTTACAGGCGCAGATGGAAGGCCAGACCGATGCCAAAGCCGTTGCCGAACAAGCCAGCGCGACCAGCGACATGGTCAGCAGCATGGCCGTCGGTACGCAATTGGCGACGCTGGACGGCAACAACATCGTCTCCAAGCTGCATTACACCAACAATCAGGTGGACTTCAACGGCCAGAAAATGACCGTCGAACAGTTTGTCGGTTTCGTAGTGAGCAAGCTTGGCAACGCAGGCGCGATGCAGTAAACGCCACGCACCACACGACCAGGCCATCACACCGTCGCGGCCGTTCCAGCCGCCTCGACAAAACGCCCAGCCTTCGCTTTCGCGGATGGACTGGGCGTTTTGCTGTGTAGGACGATTCTGAAGAAATATGGGGATTCGTCTTTTGCCAAGCATCGCCATGGAAGACTGCATCGCAGGATAGCTTGGCTGGGTCATAAGGCACCGGCCGCCTGAGGAGTAGCGCTCAGGGGAACCCATCGCTCCAGCTCTCCTCGAACAGGAAGCTTGCGAATGTTGCGTACCCTTCATCCTCACCTGCGCCCGATGATTCGCGTGGCGCTGTGCAGCCAATTGCTCTGGCCGACGCTGGCCTTTGCCGATACAGCCTACGACGGCCTGATCCGTCAGGCGCGAGCCGGCAATTACAGTCCGGTACTGAGCGTGCTGCGCCAGGTTCCCGACAGCCAATTGACGACTGACCAGGTCAGCGACCATTTGCAGATCGCCAGTTGGGCCGGTCTCGATAGCGAAGTGGTCGAGGTCTATGAAACTCAAGGCCGCAACCGGGTGCTGCCGGTTCAGGCACTGACCGCCACGGCTCGCGCCTATCGCAACCTCAAACGCTGGGACTCGGCCTCTGCGCTGTACCGCAAGGCGCTGGTGCTTGAGCCCGGCAATGCTGATCTGCAACTGGGGCTGGCGCTGACCCAGGCCGACGCCGGCAAACCTGAAGAGGCCGTCAGCCGCGCCAGAACCCTGGTCGCAGCCAAACCCGAGGACCCGGCCCGCCGGCTCGCGCTGGCGTACGCCTTGACCCGCGCCGGGGCGACCTATGACGCGCTGTTTGAATACGACCAGGCGTTCGTTCGGGCGGGCAACAACCCGGATGTCGCCCGCGAATACGTCTTTGCCTTGCAACGTGCGCGCTTGCCGGAGCCGGCCTTGCGCCTGGCCCGTCAGCGCCCGGGATTGATCGACCCGACTGTGTTGCGGCGCATCGAGGGCGATGTGGCGGCCGAGCGGG
>CAYNGZ010000205.1:0-9774 GCA_964396695.1 uncultured Pseudomonas sp.
CCACCGGTTTTTGGAACGGCGGCCCGGTGAAAACCCGCATGACCGAACTCTCCGAAGCCCTCACCACCCTCGGCGTCTGGGTTCGCCTGCACTACGTTTACCCATACCCGCACGTCGACGAACTGATCCCGCTGATGGCCGCCGGGAAAATCCTGCCGTACCTGGACATCCCGTTCCAGCACGCCAGCCCGAAAGTGCTCAAGGCGATGAAACGCCCGGCGTTCGAAGACAAGACCCTGGCGCGCATCAAGAACTGGCGCGAGATCTGCCCGGACCTGATCATCCGCTCGACCTTCATCGTCGGCTTCCCCGGCGAAACCGAAGAAGACTTCCAGTACCTGCTGAACTGGCTGACCGAAGCCCAGCTCGACCGCGTCGGCTGCTTCCAGTACTCGCCGGTTGAAGGCGCACCGGCCAACGACCTGGACCTGGACGTGGTGCCGGATGACATCAAGCAAGACCGTTGGGAACGCTTCATGGCGCACCAGCAGGCCATCAGCTCGGCGCGCCTGCAAATGCGCATTGGCCGTGAAATCGAAGTGCTGGTCGATGAAGTCGACGAGCAAGGTGCAGTCGGCCGCTGCTTCTTCGATGCCCCGGAAATCGACGGCAACGTGTTCATCGACAACGGCAGCAACCTCAAGCCGGGTGACAAGGTCTGGTGCAAAGTCACCGACGCCGACGAATACGACCTGTGGGCTGAACAGATCTAAACGCAAAAAATATGAAAAGCCCCGCTCTCTTCACGAGATGCGGGGCTTTTTTACGTCTATCGTTCTGTTCAGCAAGAGGATTTCACCTCACGCACAGCACAAGGGACAGGCGGACATGCGCCAACACTCGGTCATCCACACACCGAAACACAGCGACTACGAAGAACTGACCCGGGTCTGGGAGGCATCGGTACGCGCCACCCATGACTTTTTGCCGGACAGTTACATCGAACTGCTGAAAAACCTGGTGCTCACTCGCTATCTGGATGCCGTCATGCTGATCTGCACTCGCGACCGAAACCTGCACATCACCGGGTTCGCCGGCGTTGCGGCAGGCAAGATCGAAATGCTCTTTATCGCCCCCGAACACCGCGGCGAGGGCCTGGGCAAACAACTGCTGCGCTACGCCATGGAACACCTGAACGCCGATGAACTGGACGTCAACGAACAAAACCCGCAAGCCTTGGGGTTCTATTTCAAACAGGGTTTCGAAATCATCGGACGCTCGGAAGTCGACGGCATGGGCCAGCCGTATCCGCTGCTGCACATGCGCCTGAAGCAGGCCAGTTCACAGGCTCGGCGCGGCTAAAAGCCACACAAGGCAAATGGACCCGCGATTAACCGGCGCGAGGCAGGTACAATGCCTGCCCCCTTTTGTAACGGCCCCTGTCATGACTGACCCGATTCGTCTCTCCAAACGCCTCATCGAGCTCGTCGGCTGTTCCCGTCGGGAGGCTGAGCTGTTCATTGAGGGCGGCTGGGTCACCGTGGACGGTGAAGTCATCGACGAGCCGCAGTTCAAGGTCGACACCCAGAAAGTCGAACTCGACCCCGAAGCCAAGGCCACTGCGCCGGAGCCAGTGACCCTCCTGCTGCACGCGCCAGCGGGCATGGATGCCGACACCGCCCTGCAACTGATCGGCCCCCAGACCCTGAGCGAAGAACACCGCTTCGGCAAACGCCCGCTCAAGGGCCACTTCCTGCGCCTGACCGCCAGCGCCGACCTGCAGGCCAACGCCAGCGGGCTGCTGGTGTTCACCCAGGACTGGAAGGTTCTGCGCAAACTGACTGCCGACGCCAGCAAGATCGAACAGGAGTATGTGGTCGAGGTCGAAGGCGATATGGTCGCTCACGGGCTCAACCGGCTGACCCACGGCCTGTCTTACAAGGGCAAGGAACTGCCAGCGGTCAAAGCCAGCTGGCAGAACGAAAACCGCCTGCGCTTCGCGATGAAAAACCCGCAACCGGGCATCATCGCCCTACTCTGCCAGGCTGTCGGCCTCAAGGTCGTCGCCATTCGCCGCATCCGTATCGGCGGTGTTTCCATCGGCAAAGTGCCGGTGGGCCAATGGCGCTATCTGTCTGCCAAAGAGAAATTCTGAGGCCGCCACACATTTCGGCGTCGCCGTGACCGGCAACGCCCACAGCTGAATGATCAGGACTGCACACATGATTCATAACGACGTACTGCGCAGCGTGCGCTACATGCTCGACATCAGCAACAGGAAAGTCGTCGAGATCATCAAGCTCGGCGGCATGGACGTCACTCTGCCCGACCTGGTGACCTACCTGAAGAAAGACGAGGAAGAAGGCTTCGTGTTCTGCCCGGACGACGTCATGGCGCATTTCCTCGATGGCCTGGTGTTCTTCAAGCGCGGCAAGGACGAAAACCGTCCGCCTCAACCGATCGAAGTGCCGGTCACCAACAACATCATCCTGAAGAAACTGCGTATAGCCTTCGAACTGAAGGAAGACGACCTGCATGCCATTCTCAAGGCCGCCGAGTTCCCGGTCTCCAAGCCGGAATTGAGCGCGCTGTTTCGCAAGTTCGGCCACACCAACTACCGCCCATGCGGCGACCAGTTGCTGCGCAACTTCCTCAAGGGCCTGACCCTGCGCATTCGCGGCTGATCATGAGCTACAGCGTTTCCCCGATCGGTTTCGTGCGCTCCTGCTTCAAGGAGAAGTTCGCCATTCCGCGTCAGCCGCAACTGGCCCCGGCCGCTCGCGGCATTCTGGAGCTGGTGGCGCCGTTCGATCAGGGTGATGCGGTGCAAGGCCTGGAGCAGGTCAGCCATGTCTGGCTGCTGTTCCTGTTTCACCAGGCACTGGAAGACAAGCCGCGACTCAAGGTCCGCCCGCCGCGCCTCGGCGGCAACAAGTCCATGGGTGTGTTCGCCACGCGTGCGACCCACCGGCCCAATGGTATTGGTCAATCGGTGGTCAAGCTGGACAAGGTCGAAGCCAATCGCCTGTGGATCTCCGGCATCGACCTGCTGGACGGCACGCCGATTCTCGACATCAAGCCCTACGTGCCCTATGCCGACATCATCCCGGCCGCGTCCAACGAGATCGCCAGCGCCGCGCCGCAGCCGATTCCGGTGCAGTGGACGGATACAGCGCTGCAACAGGCTCATACGCACGCTCAACGCCTTGAAGAGCCCTTGGTCGAGCTGATCGAGCAATGCCTGGCGCAGGACCCACGCCCGGCCTACCAGACACCTGC
Organism: uncultured Pseudomonas sp.; assembly: GCA_964396695.1. GTDB lineage: Bacteria > Pseudomonadota > Gammaproteobacteria > Pseudomonadales > Pseudomonadaceae > Aquipseudomonas. The sequence continues at coordinate 3,220 of CAYNGZ010000205.1, forward strand.
TCCCGAACGCGAATACGGCGCGCAGTTCTGGGACCTGGACGTGCGCTGGCATTACCCGGAAGCCGGGCTGATCCGCGTCCTCGAAGTCATCCCGGTCAACGCATAAGCCCATCAACGAAAAAGCCCGCGTTGCCTGGAAAGGCAACGCGGGCTTTTCAATGATACGTCTGCTTACTTCTCGACGAACGCACGCTCGATCAGGTAGTCACCCGGCTCGCGCATACGCGGCGACACTTTCAGGCCGAAGCTGTTGAGCACTTCGCTGGTTTCGTCGAGCATGCTCGGGCTGCCGCAGAGCATGGCGCGGTCGTCTTCAGGATTGATCGGCGGCAGGCCGATGTCGCTGAACAGCTTGCCGCTGCGCATCAGGTCGGTCAGGCGGCCTTCATTCTCGAACGGCTCGCGGGTCACGGTCGGGTAGTAGATCAACTTGTCACGCAGGGCCTCGCCGAAGAACTCGTTCTGCGGCAGGTGCTCGGTGATGAACTCGCGGTAAGCGACTTCGTTGACGTAACGTACGCCGTGGCACAGGATCACTTTTTCGAAACGCTCGTAGGTTTCCGGATCCTGGATGACGCTCATGAACGGCGCCAGACCGGTGCCGGTGCTGAGCAGGTACAAATGTTTACCAGGCTTCAGATCGTCCAGCACCAGGGTGCCGGTCGGTTTTTTGCTGATGATGATCTCGTCGCCTTCCTTCAGATGCTGCAACTGGGAAGTCAGCGGGCCATCGGGAACCTTGATGCTGAAGAACTCCAGATGCTCTTCCCAGTTCGGGCTGGCAATCGAGTAAGCGCGCATAAGCGGGCGGCCATTGGGCTGTTGCAGGCCGATCATCACGAACTGGCCGTTCTCGAAGCGCAGGCCCGGATCACGGGTGCACTTGAAGCTGAACAGAGTGTCGTTCCAGTGATGAACACTGAGGACACGCTCGTGGTTCATGTTGCTCATGTACGGGGGACTCCTGGAGATTTGTCTGCGCCTGCTCTGCGCCTGCCCTGCAAAAAATGAGCTGCTGGGCGCAATTGCATAGCATTCTAATGGCGGCGACAATATCTGTTAAATGAATTATCAAGATAAGGGTTATCGGTTATATAGATATGCGATTTACTCTACGTCAACTTCAAGTCTTCGTCGCCGTCGCTCAGCAAGAGAGCGTGTCCCGCGCTGCAGGCCTGCTCAACCTTTCGCAGTCGGCGGCCAGCACCTCGATCACCGAGCTTGAGCGCCAATCCAGCTGCCAATTGTTCGACCGCGCGGGCAAGCGGCTGAGCCTTAATGCCATGGGCAAGCAACTGTTACCGCAGGCGGTGGCCCTGCTGGACCAGGCCAAGGAAATCGAAGACCTGCTCAACGGCAAGTCCGGTTTCGGTTCGCTGGCGGTCGGCGCCACCCTCACCATCGGCAATTACCTGGCCACTCTGTTGATCGGCGGCTTCATGCAGCGCCATCCGGAAAGCCAGGTCAAACTGCATGTGCAAAACACTGCGCATATCGTGCAACAGGTCGCGCACTACGAAATTGATCTGGGTCTGATCGAAGGCGACTGCAGCCACCCGGACATCGAGGTGCAAAGCTGGGTCGAAGATGAACTGGTGGTGTTTTGCGCCCCGCAGCACCCATTGGCCGCCCGCGGCCAGGCAAGCATGGCGGAGTTGACCCATGAGGCGTGGATCCTTCGCGAGCAGGGTTCCGGCACGCGCCTGACCTTTGACCATGCCATGCGTCATCATCACAGTGCATTGAATATCCGGCTTGAGCTGGAACACACCGAGGCGATCAAACGCGCAGTGGAGTCTGGCTTGGGAATTGGCTGCATTTCGCGGCTGGCGCTACGCGACGCATTCCGCCGCGGCAGTCTGGTGGCGGTGGAAACACCGGATCTGGATCTGGCGCGGCAGTTCTATTTCATCTGGCACAAACAGAAATATCAGACCTCGGCCATGCGCGAGTTTCTCGAACTGTGCCGCGCTTTCACCGCTGGGGTTCAGCGCAGCGACGAGATCGTTCTGCCGACGATTGCCTAGGGTGAAAACTCGCCGAGCGGCGATCAGGCAAGGCAAAAACAGGCGAGGAAGCGGAGTTTAGGCTCCTAAATGAGCATTCCGAGCCTGTTTTTAACGCAGTCTGGTCGACGCGCAGGCAGTTTTGTCAGAGCAGAATCACCGCCCACACCATCACGATCATGCTCAGGGCCACCAACTGAGCAGCGCTGCCCATGTCCTTGGCATTTTTCGACAGCGGGTGCCGTTCGAGGGAAATCCGGTCAATCGCCGCTTCCACAGCCGAATTGAGCAACTCGACGATCAGCGCCAGCATACAGACTGCAATCAGCAAGGCGCGCTCGACATGGCTGACGTTCAGCAGAAACGCTACCGGAATCAGGATGACATTCAGCAGGACCAGTTGACGGAAAGCGGCTTCGCCGGTGAAGGCTGCACGCAGACCGTCAAGGGAATAACCACCCGCATTGAGAATGCGCTTGAGACCGGTTTGACCTTTGAAAGGTGACATAGGGTAGGCAACTGAACCAAAAGGAGAAGAAAAGCTAGATCAACAAAAGTTAAAAAAGCGTGAATGGAAGCGCCTTCAGTGGCTTGAAATTGACTCAAGCTGTTGCAAGAGCAACGCCGCCTGAGTCCGGGTACGCACGCCCAACTTGCGGAAAATCGCCGTCACGTGCGCCTTGATCGTCGCCTCCGACACACTCAGTTCGTAGGCAATCTGCTTGTTCAGCAACCCTTCGCAGACCATGGTCAATACGCGGAACTGCTGCGGCGTCAGGCTGGCCAGGCCTTCGCTGGCTGCCTTGGCTTCCTCCGAAACACTGACTGCTTCAAATGCCTGCGGCGGCCAGAACACATCGCCATCCAGCACCGAGCGCACGGCTTGTTGAATCACTTCCAGTGAGCTGGATTTGGGGATGAATCCGCTGGCCCCGAACTCACGGGAACGTACCATGATCGAGGCTTCTTCCTGAGCCGAAACCATCACCACCGGGATCTGCGGGTACTGACCGCGCAACAGCACCAGCCCGGAGAACCCATACGCACCCGGCATGTTCAGGTCCAGCAACACCAGATCCCAGTCCGCCTTTTCGGTCAGGCGGGTTTCCAGTTCGGCAATGCTTGCCACTTCCACCAGTCGAACCTCGGGGCCAAGGCCCAGGGTCACGGCCTGGTGCAGCGCGCTGCGAAAAAGTGGGTGGTCATCGGCAATCAGGATTTCGTATGTGGCCATTTTTCAAATGATCCTGTTTTTATGGCGGCCCTGATGCATTCAGGCCTCGCCAAGGCAACTCGAGGCACCGCCAGACAGCGGCACCAAACAGGGCACGTTCAACGCCAAGACCCTATAAAACCGGCGTTTCAATCTTCGGCCGCACCCTAATCGGCGCCAAGAATGCCCAGCGAAGCGGGGGTGGTCAAGCCGCAAACCCTTGGTTGCCTGTCAGTATGGGTGACTCATCGCACATGAGCGGCGCTGTGCGCTCAACGAAAGGCAACAATTCTGCATGGGCAGGGGTCGAGACATTCAATTCCAACTGGTGTTTGGCATCGAGGTAATGCTGGCTGAACACATCGAAATAGGCGTCCAGTGCCGATGCAGCGTCCACATCCCCCGCCAGATCCAGACACAACGCAGCCACTTCGGCAGTGCATAGATGCTCGCTTCGGGTGGACCGTCGCAAGCGATACCGCGAGAGTTTTTCGGGGAGCAGGCTCAGAATCGGAAACCCGTCGAAATAAGGGCTTTTCCGAAAAATCTTTCTGGCTTCAGTCCAGGTTGCATCCAGCAGGATGAACAACGGGCGCTTCTCGCACGTTGCCTCAACCGTATGAGTCACCCGTTCGGCAGCGACGTACTCACCGGGGAAGACCAGATAAGGCTGCCATTGCGGGTCGGATAACAACTTGATCAGTTGCGGATCGACTTCGGTACGTGACCAGATAAAGGCAAAGTTGTCCCTGACCACGTCAGCGATCAGCCAGCCGGTATTGCTCGGTTTGAACACTTCCTTGCGGGTCATGATCAGGCAAACGCCGGCCCGTGATTCGACCCGGGGACGCCAGTCACACAGGCAGTGAGTCTCGATCACCCGACATGTACGGCAACGGGGTGCTCGTGAACCGCGGATCAGAAAAGGCTTGGTGCTCTCGTCTTCTCGCTCATCGCGCAGACGGGCTACGGCGTTCATGGCAAAACGTGAGGCGGCATTGCTCATCGCAGGCAGCACCGGCAGAGGAAAAAAATCGACACGAAACACACTCGGCAGGCTAAAAAGTCGCGACAGTTTATCAGAGCTGCCCGCCCAAGCCTGTACCGCCTACCCCCGCTCCCCTATAATTCGCGGCCACTGAACGCACCGCCCTGTGGCTGGTCGAAGCACCAGTCACTGACCCTGGAGAGTTTCATGCTGCGCCTTATCGTTCCCACCGCTGCCCTTCTGTTGGCCCTGCCCTTCAGCGCTCAGGCAGCCTCCCTGAATGACTTGAACCTGGGCAAGATGCTGGAAAAGGTTGCTGCGGACAGTAACGTCGGCTTGCCTCGGGAAATCAATGAGAACCTTCTCGACCGAGGCTATACGGTTGAAGGCAAACAGCTGATTGACCACATCAGCGTGCAACCCGCTTATGCCGACGAAATGCGTGCCAACCCGAAAGTGGTTTATCTGCAACTGGGCGCCAGTGTTTGCCGCAATGCGAACTACCGCAAGCTGATGGCCAAGGGCGCGACCATGCGTTACGACTTCTCGGAAAACAAAACCAATCGGCCCGTGGGCTCGGCCAGCTACCAGGAATCGGATTGCCCTGCGCAAACGGCACAAAAGAAGAAGTAATCCCCCGCGACCCTGCGCGCCGTTGCCCATCATTGGCGCGCAGCCCCTCCGTGCACTTGATCGCCAATGATCGCACGATGACGCCCCACAGTTCCTGAAGCCTCGCGCCTTGCCCTGGACGCAATGACGTCTTGTTGTGCCTGTCACTTAGTGAATCAGAACTCCAGCCATCCGCCTGAGGTTCTGACGGGCGGCGAGTATCGGTTGCGAACCGGCAATAAATTATTGCCAGCGAAGACTTTCGAGGACCATGATCAAGTCAGCAGAACTCACCGCAAGCGTCTAGATTCAGTGTATTCGTGTTCAATATTCAAGGCAGAAAAGGGGCTGCCCATTCAGAGTCCTGTAGTGCGAACGTTTCTTTCATCCCAGGGATAAACAGAACCCGTCTGGATGACTCGACTGCCACGTCAACGCTACACGGTCATGTCGAGTCGGGTGCAGTACCCAGCCCTCGTTCGGGCTGACAGCGACACAAGCAGTGTCGCGGCTCAGGCGAATTTCTCGTTCGGGCCGAAGGTTCTGTGTAGAAGGAGAAGTTGAATGCCTTACCAACCGAATGATCTTCTGGTGCGTCACTTTCAAAGCAACGGCATCGATCTCACCAGCAAGATCGAAGAGCAACTCAACCTGGTTTCACCCAATAGCCCGAATACTCCGATTTATCGCGACATGATGTTGACTGTCTTGCGCATGGCGCAAGAAGACCACAACCGCTGGAACGCCAAGATCACCCTGCAAGCCCTGCGCGAACTGGAGCACGCTTTCCGCGTGCTGGAACAGTTCAAGGGACGGCGTAAAGTGACTGTTTTCGGCTCGGCACGTACGCCGATCGAACATCCACTGTACGCCCTGGCCCGGGAACTGGGCGAAAAACTCGCTCAATCGAACCTGATGGTCATCACCGGTGCCGGCGGCGGCATCATGGCCGCTGCCCACGAAGGTGCAGGCAGGGATCACAGCCTTGGATTCAATATCACCCTGCCCTTCGAGCAGCATGCGAATCCTACCGTCGATGGCACAGCCAACCTGCTGCCCTTCCACTTTTTCTTTACCCGCAAACTGTTTTTCGTCAAAGAGGCCGACGCACTGGTGCTCTGCCCAGGCGGCTTCGGCACCCTGGACGAAGCCCTGGAAGTGCTGACCCTGATCCAGACCGGCAAAAGCCCGCTGGTTCCCGTGGTGTTGCTGGATGCTCCCGGTGGCAGCTTCTGGGAAGGGGCGCTGGACTTCATCCGTAATCAACTGGAGGCCAACCGTTACATCCTGCCGAGCGATCTGAAGCTGATTCGTCTGGTGTACACCGTCGATGAAGCCGTGGCGGAGATCAATCAGTTCTACAGCAACTACCACTCCAGTCGCTGGCTGAAGCGTCAATTCGTGATCCGCATGAATCACACACTCAACGACCATGCGCTTGAGCATATGCAGGAGGCTTTCGCCGACCTGTGCCTGAGCGACCATTTTCATCAACATACTTACAGTGGCGAGGAGCACGACGAGGCTCAGTTCAGTCACCTGGCACGACTATCCTTCGCCTTCAATGCCCGTGACCACGGACGCCTGCGTGAGCTGGTCGATTACATCAACCTTCCGGAAAACTGGGCTACGGCTCAGCCCCCGACGCCACAGCGCAAACGGGAACAGATCAAGGTTACTTGAATCGAGTAGGAGGCGGGATTGCTCCCGCCGTCCTCTCACACCACCGTACGTAC
>CAYNGZ010000206.1:0-9676 GCA_964396695.1 uncultured Pseudomonas sp.
TTGTGGGAGCTAGTTGTCCAGGGCAATGTCAAAACGAGTGCGCTGGCTAGCCAGTTCCTCGCTCAGCAGGCTGAAGATCGTGTCTTCGCTGAACGAGCTGTAAACCTTGTGATTTTCAGGGGCCTTGATGCTGCCTTCGACCGGCGGCGTACTACCCGGCGACACGGGTGCCAAAGCCTGGCAGCCGCTGAGGAAGACAAGAGCGAGGAGCAACGCGGAAGATCTATTCATATAGGAAGAGGACGACTAACCTGCGGTCGGATCATCATGACACAAGCCTTCGGCCAAACATAACCGGCCTGTCAATTTACCCGCTCGGCCGTTCCTGCGGGGCAATAGATATCGAATGGTTGTTCTGAGTCAGGCGAAGTAGGACAATTGTCGGCTTCTCGACATCATCAGCGACCTTGAATGGCCTTCCTTGCACTCGGTATTAACCACAAGACTGCTTCCGTAGACGTCCGCGAGCGCGTGGCTTTTACCCCGGAGCAGCTGGTTGAGGCCTTGCAGCAGCTCTGCCGACTCACCGACAGCCGCGAAGCTGCGATCCTCTCCACCTGCAATCGCAGTGAACTCTATATAGAACAGGATCAGCTTTCGGCGGATACCGTGCTGCGTTGGCTGGCCGACTATCACCATTTAAGTCTCGAAGAGCTGCGCGCGAATGCTTATGTGCATGAAGATGATGCGGCAGTTCGTCACATGATGCGCGTCGCCTCCGGGCTCGATTCGCTGGTGTTGGGTGAACCGCAGATTCTTGGCCAGATGAAATCGGCCTACGCCGTGGCCCGAGAGGCCGGCACCATTGGTCCGCTGCTTGGGCGTTTGTTCCAGGCCACGTTCAACGCCGCCAAGCAGGTGCGCACCGACACCGCCATCGGTGAAAACCCGGTATCCGTGGCGTTTGCCGCGGTCAGCCTGGCGAAACAGATTTTCAGTGACTTGCAGCGCAGTCAGGCCCTGCTGATCGGCGCCGGCGAGACCATTACCCTGGTCGCCCGTCATTTGCATGAGTTGGGTGTGAAGCGGATCGTGGTCGCCAACCGGACCCTGGAACGCGCCAGCACCCTGGCCGAACAGTTTGGCGCCCACGCGGTGCTGCTCTCGGATATTCCGGCAGAACTGGTGCGCAGTGATATCGTCATCAGTTCCACCGCCAGCCAGTTGCCGATCCTGGGCAAAGGCGCGGTAGAAAGTGCCTTGAAACTGCGCAAGCACAAGCCGATTTTCATGGTCGATATCGCCGTACCACGGGATATCGAGGCGGAAGTCGGCGAGCTGGATGACGTTTACCTCTATAGCGTCGACGATCTCCACGAAGTAGTCGCCGAAAACCTCAAGAGCCGTCAGGGTGCTGCCCAAGCGGCGGAAGAAATGGTTTCCATCGGCGCCGACGACTTCATGGTTCGCCTGCGTGAACTGGCAGCGGTGGATGTGCTCAAGGCCTATCGTCAACAGAGCGAACGCCTGCGCGATGAAGAATTGCAAAAAGCCCAGCGCCTGCTTGCCAACGGCAGCAGTGCTGAAGACGTGCTGGTGCAACTGGCACGTGGCCTGACCAACAAACTGTTGCATGCTCCCAGCGTACAGTTGAAAAAGCTTACTGCCGAAGGCCGCCTCGATGCGCTGGCCATGGCCCAGGAACTCTTTGCCCTCGGTGAGGGTAATTCGGATAGCTCTTCGGATAAAAAACCGCAATGAAAGCGTCACTGCTCAATAAGCTGGACATCCTCCAGGACCGTTTCGAGGAACTGACCGCCTTGCTTGGCGATGGCGAAGTCATTTCCGATCAGAACAAATTCCGCACCTATTCCAAGGAATACGCGGAAGTTGAGCCGATTGTCGCCACCTATAAACAGCTGCTCAAGGTTCAGGGCGACCTCGAAGGTGCCCAGGCGCTGCTCAAGGACAGCGATCCGGACATGCGTGAAATGGCCGTCGAAGAAGTCCGCGAGGCCAAAGAGCAACTGATCGAACTTGAAGCCAGTCTGCAACGCATGCTGCTGCCCAAGGACCCGAACGACGGGCGCAACGTGTTTCTGGAAATCCGCGCCGGCACCGGTGGTGACGAAGCGGCGATCTTCTCCGGCGACCTGTTCCGCATGTATTCGCGTTACGCCGAACGGCGTGGCTGGCGGGTCGAGATTCTGTCGGAGAACATCGGCGAACACGGTGGCTATAAAGAAGTCATCGCGCGGGTCGAAGGCGACAACGTCTATGGCAAGCTGAAGTTCGAGTCCGGCGCACACCGCGTGCAACGGGTTCCGGCGACTGAATCCCAGGGCCGTATCCACACCTCGGCCTGTACCGTGGCGGTATTGCCTGAGCCGGACGAACAGGAAGCGATCGAGATCAACCCGGCGGATTTGCGGATCGATACTTATCGCTCCTCCGGCGCGGGCGGCCAGCACGTGAATAAGACCGACTCGGCCATTCGTATCACTCACTTGCCGTCGGGCATTGTGGTTGAGTGTCAGGAAGAGCGCTCCCAGCACAAGAACCGGGCGCGGGCGATGTCCTGGCTCTCGGCCAAACTGAATGACCAGCAAACCAGTGCCGCGGCGAATGCTATCGCCAGCGAGCGCAAGTTGCTGGTGGGTTCGGGCGACCGCTCGGAACGAATTCGTACCTATAACTATGCTCAGGGTCGGGTCACCGACCATCGGGTCAACCTGACCCTGTATTCCCTCGATGAAATCCTCGCGGGTGGCGTCGATGCCGTGATCGAGCCATTGCTGGCTGAGTATCAGGCTGACCAACTGGCAGCGATAGGTGAATAAATGACCATCATTGCCAGTTTGCTACGCGCAGCCGACTTGCCCGATTCGCCGACCGCGCGTCTGGATGCCGAGCTGTTGCTGGCCGCTGCCCTGGGCAAGTCCCGCAGTTTTCTGCACACCTGGCCGGAGCGCATCGTGCCCAGCGAGGCCGCGCTGACCTTTGCCGAGTACCTGCAACGTCGCCGTGCCGGTGAGCCGGTGGCGTACATCCTTGGTCAGCAGGGTTTCTGGAAGCTTGATCTGGAAGTGGCGCCGCATACGCTGATCCCGCGCCCGGACACCGAGTTGCTGGTCGAAGCCGCGCTGGAACTGTTGCCCGCAACGCAGGCCTTGGTCCTCGACCTGGGCACCGGCAGTGGCGCGATTGCCCTGGCCCTGGCCAGCGAGCGTCCGGCCTGGCAGGTCACGGCGGTGGACCGGGTCCTCGAAGCGGTGGCCCTGGCCGAGCGCAATCGCCAGCGCCTGAACCTGAACAACGTCACGGTGCTGAGCAGTCACTGGTTCAGTGCGCTGACAGAGCATCGTTACACGCTGATCATTAGCAACCCACCGTACATTGCGTCCGCCGACCCGCACCTGGTGGCCGGTGACGTGCGATTCGAACCGGCCAGCGCGCTGGTAGCCGGTACCGACGGGCTTGATGATTTGCGTTTGATCATCGCCCGGGCGCCGGACCACCTGGAAGCTGGTGGCTGGTTGATGCTCGAGCACGGTTATGATCAAGCCGATACGGTGCGTGATTTGTTGCTGACCCAAGGTTTCGAAGAGGTCCACAGCCGCAAGGACCTCGGTGGCCACGAACGTATCAGTCTGGGGCGTCTTCCGTGCTGAATGATCAGGAGCTGTTGCGCTATAGCCGGCAAATTCTGTTGCAACAAATCGACATCGACGGCCAGTTGCGACTCAAGCAAAGTCGCGTCCTGATCGTTGGCCTCGGCGGGCTCGGTGCGCCGGTTGCCCTGTATCTGGCGGCGGCCGGAGTCGGCGAGTTGCATCTGGCGGACTTCGACACGGTCGACCTGACCAACCTGCAACGCCAGATCATTCACGACACGGACAGCATCGGCCTGACCAAGGTCGACTCGGCGATCCGCCGTCTGACGGCGATCAACCCCGAGATTCAACTGATCGCCCATCGCACGGCCATGGATGAGGATTCGTTGGCGGCCGCAGTGGCGGCGGTCGATGTGGTGCTCGATTGCTCCGATAATTTTTCCACCCGCGAGACGGTAAACGCAGCCTGTGTGGCGGCGAGCAAGCCCTTGGTCAGCGGCGCGGCGATTCGTCTGGAAGGCCAGTTGTCGGTGTTCGATCCACGTCGCGCCGAGAGTCCGTGTTACCACTGTTTGTACGGGCATGGCAGCGAAGCCGAACTGACCTGCAGCGAAGCCGGCGTACTGGGTCCGCTGGTGGGATTGGTGGGCAGCCTGCAAGCGCTTGAGGCGCTGAAACTATTAGTCGGGTTCGGTGAGCCGTTGGTGGGGCGGTTATTATTAATCGATGCCTTGGGTGCGCGGTTCCGTGAGTTGCGGGTCAAGCGTGATCCAGGCTGCAGTGTTTGCGGGGGCAGGCATGCGTGAAGCGCCCATCGGCGTGTTCGATTCCGGGGTCGGCGGGTTGTCGGTGCTGGCTGAGATCCAGCAGTTGTTGCCCAATGAGTCGCTGTTGTATGTCGGCGATTGCGGGAACATTCCCTACGGCGAGAAATCCCCGGAGTTCATTCGCAAGCGTTGCAGTGTCGTCGCGGAGTTTTTTGTCCGGCAAGGCGCCAAGGCCCTGGTTGTCGCCTGCAATACGGCAACCGTGGCCGGTGTCGCGGACTTGCGCCGCGATTACCCGGACTGGCCCATCGTCGGCATGGAACCGGCGGTCAAGCCGGCAGCGGCGGCGACCCGCAGTGGCGTGGTCGGTGTGCTTGCCACCACCGGCACGTTACAAAGTGCCAAGTTCGCCGCCTTGCTCGACCGTTTTGCCAGCGATGTTCGCGTCATCACCCAGCCATGTCCGGGGCTGGTGGAGTTGATCGAAGCGGGTGATTTGCACAGCGTTGAGCTGCGTCAGTTGTTGGCGGGGTATCTCGAACCCTTGCTGGCGGCCGGGTGCGACACCATCATATTGGGTTGCACGCACTATCCCTTCCTCAAGCCATTGCTCAAGCAGATGATCCCTGCCGACATCAGCCTGATCGACACGGGGGCTGCCGTCGCCCGGCAAACCCAGCGCCTGCTCGCCGAACGTGAATTGCTCGCCGACGGACCGTCTCGCGATGCGCAGTTCTGGACCAGTTCCAGCCCCGAACATCTGAGAAATATCCTGCCGCTGCTCTGGCATAACGCTGGGGTTGTGCAAAGCTTCAGTCTGTAGGGCGTTGTGGTGGAGCGTTTCGAATGGGGGGGATTCTGTCAAAGCGCCGATTGCTGTCACTCGTCCGGTTAGCCAAAGAAACCCAAAAAAACGTTCGGAAAAGGATGTTTCTCATGAAGCGACTGTTCTGTTTGGCTGCGATTGCGGCCGCGTTGTTGGGGCACAGTTTTACCGCACAAGCGGCTGGCGTCGAGTTTGCGGTTGGCCAGACCAGCAAGTCGACCCAGACTTATCGCCTGGGCCTGCAATGGGATTGGGATAAAAGCTGGTGGCAGAGTGATGTCGGGCGCGTGACGGGCTACTGGAGCGGTGCGTACACCTATTGGAATGGTGACAAGACCGCAAGCAATCACAGCCTGTCGTTCTCACCGGTGTTCGTTTATGAGTTTTCCGGGCAAACCGTCAAACCTTATCTGGAGGCTGGCATCGGCGTTGCGCTGTTCGCTCACGACGAAGTGGAAGACCGCCGGTTGGGCGAGGCTTTTCAATTTGAGGATCGATTGGGGTTCGGCCTGCGGTTTGCTGGCGGGCATGCAATCGGGATTCGCGCGACGCATTACTCCAATGCCCATATCAACGTCATCAATGACGGTATAGAAAGCTTCGCGTTGCATTACACGATGCCGTTGTAATGACTGGCTGCTTTATTGTGTGCGGGCTTTTGTGGGAGCGAGCAGGTGTATTTGGCTAACTTGCACTCAGCGATAAGCCGTCGCAATCCCCTGACGCTCGTCGATGCACTCTGGTGCGCCCATCTCGAACTCTCGGCAGATCAGCGGGCGTTTTTCGTAAATGGTGCACATCATGCTGTCGCGATCCAGCGCGGCGCACCAGCCGTCATCCAGGCGCAGCATGACTTCCCCGCCCCAATCGTCGGTGTCGATAAAACGTTCGGGCACGCCGGTGTCGGTGATCAGCATGACTTCGAGCTGGCAACAGCAGGCCGCGCAGGTCGAACAGGTGACCGCCGGTTCAGCGATGGTGGTGATGGGGATCGTGTTCATAGGCGCGCAGTGTAAGGCAGCGCGCCGGTACTGTGTGAAAGGCCTGACAGACGCTGAACCACAGGCATTGGTCATGACCTGTTTACAGCGTATCGATGAGCGGCGGCGAACGCCTGACCGTGCACTTGTCGATCACTAACTTTACGCGGTTGGATATCTTCGACAGCGGCCAGAGTGCGGCGATGAACAGGGTCGGGAGGGCGACTTCCGGTGGTCGCGGCTGGAGTTGTTCGACGAGATGCCGCGCGGCTTTGCCGGCTGACCAGCGCTGTGGCATCGGGAAGTCGTTGTGCCCGGTCAGCGGAGTGTCGACGAAGCCCGGGCTGACCACAGTGACTTCAATGCCTTCCGATGCCGGATCGATGCGCAGGGACTCGAACAGATACCGCAGCCCGGCTTTCGAGGCGCCGTAGGCTTCGGCCCGAGGCAGTGGCAGGTAAGTCACCGAACTGGCGATACCCACCAGATGGGGGGCGATCCCGGCGCGCAGTAACGGCAATGCGGCGTTGATGCAATAGCTGCTGGCGAGCAGGTTGGTGCGCACCACGTGTTCAATGATCGAGGCGTCGAGCTGCCTGGCGTCGATATATTCACAGGTGCCGGCATTGAGGATCACGGTGTCCAGCGAGCCCCAGTCCTGTTGGATCTGCTCGCCGATTTCGCGCACGGTCTGGCTGTTGGTCAGATTGCCCGCCACCACCAGCACTTGCCCCGGATACCGCTGGGCCAGGACTTTTAATGGCGCCACCGCGCGGGCAGTCACTGCCAGATGCGCGCCGGACTTCAACAATGCTTCGGCCAGTGCAGCGCCGATACCATTGCTGGCACCCGTCAGCCAATACCGCCGCGCAGTTGTACGACTCATCCCATCCTTTTCAGCCATGAATCGCTCCGACTTCCAGACGTGAAGGCAGATGTTTGAACGCCGCTAACGCACGTTCGCGTGATTGGCCCAGATTGACGATTGGCAGTGGATAGTCGGCCACGGCAAACAGTTCACCCATGGCCGCCGGGTTGTGGACAGCTTTTTTGTTCAGTCCCGCCAGCTCTGGCAGCCAGCGTTTGATGAAGCGACCTTCAGCGTCGAATTTTTCCGACTGGCTCAACGGGTTGAAAATCCGGAACCAGGGCGCCGAATCGGTGCCGGTCGAGGCGCTCCACTGCCAGCCACCATTGTTCGCGGCCAGATCGCCATCGATCAAGTGACGCATGAAAAAACGCTCACCTTCGCGCCAATCGATCAGCAGGTTTTTTGTCAGGAACATCGCCACCACCATCCGCAGGCGGTTGTGCATCCAGCCGGTTTCCAGCAGTTGGCGCATGGCCGCGTCGATAATCGGCAATCCGGTACGCGCCTCTTTCCAGGCCGCGAGCTCATCCGGCGCTTCACGCCAGGCCAGGGCTTCGGTTTCCGGGCGAAAGGCGCGGTGTCGGGAGACCTGTGGGTAACCCACCAGGATGTGCTTGTAGAACTCACGCCAGAGCAGCTCGTTGATCCAGGTGACGGCACCGACGCTGCCACTTTCGAACTCGCCTTGATTGCTGTGCAAGGCGGCGTGCAAGCACTGGCGTGGCGAAATCACTCCGGCCGCGAGGTACGCGGACAACTGGCTGGTGCCGGGTTTTGCCGGAAAGTCGCGTTCATCTTTGTAGTGATCAATCTGCCCTTGGGCGAAGCTCTCCAGACGCCGATGCGCTTCACGTTCGCCGGCCGGCCAGAGGGTGCGCAGGTGTTCGTCTGGCGTGTCGAAACCCTCGACCTGCGCTGGAATCGGGTCACGGTTGATCGCCGTTGGCGCCTGAATACCGGGGGCGGCAATCAGGCGGGGTAATGCGCTGTGCAGGCGGGTGTAGCAGGCTTTGCGAAACTGACTGAAGACCTGAAAATACGTACCGTTCCTGGTCAGCACGCTGCCGGGTTTGAACAGCAACTGATCGAGATAGCTATAAAAGCCAATGCCCGCAGCGTTGAGGGCCTGAGTGACAGCCGCATCACGGCGACTTTCGTTCACACCGTACTCCTCGTTGACGTGAACCGCCTCGACGTTCAGCGCTGTGCATATCTGGCCCAGCACCTGCGGTGCGTCATCCCAGCGTGCGGCTGTACGGATCAGCAAGGGAATGTTCAGCTCACCGAGGGCATGGCTCAACTCGCGCAGGTTGCGCAGCCAGAAATCCACTTTGCACGGTGCATCGTCGTGGGCCAGCCATTGCTGCGGGCTCAACAGGTACACCGCCACGCACGGGCCGCGACCTGCGGCGGCCGAGAGGGCGGTGTTGTCATGCAGGCGCAAGTCGCTGCGCAGCCAGATCAATTGCATGGTAGCTCCCCTGCAAGCAGTCAAATGAGTCCGCGCTGAACCAATGCCTGATGGGCCGACAGCGGGTCTTCGGCCAGCGCCACACCAGCGATTTCAGCGGTTTTTGCGGACAACTCGGTGTGGTGGATGCGCACCGCGTGGCCTGCCATGAGTGTTGGGCAACTGACGTTTTTCAGTAGTTTCGACAGAGGTTTGAGATTGATCGCTTTACTGGAGTACAGCAGCACACCACGCGCTTGCAGATGCTCGACCGCCAGGGCCAATTCGCCGGCCGGCAGCGGCCAGTCGAACACTTCCACGGGGCAATCGGCGCTGCTGACCAGCCAGGCGGTGAGCCACAGATGCGGCTCCATGGGCAGGTCGGAATGATTGATCAGCAGCAACGGCGCCCCACGCAACTGGCGGTTGTTATGGTAGATCCTCGCGCCGAATTTGCTGCGCAACCAGGAATAGAAAAATGTCCGCTCCATCTGTGCGCTGAACTGTCCTTGCCAGCGCCGTTCGAGTTCGGCCAGCAGCGGCATCAGCAGTTGCTCGCACAAGGTGCGTGGTGGATACAGCGACATGGCCTGATTGAGCGTGTCATCGACCTGGCGCTCGGCCAATTGGCTGATCGCCTGTATCAGCTTCTGGCGCAGCACCTGCCAGTCATTTTCGACGGGCTCGCTCAATGCTTGTGGCATGTCCAGCAGCTGTTTGACCTGGCTGACGGCTACGCCGCGATTGAGCCAGGTGAGGATGTGATGGATCCGTTGCACATGCTCGGGCGAGAACAACCGGTGCCCCTTGGGTGTGCGCTGCGGCACGATCAGACCGTAGCGACGCTCCCAGGCGCGCAGGGTGATGGCGTTGACGCCGGTGATTCGGGCGACTTCGCGGATCGGCAACCAGCCGTCCTCGAGGGCCTGTTGATAGTCGGCACTCGGGGTGTCGTCATGGGCGTGAGTGTCAGTCTTCGGTTTGCTCACGGCGTCGCGGGGCATGGAGGCACCTCGGATCTATACCTGTACAGGCAGTTCGTGCTGTACAACATGGTTTGATCATAGATCCAAAGGTGTACAAGTCAAATTATCTGTATAGGTTTCTAGGGGGAATCCCTGTAGGAGCTGCCGCAGGCTGCGATCTTTTGATCTTCAGCGCACATTCAGACACCAAAAGATCGCAGCCTGCGGCAGCTCTTATCAAACAAAAAATAACGCATTGTTTT
>CAYNGZ010000207.1:0-9609 GCA_964396695.1 uncultured Pseudomonas sp.
TGGCTGGCGGCCGCTTACCTGCTGTACATCGGCTACAAGGCCCTGCGCGCGCAGCCGGCCAAACCCGCCGCCGAAGACCTGCACAAGGAAGCCGGCGAGCGCACCGCACGCGGCGCCTTCACCGCAGGGTTCGTGACCAACGGCCTGAACCCTAAAGCCACATTGTTCTTCCTGTCGCTGTTCACAGTGGTGATCAACCCGCATACACCGCTGGCGATTCAGGCTGGCTATGGGGTTTACCTGGCGGCCGCCACCGCGATCTGGTTCTGCCTGGTGGCGATGCTGTTCAGCCAGCAGCGCGTACGCGCCGGTTTTGCCCGCATGGGCCACTGGTTCGACCGCACGATGGGCGTGGTGCTGATCGCCATCGGCGTGAAGCTGGCCTTTACCGAGATGCATTGATAGCGCTGCCGGAATAAATGCTGGCGCAACGCTAGCATTTATACGGCTCTGCAAATCATCCCTTTGGCTGATTTAGCTGGCGCTCAGGCTGACTAAAGTGCAAATCTTTCAGCCAAGACCGTGCAGTCAGATAAAGGGATGCTTATGTTGCAGACTCGCGTTATTCCGCCAGCCGAAGGCGCTTATCAATACCCGCTGTTGATCAAGCGGTTGCTGATGTCCGGCAGCCGTTACGAGAAAACCCGCGAGATCGTTTACCGCGACCAATTGCGCTACAGCTACCCGACCCTCATCGAGCGTGTCGCGCGGCTGGCCAACGTACTGACGGCGGCCGGGGTCAAGGCCGGGGATACCGTGGCGGTGATGGACTGGGACAGCCATCGCTACCTGGAATGCATGTTTGCCATCCCGATGATCGGCGCGGTGATCCACACTATTAACGTGCGCCTGTCGCCCGAACAGATCCTCTACACCATGAACCACGCCGAAGACCGCTTCGTGCTGGTCAACAGTGAGTTCATCGGGCTGTACCAGGCCATTGCCGGGCACCTGACCACGGTCGAGAAAACCCTGCTGCTCACCGACCTGCCGGAAAAAACCGCCGATCTGCCCAACCTGGTGGGTGAGTACGAGCAACTGCTGGCCGCCGCGAGCCCGCAGTACAGCTTCGAAGACTTCGACGAAAACTCGGTGGCGACCACGTTCTATACCACCGGCACCACCGGCAATCCCAAGGGCGTGTATTTCACCCATCGGCAACTGGTGCTGCACACCATGGGCGTGTCGACGATCATGGGCAGCATCGACAGCGTGCGTCTGCTGGGCACCAACGACGTGTACATGCCGATCACGCCGATGTTCCACGTGCATGCCTGGGGCTTGCCGTATGTCGCAACCATGCTCGGGCTCAAGCAGGTTTACCCGGGTCGTTACGACCCGGAATACCTGGTGGAGTTGTGGCGCAAGGAGAAGGTCAGCTTCTCCCATTGCGTGCCGACCATCCTGCAAATGGTCCTCAACGCCAAGACCGCGCAAGGCACGGATTTTGGCGGCTGGAAAATCGTCATCGGTGGCAGCGCCCTGAACCGCACCCTGTACGAAGCTGCCAAGGCCAAGGGCATTCAGTTGACCGCCGCCTATGGCATGTCGGAAACCGGGCCGCTGGTGTCCTGCGCACACCTTAACGATGAGTTGATGGCCGGCACCGAAGACGAACGCACCACGTATCGCATCAAGGCCGGCGTGCCGGGCCCCTTGGTGGAAGCGGCGATCATCGACGCGGATGGCAACTTCCTGCCGGCGGACGGCGAGTCCCAGGGCGAACTGGTACTGCGCGCGCCGTGGCTCACTGAAGGGTATTTCAACGAACCGCAGAAGGGCGCCGAGCTCTGGGCCGGGGGCTGGCTGCACACTGGCGACGTGGCGACCCTCGACAGTATGGGGGTGATCGACATCCGTGACCGGATCAAGGACGTGATCAAGACCGGTGGCGAGTGGATTTCCTCCCTGGACCTCGAGGACCTGATCAGCCGTCATCCGGCGGTACGCGAAGTAGCAGTGGTCGGTATCCCGGATCCGCAATGGGGCGAGCGCCCGTTTGCCTTGCTGGTGGTTCGAGAGGGCCACGTGATCGGGGCCAGGGAACTCAAGGAACACCTCAAGCCTTTCGTCGAGTTGGGGCACCTGAGCAAGTGGGCCATCCCGAACCAGATCGCCCTTGTTACTGAAATTCCCAAGACCAGCGTCGGCAAGCTCGACAAGAAGCGTATCCGCGTCGACATCACGCAATGGCAGGCCAGCAACAGCACCTTCCTTTCGACGCTTTAAAGCGTCCTTTGCCGTGCCCGAAAGGGCGCGGCAAGCCCACCAAGCAAGCGCTTGTCTTGTTTATTCCGAATTTTCAGCCATCCTTGCCGGGCCGACATCGGTCGGACTGGCACAGGACTGTTCCAGAGTGGCGGCGGACTGCAAATCACACTTTAGAGGGATCAAGCAGTACTGCCTGCTGGCTATAGTCCGCCAAGGATTTTTAAGAACGGGGCAAACGCACGGGAAAGCGGCGATGCAACTTTGAATGACTTGGCGAGCGCATGGCTCTCCGTCCTTCAGAGCGTTTTTAGAAGTGCTCACTGCCATAACAATAAAAGCACATGGAGTAGCGTCGATGACATCAGTAAATCAGTTCTGGCGCCGGGCAAAACTGCCTCTGGCGGTCAGTCTCGCCTCTACGCTCGCCGGGCCCGCATTCGGCGTCAGTTTCAACATCGGTGAAATCGAAGGTCAGTTCGACTCGTCCCTCTCCCTGGGGATGAGTGTGTCGACCCAGCAACCGAACAAGAACCTGATTGGTGTCAACAACGGTGGCAAGGGCCTGTCCCAGACCTCCGACGACGGTCACTTGAACTTCAAGAGCGGGCAAGCCTTTTCGAAGATCTTCAAGGGCATCCATGACCTTGAACTGAAATACGGCGATACCGGCGTCTTCGTACGCGGTAAATACTGGTACGACTTCGCACTGCAAAACCAGGACCTGGAATTCAAGAACGTCAGCAACGACGGACGCAAGGAAGGCGCGAAGTCGTCGGGAGGGGAGATCCTCGACGCCTTCGTCTACCACAACTATTCCATTGCCGATGAGCCAGGTTCCGTACGCCTGGGCAAACAGGTGATCAACTGGGGTGAAAGTACCTTCATCGGCGGCGGCATCAACTCGATCAACCCGATCGACGTGTCCGCATTCCGTCGTCCCGGTGCCGAGATCAAGGAAGGCCTGATCCCGGTCAACATGTTCTACATCTCGCAAAGCCTGACCGAGAACCTGTCGGCTCAAGCGTTCTACCAGATCGGCTGGGACCAGACCGTTGTCGACAACTGCGGCACCTTCTTCTCCCAACCGGACATCATTGCCAACGGTTGCACCGACAATCTGCGCGTACTGAACAAGCGTTCGACCATCCCGGCCATCGCGTTGGGGCCATTGGCCGCGAACGGTGTCGACGTCAACGAAGAAGGTGTACTGGTGCGTCGCGGGCAAGACCGCGAGGCGAGCAACAGCGGCCAGTGGGGCGCGGCCTTCAAGTACATGTTCGAGCCGCTGGACACCGAGTTCGGCGCCTACTTCATGAACTACCACAGCCGTGCACCGATCTTCAGTGCCACCGGTGCTCCGCAGTCGATCTATGACGGCGTCGCCGCCTTGCCAGACCCGTTCAAGGCTCTGGGGCCGCTGGTGGTCGCGGGGAATTCGCAGTACTTCGTCGAATACCCGGAAGACATCCGCCTCTACGGTCTGAGCTTCTCCACCACCCTGCCTACCGGTACGGCGTGGAGCGGTGAGATCAGCTACCGGCCGAATGCGCCGGTGCAGTTGAACACCACCGACATTCTGTTCGCCGGTATTCGGCCGCTGGGTGGTGCGCTGACCAACGCTTCGTTGCTCCAGGGTGTGCCAGGGGAAGACCTGCACGGCTATCGCCGCAAGGAAATCACCCAGATCCAGACCACCTTCACGCACTTCTTCGATCAGGTCATGGGCGCCCAGCGTCTGACCCTGGTGGGTGAAGTCGGCCTGACTCACGTCGGTGGCCTGGAAAGCACGTCCGATGTCCGCTATGGCCGCGATCCAGTCTTCGGTCCGGGCGAACTGCCTGCCACGGGGGGGCTGGATACCTGCTCGCAGATCCTCAATACCTCCACCATCAACGGTGCAGGTCCAGGGGCTGCGACCAACAACCGTAGCAGCAACTGCAACAATGATGGTTTCACCACCGCCAACTCCTGGGGTTACCGCGCCCGGGCCATCTGGGAATACCCGGACGTATTCGCGGGTGTGAACCTCAAGCCTAACGTGGCCTGGTCCCATGACGTCAGCGGTTATTCGCCAGGCCCTGGCGGTAACTTCGAGGAAGGTCGTAAAGCGGTCAGCCTGGGGCTCGATGCCGAGTACCAGAACACCTACACCGCGAGCCTCGCGTACACCAACTTCTTTGGCGGCAAGTACAGCACCGTGGATGATCGCGACTTCGTTGCGCTCAGCGTCGGCGTGAACTTCTAAGCACTGCATCTTCAGGACGAACAACAATATGAAAGTAACCAAAAGTCTGTTGCAAGCGGGTGTCCTTGGGCTTTCGCTGCTGGCCACCGCGGTCATGGCGGCGGTTCCGGCAGCCGAGGCGGACAAGTTGGGCAAGAGCCTGACACCGATGGGCGCGGAAATGGCAGGCAATGCCGATGGCTCGATCCCGGCCTGGAAACCCATGGCGAAAAACGCCGGCACCGTCGACAGCAAGGGCTTCCTGTCCAACCCGTATGCCAGTGAACAACCGCTGTTCACCATCACTGCGCAAAACGTCGACCAGTACAAAGACAAACTGGCACCGGGCCAATACGCGATGTTCAAGCGTTACCCGGACACCTTCAAAATGCCGGTGTACCCGTCCCATCGCGGCGCGACCGTGCCGGATGAGGTGTTCGCCGCCATCAAGGAAAACGCCACCAACACCAACCTGGTGTCCGGCGGCAACGGCCTGGAGAACTTCAAAACCGCCGTGCCGTTCCCGATTCCGAAAAGCGGCGTCGAAGTGATCTGGAACCACATCACCCGCTATCGTGGCGGCAGCGTGACCCGTCTGGTGACCCAGGCCACGCCGCAACCGAACGGCTCCTACAGCCTGGTGTACTTCCAGGACCAGTTCGTGTTCCGCGACAAAATGAAGGATTACGACCCGAAAAACCCGGGCAACATCCTGTTCTACTTCAAGCAGAAAGTGACCGCGCCGGCGCGTCTGGCCGGTGGTGTGCTGCTGGTTCACGAAACCCTCGACCAGGTGAAGGAACCGCGTTCGGCGTGGGTCTACAACGCCGGTCAGCGTCGTGTGCGTCGTGCCCCGCAAGTGTCCTATGACGGCCCGGGTACGGCTGCGGACGGCCTGCGTACCTCCGATAACCTGGACATGTTCAACGGTGCACCGGATCGTTACGACTGGAGGCTGGAAGGCAAAAAAGAGATGTACATCGCCTCCGACAGCTACAAGCTGGACTCGCCAACGCTCAAGTACGACGACATCATCAAGGCCGGTCACATCAATCAGGACCTGACCCGTTACGAGCTGCGTCGTGTCTGGCATGTGGTAGCAACCCTGAAGGAAGGTCAGCGTCACATCTACGCCAAGCGTGACTTCTACATTGACGAAGACACCTGGCAAGCCGCGGTCATCGATCACTACGACGGTCGCGGTCAACTGTGGCGTGTCGCCGAGGCGCATTCCGAGAACTACTACGACCAGCAAGTGCCGTGGTATGCCGTGGAAACCCTCTACGACCTGCAGTCCGGCCGCTATCTGGCGCTGGGCATGAAGAACGAAGAGAAACGCGCGTATGACTTCGGCTTCACCGCGAGCACCAGTGATTTCACCCCGGCTGCACTGGCTCAGGACGGCGTTCGCTAACGTGTCGTAACCCAGAGGCCGCATCCTCGAAAAACGCCCCGACTGGTTCGGGGCGTTTTTATGCCTCAAAAAAGATCGTAGTCTTTTTGTAGCCATTTGTAGCAGGAACCTTCAATCCGATCCGGTTTACCGCTAGTCTGCGGACATCTGCAATGCCGACAACAGCACTTCAACAAGAGTTGGCTATGACTGACCTGTTCCGAATCCAGCGGCCATCCAGCGCGGCAATGCCTGTGCCGGGAGGGCGTTTTTACCGGCCACCCTTGCCCGACGGCTATGTGCTACGGCCTCGTCTGTGCGAGCGGCTGAGTGCCGGGTTGCAAGGGCGATTGCTGTTGGTCAGCGCGCCGGCGGGGTTCGGTAAAAGCTCATTGGCGGTGGAGTTCTGTCAGAGCCTGTCGGCGCATTGGCAAAGCCTCTGGCTGGGGCTGAGTCCGCGCGACAATGACCCCGGGCGCTTCCTCGAACGGCTGCTTGACGGGATGCAGAATTATTTTCCACAGCTGGGCAGCCAGGCCTCTGGCCTGCTGAAAATGCGTCAACGCCATCAACCGTTCGCCTTCGAAGAATGGCTGGACGGGCTGCTCGATGAGCTGGCCACTCACCTGTCACCGAGTGCACCGCTGCTGCTGGTGCTGGATGACTACCATCTGGCCCAGGGCCCGGTGCTCGATCGCTGCCTGCAATTTTTCCTCAATCACTTGCCTGATGGTCTGCTGGTGCTGGTGACCAGTCGCCAGCGACCCGACTGGCACCTGGCACGTTTGCGCCTGTCGCGGCAATTGCTTGAGCTGCATGAACAGGACCTGCGCCTGACCCACGACGAATCCCTGGCCCTGCTGGATCGGCACAGCAGTTCATTGCGCGGCGAGGCGCTGGAGAGTCTGATTCAGCGCAGCGAAGGCTGGGTCGCGGGGCTGCGCTTCTGGCTGCTGGCGGCCTCCGAAGCGGGGAATGGCGGCGCGTTGCCGCAGCCGCTGCACGGTGGCGAAGGCTTGATACGCGACTACCTGCTTGAAGAAGTGATCGATTGCCTGCCTGCCGAGGTGCAGTCATTTTTATACGACACGGCGCCGCAAGAGCGCTTTTGCAGCGAACTCTGCGACGCCGTGCGTGAAGCCCATGACAGTGCCGATATCCTGCGTTTTCTGCTGTCCCATCAGGTGTTCCTGGTGCCGCTCGACGAGCATGGCCATTGGTACCGCTATCACCATCTGTTTTCCGACCTGTTGCGCAGCCGGCCAACCGCCAATGCCATGGTGCCCACCGCCAGCCTGCACCTGCGCGCCTGCCGCTGGTTCAACGCTCAGGGCTTGCTCGATGAAGCGGTGGAGCAGGCATTACGCGCCGGGCATCTGGATGTCGCGGCGAACCTGGTGCAGAACCTTTCCGAAGAACAACTGCTGGCCGAACAGAATGTCGGCATGCTGCTGCGCTGGAAAATGGACTTGCCTGACAGCCTGCTGATCAGCACCCCGCGGCTGATCGTGTTGTACAGCTGGGCGTTGGGGCTGGCCTGCCAGCTCGATGCCGCCGAAGAGTTGGCAAGCCACTTGAGCCGCTTCCTGCCGGCACCGTCGGCCACTGCACAAAAATCCATGCTGGCGCAGTTGCTTGCACTGAGCGGGATCATCGCCCGTGGTCGCGGCCAGCGTGAGCTGACGCTGTTGTACTGCACCGAAGCGCTGGAGAGCCTGCCATACAAGCGCTACGGCCAGCGCTTGATGTGCCTGTCGACCTTGTCCAACCTGGCGATCGCCGACGGGGACTTGTGGCGCGCTCGGAGCCTGAATCGTGAGTCGCTGGAGCTGGCGCAACGGGTTGGTAATCCACTGTTCGAGGCACTGGCCCACGCCGACCGTGCGAGGGTGCTACAAGCGCGGGGTGAAATTCTTCGTTCGCTGGACGAGGTGCGTCAGGGGCTGCAACATTTAAGGGGCTTATCGCCGCAGCGGTTGTACGCGATTCGTGCGCGTTTGACCTTGTATGAAGGTTTTTTACTGACCCTGCGCATGCAGCCCGACGCCGGGCTGACGCGTTTGCGGGCCGGCTTGAGCGAAGCGCGGGCCTGTCGCGACATCAGCGTGCTGATTGGCCATTGTGTGATCGCCAAGCTTGAAGGCAGCAACGGCGAGTTCGCCCGGGCGTTTGCCGAACTGGCCGAGGCCGAGCGGCTGATGCACATCTGGGACGTGCCGCCGATTTACTACCTGGCGATGATTACGCTGGTGAAATGCGAGCTTTGGCTGGCCCAGGGTCGCACCGATCTGGCCGAAGCCTGGCTGGCGCGACTGGGCCAGACCTACAACGGTGAGCAGGCCGCAGTGCCACCGGAGTTTCATCCGCAAATGTCGCTGCACATCGAATTGCAGCAAGCGCTGCTGGAGTCCATTCAAGGGCAGCCGATGCTGGCCGAAGGACGTTTGAACGCATTGCTGGAACATGGGCAGAAGACCGGACGGCAGATGCTCAGCGTGATGGCGTTGAGTCAGAAGGTTGCCCTGCTGTTGAACCATGGCCGTGAACCCGAGGCACGTCAGGCCTTGGGGCAGGCGTTCGAGGCAGCGGCCGGCGGCGTCCTGCAACCCTTCGAATGGTTAGTGCGCGAACGTCCGGACTGGCTGCGCGAGCAACTGGCGCAGTGTGCTTGCGGTGCACTGCGTGAGAGCCTGATCGAGCGTCTGCCCCCAGTCACTGCTCGCGAGATGGTTGAGCCGCAGCACCCTGGTGAAGCCCTGAGCGCCCGCGAACAGGCCGTACTGCAATTGATCGCCCAAGGCTGCTCGAACCAGGAAATCAGCGATCAACTGTTTATCTCACTGCACACCGTCAAAACCCACGCCAGTCATATCAACAGCAAACTCGGTGTCGAGCGCCGCACCCAGGCCGTGGCCCGGGCCAAGGAGTTGGGTTTACTGGCTTAGTGTCGTTCCCACGCGGTGAACTGACTCCGAGAAGTTCAGGGTGACCGTGAAGCGATTCTGTTCGGGCACGACCTCGATGTGCCAGCCCAGTTTTGCGCAGAGCTGGCGCATCAGTTCGAGCCCGAGGCCGTAACCGAAATCGGTCGATTCCTGATGCTGTTGGGTGTCGCGCACCTGATTGACGATGCGCAGTTGCAGCTGTTCGAAGGTGATTTCGACGCTGCCATCGTCGGCGTATTGCAAGGCGTTGCGCAGGAAGTTACCCACAACGATGCGGCACGCGGTCAGGGGCAAACGGCAAGGCTCGTCACTGATATGCAGGATCAATTCGATATCGCGTTTGCCGATCAGGTAGCGGTGCTCTTGTATCAGTTCTTTCAGCAACTGGCGCATGTCGAGTGGTTCTTCCGGCAGCGCTTGCGGGCTCTTGCGGCTCATCCACAAAAGGGTCTCGGCAATCCGCTGCATGTTCAGCACCGAACGCTCGATTCGCTGCAAGGGCGGGGGCAGTTCGCCGCCGGACTGTACTGCGAGCAATTCGACGTTGGCCTTGAGCACCGCCAGCGGTGTACGCAGTTCATGGTTGGTGTAGCGCAGCAGACGTTCTTCACGCAGGCTCGCGGCTTTGACCCGTTGCACGCTGTGGGCCAGTGAGCCGGCCAGCACATTGAACTCGCGAAAGATGAAATGCGGTCGGTCATTGGGCGTCGCACCGACGCTTTCCAGGGGGGGCGACCATTGTTTCAGCCGACCGACCGGCCGGACCACCACCCCGAACAACAAGGCGTCTATGATCATGCCGGGAATGAAACACCCCCACACGACCTTTCTGATCA
>CAYNGZ010000208.1:0-2333 GCA_964396695.1 uncultured Pseudomonas sp.
GCATATGCTGACCCCAAAGCGCCGGCAGACGATTCGGCGCATGAATCGCTAACAAGGGGACAGCCTGATGAGCCCAGCCGAACTGCACGCCGACAGCATCGTTATCGACGGGCTGATCATTGCCAAGTGGAACCGTGAGCTGTTTGAAGACATGCGCAAAGGCGGTTTGACCGCGGCCAACTGCACCGTGTCGGTGTGGGAGGGCTTCCAGGCGACCATCAACAACATTGCCGCCAGCCAGAAGCTGATCCGCGAGAACAGCGACCTGGTGATTCCGGTCAAGACCACGGCCGACATCCGTCTGGCCAAAGAGCAGGGCAAGACCGGGATCATCTTCGGCTTCCAGAACGCCCACGCGTTTGAAGACCAGATCGGCTACGTCGAGATCTTCAAGCAGCTCGGGGTTGGCGTGGTACAGATGTGCTACAACACCCAGAACCTGGTGGGCACCGGTTGCTACGAGCGTGATGGCGGACTGTCCGGTTTCGGCCGTGAAATCGTCGCGGAGATGAACCGCGCCGGCATCATGTGCGACCTGTCCCACGTTGGTTCCAAGACCTCCGAAGAAGTCATCCTCGAATCGAAAAAACCGGTGTGCTACTCCCACTGCCTGCCGTCGGGCCTCAAGGAGCACCCGCGCAACAAGTCCGATGAAGAACTGAAGTTCATTGCCGACCACGGCGGTTTTGTCGGCGTGACCATGTTCGCGCCGTTCCTTGCCAAAGGCATCGATTCGACCATCGACGACTACGCCGAAGCGATCGAATACACCATGAACATTGTCGGTGAAGACGCGATCGGTATCGGCACCGACTTCACCCAGGGCCATGGCCAGGATTTCTTCGAAATGCTGACCCACGACAAGGGCTACGCCCGCCGTCTGACCAATTTCGGCAAGATCATCAACCCGCTGGGCATCCGCACCGTGGGCGAGTTCCCGAACCTGACCGAGACGCTGCTCAAGCGCGGCCATTCCGAGCGCGTAGTGCGCAAGATCATGGGCGAAAACTGGGTCAACGTCTTGAAAGACGTCTGGGGCGAATAAGTCGCCGCACCTCTGAATCCTTTTCCCGCTGCCGCCCGTGCGGCGGGCAACACAACGAATTTTCTGGAGTTACGTTTCCATGGCCAAGATCGCCCCGCAATTGCCAATCGAAGTCGACAGCGAAACCGGTGTCTGGACCTCTGACGCCCTGCCGATGCTGTATGTGCCGCGTCACTTCTTCGTCAACAACCACATGGGCATCGAGGAAGTGCTGGGCGCCGAGGCCTACGCCGAGATCCTCTACAAGGCCGGCTACAAATCCGCCTGGCACTGGTGTGAAAAAGAAGCCGAATGCCACGGCCTGGAAGGCGTTGCGGTGTTCGAGCACTACATGAAGCGCCTGTCGCAACGTGGCTGGGGCCTGTTCAAGATCCAGGACATCGACCTCGACAAAGGCACCGCCAGCGTCAAGCTCGAACACTCGGCGTTCGTCTACGTCTACGGCAAGGTCGGACGCAAGGTCGACTACATGTTCACCGGCTGGTTTGCCGGTGCCATGGACCAGATTCTGCAAGCGCGCGGCAGCAAGATTCGCACGGTCGCCGAGCAAGTTTACGGTGGCTCCGAAGAAGGCCACGACGACGGCCTGTTCACCGTCAAGCCGTTGTAAGTCGAGGACCCTGCCATGGCTTTCGAAGCAATGTTCCAGCCGATTCAAATCGGCAAACTGACCATCCGCAACCGCGTGCTCAGCACCGCGCACGCCGAGGTTTACGCCACCGACGGCGGGATGACCACCGATCGGTACGTGAAGTATTACGAAGAGAAAGCCAAGGGCGGGATCGGCCTGGCGATTTGCGGCGGTTCCTCCAGCGTGGCCATCGACAGCCCGCAAGGCTGGTGGAAGTCGGTCAACCTGGCCGATGACCGAATCATCCCGCACTTCCAGAACCTGGCCGATGCCATGCACAAGCATGGCGCCAAGATCATGATCCAGATTACCCACATGGGCCGTCGTTCGCGTTGGGACGGCGAACATTGGCCGACCCTGCTGTCGCCGTCGGGCATCCGTGAGCCGGTGCACCGCGCGACGTGCAAAACCATCGAGCCGGAAGAAATCTGGCGGGTGATCGGCAACTACGCCAGCGCCGCCGCGCGCGCCAAGGCCGGTGGCCTGGACGGTGTTGAACTGTCGGCTGTGCACCAGCACATGATCGACCAGTTCTGGAGCCCGCGAGTCAACAAACGTACCGACGAATGGGGCGGCAGCTTCGAGAACCGCATGCGTTTCGGCCTGGAAGTGATCAAGGCCGTGCGCAAGGAAATCGGTCCGGACTTCTGCGTAGGC
>CAYNGZ010000208.1:2343-9576 GCA_964396695.1 uncultured Pseudomonas sp.
CGCGCCGACGATCGATCCGCGGCGCGGCGCCGTCTACGTCGGCACCGGCAACTCATACACGGGACCGGCGGTCAAGACCAGCGACTCGATCGTCGCGTTCGATCTGAAGACCGGCAGGATGCTGTGGTGGAACCAGGTGACGCCCGCCGATGCGTTCCTGGTCGGCTGCCGTCCCGGCGTGGAGAACTGCCCCAAGGAAGTCGGTCCGGACTTCTGCGTAGGCATCCGTATCTGCGGTGACGAATTCCACCCTGATGGCTTGAGCCATGAGGACATGAAGCAGATCGCCAAATACTACGACGACACCGGCATGATCGACTTCATCGGCGTCGTGGGCTCGGGGTGCGATACCCACAACACCCTGGCCAACGTTATCCCCAACATGAGTTATCCACCGGAGCCGTTCCTGCACCTGGCGGCCGGTATCAAGGAAGTGGTCAAGGCCCCGGTGCTGCACGCGCAGAACATCAAGGACCCGAACCAGGCGACACGTATTCTGGAAGGCGGTTACGTCGACATGGTCGGCATGACCCGTGCGCACATCGCCGACCCGCACCTGATCGCCAAGATCAAAATGGGCCAGGTCGACCAGATCAAGCAATGTGTGGGCGCCAACTACTGCATCGACCGTCAGTACCAGGGACTGGACGTGCTGTGCATCCAGAACGCCGCGACTTCCCGTGAATACATGGGCGTTCCGCACATCATCGAGAAATCGACCGGTGTGAAACGCAAGGTTGTCGTCGTCGGTGCCGGCCCTGCCGGGATGGAAGCTGCACGCGTAGCGGCCGAACGTGGCCACGACGTGACCCTGTTCGAGAAAAAGGAATTCATCGGCGGGCAGATCACCACGGCCTCGAAAGCTCCGCAGCGGGACCAGATCGCCGGTATCACCCGTTGGTTCCAGTTGGAACTGGCGCGTTTGAAGGTCGACCTGCGCCTGGGCGTGGCAGCCGACGCGGCGACCATTCTCGACCTGCGTCCGGACATCGTGGTGCTCGCGGTTGGCGGTCATCCGTTCCTGGAGCAGAACGAACACTGGGGCGCGGCTGAAGGCCTGGTGGTCAGCAGTTGGGACGTGCTCGACGGCAAGGTTGCACCGGGCAAGAACGTGCTGGTCTACGACACCATTTGCGAGTTCACCGGGATGTCGGTCGCCGACTTCCTCGCCGACAAGGGCAGCCAGGTCGAGATCGTCACCGACGACATCAAGCCTGGCGTGGCGATCGGCGGTACGTCGTTCCCGACCTACTACCGCAGCATGTACCCCAAAGAAGTGATCATGACCGGCGACATGATGCTGGAGAAGGTCTATCGCGAAGGCGACAAGCTGGTGGCAGTGCTGGAAAACGAATACACCGGCGCCAAAGAGGAGCGGGTGGTGGACCAGGTGGTCGTGGAAAACGGCGTGCGCCCGGACGAAGAAATCTACTACGCGCTGAAGGAAGGTTCGCGCAACAAAGGCCAGATCGACGTCGAAGCCCTGTTCGCGATCAAGCCTCAGCCATGCCTGGAGCAGAGCGGCGACGGCTACTTGCTGTTCCGCATCGGTGACTGCGTGGCTCAGCGTAACGTGCACGCGGCGATCTATGACGCACTGCGGCTGTGCAAGGATTTCTAAACCGGGCTAACCCCCTGCGTAGGAGCTGCCGAAGGCTGCGATCTTTTGACTTTGTTTTTCAAGATCAAGATCAATAGATCGCAGCCTGCGGCAGCTCCTACGCCGACCGCGTTCTCCAAGATGTACTGGCGGGAGCTTCACCAT
The DNA here is from genome assembly GCA_964396695.1 of uncultured Pseudomonas sp. Classification (GTDB taxonomy): domain Bacteria; phylum Pseudomonadota; class Gammaproteobacteria; order Pseudomonadales; family Pseudomonadaceae; genus Aquipseudomonas. The sequence continues at coordinate 4,109 of CAYNGZ010000208.1, forward strand.
GTTAAACACCCTTCTTCCAATCCTGCTGTTCGCTGCCCTGGGCCTGGCTGTCCTGGGCGCGTTGCGGCGGGTGGCCATGTGGCGCCGGGGCCGTGCGTCCAAGGTTGACCTGATCGGCGGTCTGCTGGCCATGCCCAAACGCTACATGGTCGATCTGCACCACGTGGTGGCGCGGGACAAATACATCGCCAACACCCACGTCGCCACGGCGGGTGGTGCGGTGGCGTCCATCGTGCTGGCGATTCTGGTTCACGGTTTTGGCCTGCATAACCGCTTCCTCGGTTATGCACTGTTGTTGATGACGGCCGTGATGTTCGTCGGTGCGATCTTTGTTTACCGGCGTCGGCGCAACCCGCCGGCCCGTTTATCCAAAGGTCCGTGGATGCGCCTGCCGAAAAGCTTGCTGGCATTCTCGGCGTCGTTCTTCCTGGTGACCTTGCCGGTGGCCGGCATCCTTCCGGAAAACTTCGGCGGTTGGCTGTTGGCGGCGATCCTCGGTGTTGGCGTGCTGTGGGGCGTATCCGAATTGTTCTTCGGCATGACCTGGGGCGGGCCGATGAAGCACGCCTTCGCTGGTGCCTTGCACCTGGCCTGGCACCGTCGCGCCGAACGGTTCTCCAGAAAAGATGGGCGCGGTGGTCGTTCTACGGGTCTTAAACCGCTTGACCTGAACGATCCGCAAGCCCCCTTGGGCGTGGAAAAGCCCAAGGATTTTACCTGGAACCAACTGCTGGGCTTCGACGCCTGCGTGCAGTGCGGTAAATGCGAAGCCGCGTGCCCGGCGTTTGCCGCCGGTCAGCCGCTGAACCCGAAGAAACTGATTCAGGACATGGTCGTTGGTTTGGCTGGCGGCACCGACGCCACATTCGCCGGCAGCCCGTATCCAGGCAAGCCGATTGGGGAACACGCGGGTAACCCGCATCAACCGATCGTCAACGGTCTGGTGGACGCTGAAACCCTCTGGTCATGCACCACCTGCCGTGCCTGCGTTGAAGAATGCCCGATGATGATCGAGCACGTTGACGCGATCGTCGACATGCGTCGCCATCTGACCCTGGAAAAAGGCGCGACCCCGAACAAGGGCGCCGAAGTCCTGGAAAACCTGATCGCCACTGACAACCCGGGCGGTTTCGCTCCAGGCGGGCGGATGAACTGGGCGGCAGACCTGAACCTCAATCTGATGAGCGAGAAGAAATCCACCGACGTGCTGTTCTGGGTCGGCGACGGTGCTTTCGACATGCGCAACCAGCGCACCTTGCGCGCCTTTGTCAAAGTGCTGAAAGCCGCGAAGATCGACTTCGCCGTGCTGGGCCTTGAAGAGCGCGACAGTGGTGACGTGGCCCGCCGTCTGGGCGACGAAGCGACCTTCCAGCTGTTGGCCAAACGCAACATCCAGACGCTGTCCAAATACAGCTTCAACCGCATCGTCACCTGCGATCCGCACAGTTTCCACGTGCTGAAGAACGAGTACGGCGCTTTCGATGGCAACTACCTGGTGCAGCACCACAGCACCTACATGGCGGAAATCATCGACGCGGGCGCGCTCAATCTGGGTCAGCACAAAGGCGATAGCGTGACTTATCACGATCCGTGCTACCTGGGCCGCTACAACGGCGAATACGAGGCGCCGCGCCAGGTGCTGCGAGCGTTGGGGATCGAGGTCAAGGAAATGCAACGTTCCGGTTTCCGCTCGCGCTGCTGCGGCGGTGGTGGCGGTGCGCCGATCACTGACATCCCGGGCAAGCAACGGATCCCGGACATGCGCATGGAAGACATCCGCGAAACCGGTGCCGAACTGGTGGCCGTGGGTTGCCCACAGTGCACCGCGATGCTCGAAGGCGTAGTCGAACCACGACCGCTGATCAAGGACATCGCCGAACTGGTGGCCGACGCGCTGCTCGAAGACGCGGCACCGAGCAAGTCGCCGGCACCGACTAAACGTCAACCTGCGGAGGCCCACTGATGAGCGACATTATCCGCCGCGATCCGCGCGCTGAATGGATCGCCCGCAACCGTCTGCATCCGCTGCACGCCGCCATGCAACCGGTGGAACACAGCTGGATGGGCCCCAACGGGATCATTCGCAAGAATCCTCACGGCATTGGCTTCATCGGCCCTAATGGCATCAAGCGGATTGACCGCAGCGGTGCACAACAGGGCGGGGCGACCAAGCGTACGGCGGCCGTTGAAGTGCAATTGCCGCTGCATCAGGTGGCTGCACCTGCGTTCTACATCAGTGTGGTACCGGACATGGTCGGCGGCCGTTTGAGCAGCCACGACCGCGACCTGCTGGGCCTGGCCCATCAACTGGCCGGCAAGGACGGTGCGGTGTTGGCGGTAGTCTTTGGCGAACACAAGGAAAGCGCCTTCGCCACGGCGGGCGTCGACCGCCTGTTGGTGCTGGATGGCGAAGAATTCGAGGGTTATGCACCGGAACAGCGAGTGCAGGGCCTGCGGGCTGTGGATAACCAGTTCAGCCCTCGCCACTGGCTGCTGCCAGACAGCCGCACCGGTGGCGGTGAACTGGGTCGGCGCTTTGCCGCTGCACTCGGCGAACGCCCGGCCACGCGGGTCTGGCAGGTCAAGGACCAGGAATGCATCGGCCGCGCCGGTGCGGGGCTGCAAGACCTGGCGCGCCCGGTTGCACGCCTGATTCTGGCGGCGGCGGAATGCGCCGAACCGGTCAGCGAAACCCGTCACGAAGCATTGCCGGTGGAGTTATCCACAACGGTTGCACGCAGCCTGTCGCGGATCGAGGACCTGGGCGCGGTGGCGGTCGATCCGGCAGCGATTCCAATGGCCGAGGCCGAGTTCATTTTCTCGGGCGGCAACGGGGTCAAGGACTGGAATCTTTTCCACAGGACGGCAGCGGCTCTCGGTGCCACCGAAGGTGCATCGCGGGTGGCGGTGGACGATGGCTTCATGGCCCGCGACCGTCAGGTCGGCGCCAGCGGCACCTGGGTCACGGCGCGGGTGTACGTGGCGGTGGGGATTTCCGGGGCGATCCAGCACCTGCAAGGTATCGGTGCCTGCGACAAGGTGGTGGCGATCAACCTTGATCCTGGCTGCGACATGATCAAACGCGCCGACCTGTCGGTGATTGGTGAAAGCGCGGAAATTCTTCAGGCCTTGATCGCGGCGGTAGAGGCTTACCGCAACGACGCCAAGCGCGATGCGGCTTAAGAGAAGGAAAGGGTTATGAGTACGAATGTCATCAGCCTGGTGTCCATCGGCGCCCACCCGACCTCGGGCCGGCCACGCCGCGCCGAACAGGATGCGCGCGCGGTAGAGCTCGGTCTGCAACTGGCAGGCGATAACCTGCAAGTGCTGCATGCCGGTGATGTCGAGGAGCCTGCGCTGCGCGCTTATCTGGGCATGGGCCTGGAACAGTTGCACGTGCTGGAACACCCCCAAGGCGCCGATGCGCTGCCGGCGTTGACCGCTTATTTGCGCGATGCCGGCGCGCAGGTGGTGCTGACCGGCAGTCAGGCGGAAACCGGTGAAGGCTCGGGCATGTTGCCGTTCCTGCTGGCGGAAAGCCTGGGCTGGCCGCTGGTGGTCGGGCTGGCGCAGGTCGAGTCCATCGACGGCAGTTCGGCGCTGGTGCTGCAAGCCTTGCCCCGTGGCCAGCGTCGACGCTTGAAAGTGCGCCTGCCGTTTCTCGCCACAGTGGATAACGCGGCGCCCAAGCCACGGCAAAGTGCCTTCGGCCCGGCGCGGCGCGGCGTGTTGCACGCCGAAGACGTCGAAATTATCGACGATGAATTGCTCGCGGTTGCAACGCTGCAACCGGCCAAGCCACGGCCAAAACGCCTGAAGGTGATCAAGGCCAAGAGCGGTGCCGACCGGATGAAAGCCGCAACGGCCAAGGCCAGCGGCGGCGGTGGGCAGGTGCTCAAAGGCGTCACGGCGCAGGCGGGGGCTGAAGCCATCCTCAAGCTTCTCATCGAAGAAGGTGTGGTTCGCTAACCCTATTTGTAGGAGCTGCCGCAGGCTGCGATCTTTTGATCTTGTTTTTAAAAATCAAAGTCAAAAGATCGCAGCCTGCGGCAGCTCCTACATAGGTCTTCGCGAGCAGACTCGCTCCCACAAGGAAAAATAATGGCCGTTGAATTTCGTTCCGCGCTGCGCAGCGACGCGCGGGAGATTGCTCGCTTGTTTCAGATTTCATCGGAAGGTGCCGCAGATTACATCTGGAGCCAACTGGCGCAGCCCGGCCAGGACCTGCTGGATGTCGGAGCCAGTCGCTATGCCCGCGAAGATGTGGATTTTTCCTATCAAAACTGTGTGATCGCGCAGGCAGAGGGAAAGGTCATCGGCATGCTGCACAGCTACGTGATGCGATACGACCCGCTGGCAGCTCCTGTCACCGATCCGGTCCTGGCGCCGTACGCCACGATGGAAATCCCCGACACCCTCTACATTTCGAGCCTGGCGCTGCATGAGGGCTGGCGTAATCAGGGCTTGGGCCAACAATTCCTCGCCTACGCTTACGACCGTGCCAACCAGCTGGGGCTCAACGGCTTGAGCCTGATCGACTACGCGGCGAACACCGGCGCCCGTCGGTTTTATGAGCGACATGGCTTCCGTATCGTCGATACCTGCCAGATCACGCCCCACCCGATGATTCGGGTCACGGGTGAAGCCTATTTGATGTATCGGCCTTAAGGCCCCAACCGTTCTAGGGTGTTCAGCTCCGGTTACCCACAATCCCTGTTAGCGCTTCTGTGGATAACATGTTCACCCCTCGCTGCACCCCATGCGCATCAAGCCCTGCAAGCCTCTGTACGAAAAACAGCCAGCCTGACTCGTTGTTTTTTCGAGCTTTTTTCAGTGGATAAGGGGTTCTGTCATGCACGACTTGCCCCCAATCTCTGTTGGCGCTTCTGTGGACAAGATGTTCGCTTTCCGCTGCAAGCCATACGGACTGGGGCTTTCAAGCTTCTGGTCAATAAACAACCAAATGCAGGCTTTTGTCCTCCACTGACCGCTCAAACCTACGGAATATGCAGCCTGGACGCGGTTTTCCACAAAGCGCTGAGTAGTTTGCACAGTTGCCCCCAAAGTCTGTTGGCGCTTCTGTGGATAAGGTGTTCGCGATCCTCTACGAGCCATGTAAACCGTGGCATACAGGTATTAGATCAAAAAATAACCAGCCACTGCCGAAAACCCGTCAATTGAATAAGTCACGGATTTTCTTCGGTTTCTGTGGAGAAAACTTCCAGCCTTTCCACAGTTGTCCCCATTAGCTGTGGGTGGAGGTGTGGATAACTTGTTCGCTGAAGGCTGCACGCCACGTTCCTTATAGGCTGGAACGCAATAGATCATATTTCGTACAGTTCTATGGAGGGATTGTTGGTCGTGAATTTTTGTTGCCGCAAAAAAAAGATCGCAGCCTGCGGCAGCTCTTATCAAACAAAAAATAACTTATTGATTTATATATTATTTTTAAGGGCTGGCTTGCCAGC
>CAYNGZ010000209.1:0-9565 GCA_964396695.1 uncultured Pseudomonas sp.
CGTACGTACGGTGGTGTGAGAGGACGGCGGATGTAAATCCGCCTCCTACTCGATTTCGCGAGAAGACGTTTGAAGATCGCAGCCTGCGGCAGGCTCCTACGAGGCGACGCTTTCCAGTCGATACCCATAGCCGTAGATCGTCAGCAACTGCCAACCCCGATCCGCTGTCAGCCCCAGCTTGTTGCGCAGGCGGTAGATGTGAGTATCCAGTGGCCTGGAAGACACCATCTCTTCATGGGTCCAGAAACGTTCGTAGAGGTATTCCCGTGACAGCGGCCGGCCCAGATTGGCAAACAGGCAGCGGGCCAGACGGTACTCCCGTTCGGTCAGGCTGATGGGTTTTCCAGCGCGGGTGATTGTCAGTTCGGCGTCGTCGAAGTTCAGATCGTTGAACGTCAGCACTTCACTGGCCGCACTGTGCGGCAAGCCATGGCGGCGCAGTACGGCGCTGACGCGGGCCTTGAGCTCGTTGGGGCGAAACGGTTTGCTGACGTAATCATCGGCGCCGGCGTTCAAGGCCTGGACGATGTCACTCTCGGCATCGCGACTGGTGAGCATGATGGCGGCGGGAGGCGCTTCCATGTGGTCGCGAGTCCAGCGCAGCAGCGACAGGCCACTGAGATCAGGCAACTGCCAATCGAGTATCAACAGGTCAAAGGTCTCGCGTCGGAGCTGGCGCAGCAGGTCTTCTCCCCGCTCGAAACTGTGCAAGGTCCACGCTTGCTCCCCGGTACCGGGAATCTGTCGCAGTGTCTGTTCCACCCGACGGAGTTCGGCGGGTTCGTCATCCAGTATTGCGACACGCATGCGGGGCGTTTCCTTCAGCTCGTTGAGTGCTATGGGTAAAAAATCCTATGTGCCGAGTTTAGGCTGATTGTCTGAATCTGAACAATTGTGGTGTTTTTCTCCAGATTCCTTGTGTCTGGTTAGGCTGATATCAATTGGCCGTCAACCGACGGGTATCAGCTCGAAGACTCGAGGACACAACGATGGGGAACTGGCTGAGTGTTCGTACACTGATCGTGAAGGTGACCAGGGACAAGGCGCTGGCACGCTGCCTGTCGTTGGTATTTCTTGCCTATATGGGTGGGGCTTCGCAGACCGTGAACTCAAGCAGCGAAGCACCGGATGAACACGTGACGCAGCGCTATTTCAGTCCCGCGGTGGTGAATGTGGCGTTCAGTGATTCACGGGGCTTTGCACCGGTGAGCACTCCCGCAGACGGCGAGCAACCGGCGCCACTGCGGCTTCCTGAAGAGCAGCCACGCTGGGTGTTCTAACGACGGGCTCGGGCAATTCTGAACAAATATGGAGAATTGCCTTATCGACACATGGGTGTCGGTAAATTCTCAAGCTGAGAGGCACAGGAGCATTCGGAAGTGCTCCGACACAGGGAGTGTCATCGCCAACCTGGCGGGACCGCCGATCGCCGGTTCGCTTGCGGTCTGCAGTCCAGGGGAAAAGAGGGAGTGCCTCTTCACGTTGTAAAACCGAATCGATGTTGACTCGGCTCCGACACACGGATGTGTCATCTCCCACCCTCGCTGATGTGTTTGCGTTCATGGAAAGCCGCAACGGCTGATCGGTAATGGCGTTATGCACAGACGTGGGCTATCTGCCGAAGAGCCCTGTCAGGTATGGTGCGCAAGGCTGATGAATCAGCGGGGCGGCCAGATTCCAATAAAAAGCGTGAAAAGCGAATTCAATGAACCAAATGACTTCTTTGCATTGTCGCCGCCTGGGCACCTGTCTGTTGCTGGTCGTTGGCCTGGTAGGCCCATTGACGCAGAACGCATTCGCAGCGTTCTTCACCTCAAAGCGCTTGCCGTATATCGATGACCATCAGCAATGCCGTGGACAACCCCTGCCCGCCACCGTCGAGCACCTGACGGGCGAAGCCTGGAAGCTCGACCGCAAGGGCAAGCAAGTGGCGCTTGAAGAAGGGATGACGGTTGACGAGCAGGAAGGCGTGAAGACCTCCCCTTCGGCATTCGTCAGTCTGTCGCTGGGCGATGGATCACGTATCGTTCTGCCGTCCAGCTCGCAGGTGACGTTGCGTTTGAACGAAGAACTCGCTGTCCCTCAGGTGATTCTTGAGCAAGGTCAGGTCGAGTCGTATGTGATCAAGCGCGCCAGCGACTATGATCGTTTTCAGATCGTGACGCCGGTTGGTGTGCTCGGAGTCCGTGGCACACACTTTCGGGTGCGCAATGAGGACAGCGGGCAATCGCTGATCGAAGTGCTGAATGGCCAGGTGGCCGTCGATCGTGGTGAAGACGTTGAAGCACCACCGAAAAAACGCACAGGCAAACCGCTCGCGAAAAAAGCTGAAAAGGCCGCGGCCGATGATGAAGTGCAGGTCATGGCTCGCCAAGGGTTACGCATCCAGAAGGAAGGCAAGCTGACGCCGATTGACCTGTTGCCTGCGCCGCAGTTGTTGGGGCAGACCGGCCAGACCGGCGCCGTTCCGGTCTGGCAATTGATCATGAAACCCTTGCACGGGGCCACGCGCTACCGCGCGCAAGTGGCGACGGACACGGACTTCCTGAATATCAAGCAGGAACAGTTTTCCAACACGCCAGAGATCAACTTCAGTGGGTTGAAGGCGTTTTTCTACCATGTTCGACTCTCGGCGTATGACGCGCAGGGGCTTGAGGGAGAGACCGGGGTATATGACATCTTCTATTACCCCAGGACCGCACGTGTCCAATAACGCCTCGGCCCTGTGCCGATGAAGCGCTGGCCAAGGAAGGAAGGTCGGGAGCCGACCCAGGCCCAGCGGCTGTTTCGCCGAATGGTGCGTGAATGGCTGTGGGTCAGTCTGATTCTGTTGCCGTTGACCGCGATCCTGTCCTTGAGCCACGGGCTGGCGCTGAGCAATCTGCTGTACGACAACCTGCGTCGACTGAGCCCGCTCCCGGTCGACCCGCGAATTCTCATCGTCACCATCGACGATTACAGCTTGCAGCAACTCGGTCAGTGGCCCTGGTCACGAACCTTGCACGCCGACCTGCTGGATCGGTTGACCGAGGCGAAGGCCAGGGGCGTGCTGTTCGACGTCATCTTCAGCGAGCCCGACAAACTTCCCGATAACGACCTGCGGCTGGGACAAGCGATATGCCGGGCCGGCAACGTGTTCATCCCGTTGCTGCGCGAAGGTGTTGCGCGTTACGGGCAGCCGCTGGGTGAAATCGAACCGGTGGCGCCGTTGAGTCGCTGTGCCAAAGGTATCGGGCATATCAACGCCGAGGCGGATGCCGATGGCATTGTGCGCAGCGTGTACCTGCGCGAAGGGCCTGAGCGCAATCCAAGGGCGCAACTGGCCTGGCTGCTTTATGAGACGACCACTGAGGGGCCGGATACCCTGCCCGGCTCGCCGTTGTCATTGACGGTTCAAGGCTGGCAACGAACCAACGGCATTCGAATTCCCTTCATCAGCGCGAATGCGGGGTTCCCCAGCGTTCCCTATGTCAGCGTGCTACGGGGCGAAGTTCCGCCCGAGTTGTTGCGTGATCGCCTGATCCTGATTGGCTCCACGGCGCCCGGTTTGGGTGACCGTTATGTGACTCCGCAATCGGCGAGCATCGGCACAACGCCGGGCATCGAGATTCAGGCCAATATCCTCAACGGTCTGCTGCAACAGCGCAGCATCGTGGTGCTCGCCGATGGCTGGGCGCTCGGGTTGTCGACGGCTATTGTCGCGTTGCTGCTGGCGCTGCTGCTGTTCCGTCCACGGCGTGCTTTGTGGTTGACCCTGGGTTGCATGGTGATGGCCCTGCTCGCCTCGACGCTGCTGCTTCGAGTGGGGTGGTGGTGGCCGCCTACTGCCAGTTTGCTGGGGATGCTGCTGGGGTATTTGATCTGGAGCTGGCGACGCCTGAGCGCAGTGCTCGCCTACTTCGGTTGGGAACTGGCGCGGCTTGATAGTGAGCCGAAAGTGTTTCCCGAGCGCCGCCGTATACCGTCACCGGCCGGTGATGTGTTGCAGGGGCAGATCGTCGCGCTGGAACAGGCCATGAGCCGGACCCGCGACACCCGACGGTTCATCGCCGATGGCCTGGAATACCTGCCGGTGGCAACGCTGATCAGCGATCCCAACGGTCGGGTTCTGCTGGCCAACCGCAATGCCCGAAGTCTGTTTGCCAGCGATCTGGTCGGCGAAGACATGCTGGAGCGGCTATTGGATCTTGGTTATCCGGGGCAGCTTGAGGAGGTCCGTCCCGCGTTGTCGACGCTGGAAACCTGTGAGTTTCGCGACACTCAAGGGCGGAGTTTACGTCTGGACCTGGCGCCATTGCTGCCGGCTGAAGGCGGAACGGCGATTGGCTGGCTGCTCAGCCTCACGGACCTGAGCCTCGAGCGCGATGCCGAGGAGCAGCGCGCGGTGCTGCTGCGGTTCCTTTCCCATGATTTGCGCGCACCTCATTCGGCGATTCTGGCCTTGCTCGACGTTCAGCATCACCACGGCACGGGGGACGCGCAGCTGTTCGGTCAGATCGAGTTGCAGGTACGCAAAGCCCTGGGCCTGACCGAGGCCTTCGTACAACTGGCCAAAGCCGAGTCCGAGGCGTACCAGTTCGAGCCGAGCATGTTCGCGATGCTGGTGCTCGATGCGTTCGATCAGGCGATGAGCACTGCACAACTCAAGCAAATCGAGCTGCTGCATGATCTGGATGAGGAAGCTGAAGGCATGGTCCTGGCCGACCAGTCGTTGCTGACCCGGGCACTGTTCAACCTGCTGGAAAATGCCATCAAGTACAGCCCGGCAGGTTCGCAGGTTCACGTGCGGGTAAGTTGTGCACAGGGCTGGCTGACCTGCGAGATCACCGACCAGGGCAAAGGTATTGCGGCCGAAGAACTGCCAGAACTGTTCAGCCAGTACCGGCGCTTTGCATCGTCACAAGGCAGTGAGGGATTGGGCCTGGGGTTGTCGATGGTCAAGGCCGTGGTGGATCGTCACGGCGGACGGATTTTCTGTGAAAGCCGGGTCGGGCAAGGCACGACGTTCAGCGTTCAACTGCCGCTGCTGGACGAATGAAGGAAATCTTTGTAGCAGCTGGCGCAGCCTGCGTCCGGCTGCGAAGCAGTCGTAAAATTAGGCAACGCGTTCTTTCAGGCAAACCGTATACACAGGATTTGCGAGGACTTCGTCCTCGAACGCAGCCTCGCAGGCTCGACAGCTGCTACGGAAAAGGGGTTGAAACAGACATAAAAAAACCGGCGCAAATAGCCGGTTTTCTTTGCACTGTGAAAACTTATGCACCTTTTCCAGTGTTTTATCAGCTTAAGAAATATCTATATAAAACATTAACTTAGCTAACAAACAGGACGCTTTTCAACAAAACGGTGCACAGGTTATCCACAGACTCTCAGACTGCCTCTTTATCCGCCGCAGCGGGCTGTGGTGGCAGCGAACCCATGTCCCGTTGAGTCTGCTCGTTCCAGGCGGCAGCGCGGTCATTGAGCTCGGCAATCGCCCGTGGGCCGGTGCCTTCGGCGTACATCGGCGCGCCGATGACAACAGTGATGGTACCGGGCGTTTTCGCCCAACCGGTTTTCGGCCAGAACTTGCCGGCGTTATGGGCGATTGGCAGCACAGGCAACTGAGCGTTGACCGCCAACGCCGTACCACCACGAGAGAACTTGCCCACCGTGCCGAACGGAACGCGAGTGCCTTCCGGGAAGATCAGCACCCAGACATTGTCCTTGAGCAGCTCATCGCCCTTCTGCGCCACATGCTTGAGTGCGGCTTTCGGGTTGTCACGGTCGATGGCAATCGGCCGCAGCATGGCCATCGCCCAGCCGAAAAACGGTACAAACAGCAGTTCGCGCTTGAGCACCTGGCTCAACGGTTCGAAGTACGCCGACAGAAAGAACGTCTCCCAGGTGCTTTGGTGATTCGACAGAATCACGCATGGCCGGTCAGGAATGTTCTCGGCGCCTTTGACTTCATAGCGAATGTCCAGGAACACCTTGCTCAGCCACAGCGCGCAACGGCACCAGTAGACGTTGATGAAACGGTAGCGCACCTTGAACGGCAGGAACGGCGCGATAAAAAAGCTCAGGCTGCACCAGAGCAACGAGCTGGTGCCCAGCAGCAGGTAAAAAAGAAAGGTTCTGATTGCCTGCAAGATCGACATGGCCGCATTTACCGTTGCGGGGCAGTGCCCGCCTGTTAAAAGTGCTTCCCGAACAGTCCTTGATCAGGATGTCAGAAGAGCCTAGTTGTTGATAAGTTCTGCGGCAATCGCCGCCAGATCGTCAAAAATCAAAGTGCCTGCCGGAAGAGTCAAGGCCTGCGTCTTTTCACCTTTTCCGGTTTTTACCAAAACGGGCTGACAGTCGACGGCTTTTGCCGCCTCCAGGTCACCGAGACTGTCGCCGACAAACCACAGGTTAGTCAGCGCCACGTCGTAATGTGTGGCGATGGTTTTAAGCATGCCGGGTTTGGGCTTGCGACAGTCGCAGCCTTCGTCCGGCCCGTGCGGGCAATAGACGATGAGGCCGAGTTCGCCGCCCTGCTCCGCCACCAGCGTGCGCAAGCGCTCGTGCATGGCGTCGAGGGTGGCGACATCGTAGTAGCCGCGAGCAATGCCCGACTGGTTGGTAGCCACGGCTACCGTCCAGCCGGCCATGCTCAACTGCGCGATGGCTTCGATCGAACCGGGGAGCGGAATCCACTCCTCCACCGACTTGATGTAAGCGTCGGAGTCGTAATTGATCACTCCGTCCCGATCGAGAATCAGCAGTTTCAACAGCAGCTCCTCAACCCAGCAACGAGATGTCGGCAACGCCGAGGAACAGGCCACGCAAGCGTGCCAGCAACGCATAACGGTTGGCACGGACCTTGGCGTCGTCCGCGTTGACCATCACCGCTTCGAAGAACGCATCGACCGGCTCGCGCAAGGCGGCCAGACGCGCCAGCGATTCGCTGTACTGACGGGCTGCAGCCATCGGCTGCACCGCTTGATCCGCTTGCTGGATCGCCGAGTACAGAGAGAACTCGGCGGCGTTGTCGAAGTACTTGGCCTCAACGGTGGTCGGCACGCTGCCTTCGAGTTTGCTCAGCAGGTTCGATACGCGCTTGTTCACGGCGGCCAGCGCAGCGGCTTCCGGCAATTTGCGGAACGCTTGCACCGCCTGTACGCGCTGATCGAAGTCCAGGGCCGAACCCGGTTTCAGGGCACGAACCGACAGGTAGGTGGCGACATCCACGCCTTCGTCTTCGTAACGGGCACGCAGACGGTCGAAGATGAACTCCAGCACCGAATCGGCCAGGCCGGCAGCCTTGACCTTGGCGCCGAACGCGGCGACGGCGAAGGCCACGGCGTCGGTCAGGTCCAGGTCGAGCTTCTTGTCGATCAGGATCCGCAGCACGCCGAGCGCGGCACGGCGCAGGGCATACGGGTCTTTGCTACCGGTGGGCAGCATGCCGACACCGAAGATACCGACCAGGGTGTCGAGCTTGTCGGCGATGGCCACGGCCGCACCGGTCAGGGTGGTCGGCAGTTCAGCGCCGGCACCGCGCGGCATGTATTGCTCGTTCAGTGCCAGTGCGACATCTTCCGGCTCGCCATCGTTGAGGGCGTAGTAGTAACCGGCGACACCTTGCATCTCCGGGAACTCGCCGACCATCTCGGTCGCCAGGTCGCACTTGGACAGCAGGCCGGCACGCGCCGCCCACTGGGCGTTGCCGCCAATGTGTGGAGCGATGAACGCGGCGAGTTTGGAAACACGCTCGGCCTTGTCGTAGACGCTGCCGAGTTTTTCCTGGAACACCACGTTCTGCAGGCGCAGGTTGAAGTCTTCGAGTTTCTGCTTCTTGTCTTGCTTGAAGAAGAATTCGGCGTCGGTCAGGCGTGGGCGAACCACTTTCTCGTTACCGTCGATGATCTGCTGCGGGTCTTTGCTTTCGATGTTGGCCACGGTAATGAAACGTGGCAGCAACTTGCCGTCGGCATCCAGCAGGCAGAAGTACTTCTGGTTGTCCTGCATGGTGGTGATCAGGGCTTCTTGCGGCACATCGAGGAAACGCTCCTCGAACGAGCACACCAGCGGCACTGGCCATTCCACCAGCGCGGTCACTTCGTCGAGCAGTTCCGGCGGAACGATCGCCGTCCCTTCCTGACGGGTCGCGAGCTCGGCGGTACGGGTGCTGATCAGCTCGCGGCGCTCATTGGCATCGGCCACTACATAAGCTGCGCGCAGGTCGTTCAGGTAGTTGGCGGGCGAAGTGATGCGCACGCTTTGCGGGTGATGGAAGCGGTGACCACGGGAATCGCGACCGGCCTTCTGGGCGAGGATGGTGCAGTCGACCACCTGGTCACCGAGCAGCATCACCAGCCATTGGGTCGGACGAACGAATTCTTCCTTGCGAGCGCCCCAGCGCATGCGCTTGGGAATCGGCAGGTCGTTCAGCGAGTCTTCGACGATGGTCGGCAACAGGCTGACGGTCGGCTTGCCAGCGATGTTTTGGCTGTAACGCAGCTTCGGCCCGCTTTGATCGATTTCGCTCAGCTCTACGCCGCACTTCTTGGCGAAGCCCAGGGCCGCCTGGGTCGGATTGCCTTCGGCATCGAACGCGGCCTGACGTGGCGGGCCGTCCAGGTTGATGCTGCGATCCGGCTGTTGAGTGGCCAGTTGGGTGATCAACACGGCCAGACGACGCGGTGCGGCGTAGACCTGTTTGGCTTCAAAGCCCAGGCCAGCGGCCAGCAGGCCCTTTTCGATACCGGCAAGGAACGCATCGGCCAGGGTGTTCAGGGCCTTGGGTGGCAGCTCTTCGGTGCCCAGTTCAACCAGGAAATCTTGAGCACTCATTGTGCTGCCTCCAGCTTAGCCAACACTTCATCACGCAGATCCGGGGTCGCCATCGGGAAGCCCAGCTTGGCGCGCGCCAGCAGGTAGGCTTGCGCAACGGAACGCGCCAGGGTGCGGACACGCAGAATGTATTGCTGACGCGCCGTCACCGAGATGGCCCGGCGTGCATCCAGCAGGTTGAAGGTGTGCGAAGCCTTCAGCACCATTTCATAGCTTGGCAGCGGCAGCGGTTGATCGAGTTCGATCAGGCGCTTGGCTTCGCTTTCGTAGAAATCGAACAGTTCGAACAGCTTCTCGACGTTGGCGTGTTCGAAGTTGTAGGTCGACTGCTCCACTTCATTCTGGTGGAACACGTCGCCGTAGGTCACTTTGCCGAACGGACCATCAGCCCAGACCAGGTCGTAGACCGAATCCACACCTTGCAGGTACATGGCCAGACGCTCGAGGCCGTAAGTGATCTCGCCGGTTACCGGGTAGCACTCGATGCCGCCCGCCGCCTGGAAGTAAGTGAACTGCGTCACTTCCATGCCGTTGAGCCAGACTTCCCAGCCCAGACCCCAGGCGCCGAGGGTCGGCGATTCCCAGTTGTCTTCGACGAAACGAATGTCGTGCACCAATGGGTCCAGGCCCACGTGCTTGAGGGAGCCCAGGTACAGTTCCTGGAAGTTGTCCGGGTTCGGCTTCAGCACGACCTGGAACTGGTAGTAGTGCTGCAGACGGTTCGGGTTTTCGCCGTAGCGGCCGT
>CAYNGZ010000210.1:0-1680 GCA_964396695.1 uncultured Pseudomonas sp.
TGTCGCCATCAACCGCGCCGACGCGATCGAGGATCACGTTGAGGTTGGCCTCGGGCAGGTTCTTGACGATCGGCGACTGCAGGCCTTCCACGCCCTTGGCGCGTTCGTTGACCTTGATATACGCCAGGCCCTTGGCACCGTAGATGCCGACGAACTTGGTGTAGTCGTCGATCTTGCTGCGCGGCATGCTCGCCCCGCCTGGAACGCGCAGAGCGGCGATACGGCTTTTCGGGTCGTTGGCCGGGCCACTGAACACCTTGAAGTCGACTTCCTTGAGCTGGTCGGCAACGTCAACCAGTTCCAGCGGAATACGCAGGTCCGGCTTGTCGGAACCGTAACGACGCATGGCCTCGTCCCAGGTCATGTGCGGGAACTCACCGAACTCCAGACCCAGCACTTCCTTGAACAGGTTGCGGATCATGCCTTCGGTCAGGCCCATGATGTCGGCTTCGTTGAGGAAGCTGGTTTCGATGTCGATCTGGGTGAATTCCGGCTGACGGTCGGCACGCAGGTCTTCGTCACGGAAGCACTTGGCGATCTGGTAGTAACGGTCGAAGCCGGCGACCATCAGCAGTTGCTTGAACAACTGTGGCGATTGCGGCAAGGCGAAGAAGCTACCGGCGTGAGTACGGCTCGGCACCAGATAGTCGCGCGCGCCTTCAGGGGTCGCACGGGTCAGGATCGGTGTCTCGACGTCAAGGAAGCCGTTCTCGTCCAGGTAGCGGCGGATGCTGGTGGTCATGCGCGAACGCAGACGCAGCTTCTCGGCCATTTCCGGACGACGCAGGTCGATGAAGCGATAACGCAGGCGGGTTTCTTCGCCAACGTCGGAATATTCGTTGAGCGGGAACGGCGGGGTTTCCGCTTCGTTCAGCACTTCCAGCTCGTAACCCAGCACTTCGATAGCACCGGACGCCATGTTGGCATTGCCGGCACCGGCCGGACGCAGACGCACCTTACCGGTGATCTTGACGACGTATTCGCTGCGCACGCGGTCGGCGGCGGCGAAGGTTTCGGCGCGATCCGGATCGAACACCACCTGGGCCAGACCTTCACGATCACGGATATCGAGGAAAATCACCCCGCCGTGGTCACGACGACGGTGGACCCATCCGCAAAGGGTAACTTCCTGACTTTCCAGGCTTTCGTTCAGTTGGCCGCAATAATGGCTGCGCATCATGGTAGTGGTTTCACTTCTCGTAATTCGAAATTCGTTTGGAGGCCTTGCCGCACCACCGCACTTGAATAAGGTGCCTGATGATGCAAGAGCTCGCGCGTAGAGTTCAACTTAGTCAGCTTTGTCGCCACCGGCCAGATTCTTCTTCGAACCGGTTTTGAAATCGGTCTCGTACCAGCCGGTGCCGCTGAGGCGGAAACCTGGCATGGACAGCATTTTTTTCAGCTCCGGCGCCTGGCAGGCGGGGCAGTCGACCAACGGTGCTGCGCTGATCTTCTGAATGGCTTCCAACTGATGACCACAGGAAGCACATTGATAGTCGTACATCGGCATGGGAGGTGTCTCGGCAATCAGATTATTACCGCACAAACGTGGGGCTTCGCGGCAAAGGGCGGGATTATATCCATTAAATCGAGCCTGTGCAGCCGTAACACTGCACAGGCCCGCGCTCATCCGCATCTGCCGACGACACGACACCTGACCATGCCAATGGTCCCGGTCAC
>CAYNGZ010000210.1:1690-9565 GCA_964396695.1 uncultured Pseudomonas sp.
TCACGTTCCTGTGCTTCATTCAGCGATACAAATGCCCTCGTTCAAACTGTGTACCACACACACCACCCGGACCAGCCCGCTGAAGTTCTTCACCCCGCCATGACGCAGATGCACCTCTCTATCGACGTAGGAAAGCAGCGCACTGATCGAGCAACAGTTGATTTTCGCCATCCTGGCCAGAATGTCCCAATAGACCTGTTCAAGACGCAAACAGGTGGCAAAACCATTCAAACGCACGGATCGGGACAAGGGTCGTGCCAGCCCCATATCAAACTCCCTGACAAAAGGATCTTTTTTTGCCTCTTGAAACCGGGCCGCTTCCCGAACGCCCTGCACTATGCCTTGAACCATACCGTTGACACTCCTTTGTCATACTTGATTTCACTAAGAGCAACCCTCTATTTCCTTATAGAAACGCATGCGGATAGTGATTATCCAGATGACTTTATGACCATCAACGTAGGACAAGCCAACAACAGCAGGGAGACCGTTAACATGGTCCTACATCCATCTATAAAGCCGGATTTCAGTGCAGGAAAAGTCAAAACCACAGAGCGAAAGAAGCCGCAAAACGCTCGGACATCGCACCGAGAATGGGGGAGGCACTGATGGCGTCGACCGGACACCATCAGCACAGACAGGATGACCGAGGCTCCAACTCGCCCCCAGGATCATGCAATTACCTGCGACAAGCTGGCCTGAGGCCCGTAAGCCTCCCTTACCCGCGACAGGCCCTGGATCAAGCCTTCGGATGGCACCTGCGGACAGCGCCACGCAAACCGTTGATCTGTCTCGCCCCGTAGCACCTGCGCTTGATTTGAGAAGGCTTGGGCTTTGCTGTTAAATAGAAGATGTGTCGCTGCCTCTATTTCCCTGGGCGCAGCGCATAGGCTGATACCGGGTACGTGTCCAGCGCCTCCCATTGTTCAGAAGCGAACCGTGCTCAATCAGCTCCTCCTTGTGATCCGTCTTAACGCGAGTTAATCAAAATGTTGAAAATCGTCCACCTGCTAACGGGCGCAGCGGCTCTGCTGCTGTCCTTCATCCCCAGCTTGCGAACCGAAGCCGTACCTTACCTGCAACAACCTGACGCGCTGTACCTGGCGTTCTTCGGCTTGCTCAACCTGACCCTCGCTCCGGTGATCCCTTACTGGAACAAAGGTCCTCGTCACCAACTGCAAAATCTGGTCAGCGCCTTGCTGGTGCTTGCCGTTGTCCTGCAAACCCTGACACTCCTTGCACCGATGCCGGTCATTGGTGGTCAGCCTGCCGTTCTGCTTAGCCTCATCGTCGCCCTGATTGCCGTCGCTCTGCACCTGGCCATCAGCTTCTATAAATCCTCTCCTGCCGCCGCTACGCAAAATTACGACATGACCAATCGTGATACCGGCACCGTCAAGTGGTTCAACACCTCCAAAGGCTTCGGTTTCATTTCTCGCGACTCCGGAGACGATATTTTCGTGCACTTCCGTGCAATCCGTGGTGAAGGTCACCGCGTACTGGTCGAAGGCCAGCGCGTGGAGTTCTCCGTCATGAACCGTGACAAGGGTCTGCAAGCCGAAGACGTGATCGCCGCGTTGCCGCGCCGCTGATTTCAGCCCCGTAATAGAAAAACCGCGATGCAGCCTGAGCGCATCGCGGTTTTTTATTGCCTGCCGAATCGCTGCCGCAATCCGCTCTCAGTAATGTGGCGGCGGCGCTTCTTCTTCGAAAGACTCGAACTGACCGGCCATCTCTTCCTGGCGTTTAAGCAAGGCCGCCATTTGCAACTGCAAACGCTCGACCACCCGCTGCTGCGTCACCAGTACATTATTCATCGCCTCAATGGTGTCATCCTGAAACGCCAGGCGACTTTCCAATTCGGTAACGCGTTCTTCCAGGCTCATGATTCAGCCCTCCAGAAACGTGAAGTCATCGGTCAAAACCAAACGCAACCGCTCGCGAATGACGGCCACTTCTTCGGCACTGTAAGGTTTGGCCGGGTGCTTGCCCCAGACCGGAGCTGGCCAGGCAGCATCATCGCGCTTACGCACAATGACATGCATGTGCAGCTGACTGACCACATTACCCAGGGTCGCGACATTCAACTTGTCGGCGTCGAACGAATCCTTGAGTGTCTCGGCCAACTCCGTTGTTTCCCGCCACAGTTGCTGCTGGTCGGCAATATCCAGTTGAAACAACTCACTGACGTCCTCGCGACGCGGCACGAGGATGAACCAGGGATAATTCGAATCATTGGACAACAACAACCGGCTTAGAGGGAAATCCCCAATCGGCAGGGTGTCTTGTTCAAGTCGTGGATCTAAAGCGAACACCGCGCACACTCCCGTACCGTTCATAAGATTCAGTTTAGCGCCCAGCCCCAAAGACCAACCGCCTGCAACCTGACAGCAGCATACCCGCGAACGCCCCACGGATCACGGCGAAAAAACGTGCTGCCTCCCCCCTGCCTGACGACCAGCTACAAACGGTCAACGCACAGGCGCCCTGACACTGAACGCTTTTATCCTCCACGCACCAATTCAGAACCGAAGCCCTGGACTTCGTCAAAAAATCAACGACCTACCAGCGAATGTGGACCTTTTTTCGCGGCGTCTCTGTATGAATTTCGTACAGTTTGTTAAAAAATTTTGCAGCAAGTCCGCACAGTGCGTCTACGCTGAAACCGTCGAGCATCCGCCGTCTACTCACCCAAAAGGGTGAACCAGTAACATTTTTGTGCTGTTACCCTTGCCCCTTCGTGGTGCAACACCAGAAGAACCACGGAGTCAAGCCCAAACAAATCGACCTTGAAAGCCCCGGTTTTATGCGGTTTCAGTAGTTAATACCGGTTTTTTTAAAAAAAACGGCAACAAGAAGCCGATTTGTGCACGCTTGTTGCATTCGTACACACATCGTCTATAAGGCCTCCGCTGGAAGTCGGAACCTTAAGGCTCATAACAATAGCGGCATGGCTGCCCAGGGAGCTTCAAGTGCAGGACAGGGACTTCTTTTTCTGATATTGAAGCCTTGGAAAACAACGCTGAAGTTGTCAGTCCGAAGGCAAAAAAATTGTGGAATTACGACCTCTATAGCGCATTTCGCGACAGGGCCGTAAAGAAGCTGAAAGGTTAGATACGCAAGTATCGCCAACATTGTCGGCGTGATATAAGTTTGCGCCGACACAAAAAGAAAGAGCCGCCCCGATAATAAATCAGGTGGACGGCAGTACTCTTCTAAAACCAAAGGAGCAAATCACGATGCGCGTGATGAAGTGGAGCATGATCGCCCTGGCTGTTACGGCAGCTACCGGCGCCCAAGTCGCAATGGCCGACCCGTTTGTAACCGACCAGGCTGACGCAAAAGGTTTCGTTGAAGGCGCCTCGGCTGGCGTGGTACTGAAGAACTACTACTTCAACCGTAACAACAAAAATGGTGCTGAGGACCAGAAAGACTGGACTCAAGGCATACTGGGCAAGTTCAACTCGGGCTACACCCAGGGCACCGTTGGTGTGGGCGTTGAAGCCTACGGCGATTACGCCTTCAAACTGGACGGCACAGACGCTCAGTCGGGCACGGGCAACATGAGCCGCAGCACCACCGTGGACAGCAACGGTCATAGAGACGTCAACAGCGAAATGGGTAAAGCGGGTGCAGCCCTGAAGGTCCGCATCTCCAAAACCGAGCTGAAAGCTGGTGACTTCACACCTTCCACCGCCCCGGTATTCGCTGTAGGCGGCTCCCGCATGTTCCAGCAGACCGCCAGCGGTTTCCAACTGCAGAGCAGCGAGATTAAAAACCTTGATCTCGAAGCCGGTCACTTCACCGGTGGTAGCAGCCAGGACCAAACCCGTCACAATGGCGAGCTTTGGACACAGTACGCTGGCACGAAGGTCAGGGCTGCTGATTACCTGGGTGGTAAATACGGCATCAATGACAACCTGAGCGTTTCGCTCTACGGTGCCAAGTTCCAGGACACCTGGACCCAGTACTACACCAACGCGAACTACACCATCCCGTTGGCGACTGACCAGTCCTTGAACTTCGACTTCAACCTGTATCAGACAAACGATACCGGTGCAGCGAAAGCAGGCAAAATCGACAACACCACCTACTCGCTGGCAGCGGCCTACTCCTTCCTGAAGGCGCACACCGTTACTCTGGCCTTCCAGCAGGTCCACGGTGATACACCATTCGACTACATCGGTGTAGGCGATAACAACCGCGGTGGCGACTCGATCTTCCTGGCCAACTCGATTCAGTACTCTGACTTCAACGGCCCTGAAGAAAAATCCGTCCAGGTACGTTATGACCTGAAAATGGCCGAATATGGCATTCCAGGCCTGAGCTTCATGGCTCGTTATGCTCACGGTCAAGGCATCGACGGCACCAAGATGGCTGCTGACAGCCCTTACCGTGCCTATGGCTACGGCGAAGATGGTCGTCACAACGAAACCAACCTGGAAGCCAAATACGTCGTCCAGTCCGGTCCTCTCAAAGACCTGTCCTTCCGTGCTCGCCAAGCTTGGCACCGCGGGAACAACGACCAGGCCGAAGGCAAGGTCGACGAGTTCCGCCTGATCACCGAGTACCCGCTGAACATCCTGTAATCGCTACGACTACAGCTGTTCGGTTGATATAAAAAAGGCCCATCACTGATGGGCCTTTTTTTATGACTGTTTGATGACAACATGAAATTAAATTTAATAAGTAGCCAGCTAATAATAAGCCCGCACCCTATTCCGCTTTCAAACAACAAAACAGCCGACTGTAAAAACACTCAAGGGACTTATCGCCCCTTGAGTTCGTCGCCGATACTTGACCACAAGGCCAAGTCATAATCCGGTACTTGTTACGCTGTTTCCTGAACCATGCGAATGACTCGTTGTGGAAACGGAATATCAACACCAGCTGCCTTCAAACGATCGCGGGCGTGCTCATTGAACAGGAACAGCACATCCCAGTAGTCCGCCGTTTTCACCCAGACGCGCAGGGAAACCGTAATCGAGCTGTCGCCCAGGGTCGACACCACCGCGACCGGCGCAGGGTCGGCCAGCACACGCTCATCCTTGGCCAACTCCAGCAACACCTCACGCGCCTTCTGCAAATCGGCGTCGTAATTCACCGCGATGTCAAACACCACTCTACGGGTCAGCTGACGGTTGGTGTTGGTGATGATGCCGTTGGACAGAACGCCGTTAGGCACGATAACCGTCTTGTTGTCGCCGGTACGGATAATCGTATGGAAGATCTGAATGCTGTCGACGGTACCTGCGGTACCTTGAGCTTCAATGAAGTCACCGATACGGAACGGACGGAACAACAGGATCAGCACGCCGCCAGCGAAGTTCGCCAGGCTGCCTTGCAACGCCAGACCAATCGCCAGACCGGCAGCACCGATGGCCGCCACGAACGAAGTGGTCTCGATACCGACCATCGAAGCGACGCTGACGATCAGCAGCACCTTGAGGATGATGTTCGCCAGGCTGCTCATAAACCCCTGCAACGCCAGATCGGCGTTACGCAAGGCCAGCAGTTTGCCAACCTTGTGGGTCAGCTTGTTGATCAGCCACCAGCCAATGGCCAGCGTAATGGCTGCCAGCAGCACACGGCTGCCGTATTCCATGATCATCGGGATCCAGGCCTGGGAAGCCTTGACCAGGTTGTCCACCTCAGCATTTATGTCCATCTATCTCTCTCCTGATTCCCGGCTACCCGGCGCGTAAAAAAACGAGCGGCAGAACGACCGAACCCGCCAGGGCTCAATCGTTTCTGCCGCTGCTGGGGCGTCGGACGTCAATAACGCCCGGAGGTTCCCCGAAAACTGATCAGTCGCGGAAGTTGTTGAACTGCAGCGGCATGCCGAACTCCTTGGCGCGCAAGGTCGCAATGGCTTCTTGCAGGTCGTCGCGCTTCTTGCCGGTGATCCGCACCTGCTCGCCCTGAATGGCGGCCTGAACCTTGAGCTTGGCGTCTTTGACGTGAGCGACGATCTTCTTCGCCAGCTCCTTGTCGATGCCTTCCTTGAGCACGACTTCCTGCTTCATCACCTTGCCGGAAGCATAGGCGTCTTTTACCTCAAGGCACTGCACATCGATCTTGCGTTTGACCAGTGCCAGCTTGAGGATCTCGATCATCGCCTCAAGCTGGAAATCGGCCTCGGCGGTCAGGTTGACGGTCAGGTCCTTTTCCTTGAACTCGAAGCTGCCCTTGCCTTTCAAGTCATAACGACGGTCGAGTTCCTTGACGGCGTTCTCGACCGCGTTGGTGACTTCGTGTTTGTCCAGTTCGGATACCACGTCGAACGACGGCATGTAATTTCTCCAATAAAAAGGGCGCGCTCAATCGAGATGGAGCACGCCTGGCTTGCGGTTAAAATCCGCGCTGATTATAACGGGTCTTTACCTTCCTACACGGCGAGCCTCACATGCGTCTGCCCATCCGAGCAAAAAACTGATGTCGACCACCTGGCATGTCCTTGGCGCTGGCAGCCTGGGGACCCTGTGGGCCGCGCGACTGGCACGGGCCGGTTTGCCGGTGAAGCTGATTCTGCGCGATACGGCACGCTTGCAGGCCTATCAGGCCGCCGGCGGGCTGACCCTGGTCGAACAGGGCGAAGCGCAGCACTATGCGGTTCCCGGCGAGACTGTCGACAGCAGCGGCCCGATAGACCGCTTACTCGTGGCCTGCAAAGCCTACGACGCCGAAAGCGCGGTGGCGCAACTGGCACCGCGCCTTGCACCCAACGCAGAACTGATTCTGTTGCAGAACGGCCTCGGCAGTCAGGACGCCGTGGCCGCCCGCGTCCCGCAGGCGCGCTGCATTTATGCCTCAAGCACTGAAGGTGCATTTCGCGAGGACGACTGGCGCGTGGTGTTTGCCGGTCATGGGCACACCTGGCTCGGCGATGCCAGCCACCCTACCCCACCGATCTGGCTGGATGACCTGAGCGCCGCCGGCATCCCCCACGAGTGGAGCACGGACATCCTGACCCGGCTGTGGCGCAAACTGGCGCTCAACTGTGCGATCAACCCCCTGACAGTCCTGCATGACTGCCGCAACGGCGGCCTGCAGCACCACCATTGCGAGGTCGCCACCCTCTGTGCCGAGCTGAGCGAGTTACTGGAGCGCTGTGGTCAACCGGCCGCCGCACAGAACCTGCAACAGGAAGTCGAACGGGTCATTCAGGCGACAGCCGCCAACTACTCGTCGATGTACCAGGACGTCGCCAATCAACGCCGAACCGAGATCAGCTACTTGCTGGGGCACGCCTGCGCCGTTGCGTCGAGGCACCAACTGGTGCTGCCGCACCTCAACCAGTTGCAGCAGCGGCTGGTCACGCACTTGCACACGCGCGGATTGCCCAGCGACTGAGCAGCGGCTACGCTGCCTTCCTGTTCCTCTTTAGCGACGACCCCGATGCCATTGCGCCAGCGCCTTGAAAACCTGCCGGTCGGCCAGAAACTGCTGGCCGCTCTGTTGGTGCTGTTAACCACCGTGTTGTTGGTGGCCAACCTGACCTTTATCAGCGCCGCCTATTGGATCTCCCAGGAAAGCATGGCTCCGCAAGCCTTGCAGACCATCGGCCGGCTGGTGGCCAACTCGTCAATCGCCGCCCAGGCGCTCAACTCTCCAGACGAAGCGCAAAGGCTGCTCAACGAACTCAACAGCTATTCACCGCTACGAGCGGCGGCCCTGTATGACGGCAAGGGCCTGCGCCTGGCCCAGGTGCAGCACGGCGAAAAACTCAAGTTGCCCGAGCACTACGGCAATATCGAAGCCTGGCAGGCCACAGAATTTCGCAGCAATCAGCTGATTACCCTGCTGCGTCCGGGCAAGGCCCCCGGCCATTTGCTGCCGGTTGCCCACCGTGGGTTACCCATGGCCTTTTCTACC
>CAYNGZ010000211.1:0-9559 GCA_964396695.1 uncultured Pseudomonas sp.
AATCATGAAGCCACAGAACACCATCGACGCGATCAGCGGGTGGCGATCGACCATGCGCCCGCCCAGCGAGTTGCCGATCAGCCCTACCGCGCCAAAGCCCATCAGGCACCAACCGACCACGGTGCCGTTGAATCCGGCCAGTCGCTCAAGGATGTCAGCCAGGTAGGTGTACGCGGTAAACATCCCGCTGAAGACCAGGATCGACAACAGCACGTGCCCTTGCATCAGCGGGCTGCGCAGAACCTTGAACTGCGAACGCAAACTCACCTGCTGGTGGTGCAGGTTGGTTTTCGGCAAGTAGATAAACAGCAGCAGCGCCTTGGCGAAAGCAATGACCGCGAGAATGCCGAACGCCGTGCGCCAGCCGAACGCATCGGAAATCAGCGTCCCCACGGGGATCCCGAACACAGTCGCGCAGACAATTCCGAAACCGATCTTGGCAATCGCCCGTCCGGCGTAGTCTGGCCCGACGATGTCCACCGCCGTTTCACTGGCCAGCGCCCAGAACACCGGCAAGCCCAGCGCCGGAATCAATCTCGCCACGGCCATCACGCCAATATTCGGTGCCAGGGCGGCCAGGGTGTTGGCCAACCCGAACATGATCAGCACGCCGATAAACAGACGCCGACGTTCAAAGCGCGCGAAGTACGCGGTCAGGAACGGTCCGAAGGCGGCGACGGTAAACGCGAACAGGGTCACCAGCAATCCCGCCTGGGAAACGCTGACATCAAGGTCACGGGCAATCGACGGCAACAGACCGACAATGATGAATTCTGTGGTCAGCACGGTAAAACCGGCGGCTGACAACAACAGGATGAGCAACAGCATGGATAACTCCAGAAAACGACAACGCCAGCGACAGCCCAAGGGCTCACTGAGGAGAGGTGAAAAAGAGGATGGCGAAGCTTAACAGAGTGTGTCCGACAGCGCTGGTGCAAACCGCTCAAACACTCGGGTGGCAGATCGTCACAGGTCTCAAGGATCGCACCTGCGCTGTGATAAAGTCCGCGCCCGCAAAAAAACCCGACCTTGCTCAACAGCCAATGTTGTTGACGCGATGTGCTCTTGCCCGGCCAGCCTGCCCGTTTGTTGCTGACCGGGTTTCTCGATTCACAGCACCTTAAAAAAATCAGAGATACCGTTATGACTGCTGTTCCGCTTTCTCTTTTGCAAAGACTCAAACACACCAGCCTGGTCACGCAAATCGTTGTTGGCCTGATCGCCGGTATTGCCCTGGCGCTGTTCGCGCCTGAGGTGGCGAAGTCCACCGCGTTCATCGGCAAAGTGTTTGTCTCGGCACTGAAAGCCGTCGCACCGATTCTGGTGTTCGTGTTGGTGATGGCCTCGATTGCCAACCACAAACACGGCCAGGAAACCCACATCAAGCCGATTCTGTTCCTGTATTTGCTGGGCACTTTTGCCGCAGCCGTGGTCGCGGTGGTGGCCAGCACGCTGTTCCCTTCACGTCTGGTGCTATCGACCCACGACGTGGCGATCAGCGCTCCCGGCGGGATCACCGAGGTCTTGCAAAGCCTGCTGCTGAGTGTGGTCGACAATCCGGTCAGCGCGCTGATGAATGCCAATTTCATCGGCATTCTGGCCTGGGCGATCGGCATGGGCGTCGCCATTCGTCATGCTGGCGAAACCACCCGCACCGTGCTGGGCGACCTGTCCAACGGCGTCACCGTGATCGTGCGCCTGGTGATTCGTTTTGCTCCGCTGGGGATCTTCGGCCTGGTCGCTTCCACACTGGCGACCTCGGGCTTTGGCGCGCTGATCGGCTATCTGCACCTGCTGGCGGTATTGCTGGGTTGCATGCTGTTCGTGGCACTGGTGATGAACCCGGCCATCGTGTTTTGGAAACTGCGTCGCAACCCTTACCCGCTGGTGCTGACCTGCCTGCGCGAAAGCGGGATCACCACGTTCTTCACCCGCAGCTCGGCGGCGAACATTCCGGTCAATCTGGAGCTGAGCAAGCGTTTGGGCCTGCATGAAGACACTTACTCGGTATCGATTCCACTGGGTGCGACCATCAACATGGCCGGCGCGGCGATCACCATTACCGTGCTGACCCTGGCAGCCGTGCATACTCTCGGGATTGCCGTGGACATCCCGACGGCCGTGCTGCTCAGCGTGGTGGCGGCCATCTGCGCTTGCGGCGCTTCGGGCGTGGCCGGTGGTTCGCTGCTGTTGATTCCGCTGGCGTGCAGCCTGTTTGGGATTCCAAGCGAGATCGCCATGCAAGTGGTGGCGGTCGGTTTCATCATCGGCGTGTTGCAGGATTCGGCGGAAACCGCGCTGAACTCCTCCACCGACGTGCTCTTCACCGCGGCAGCCTGTTTGGCCCAGGAAGAGAAAGCTGAACAGACCGCGTAAAAAACGCGCCAACCAAAAGCCCGCCAAGGTTCACACCGTGGCGGGCTTTTTTGTATCCGGCGGGTTTAGAACGCGCCCATGTAGTCGCGCTTGCCGACTTCAACACCGTTATGACGCAGGATCGCGTAGGTGGTGGTGACGTGGAAGAAGAACTGCGGCAGGCCGTAGGTCAGCAGGTAAGCCTGGCCACTGAAGCGTTTTTCTTTCGGGGTGCCTGGACGGGTAACGATCTCGATGCCTTCCTTGCCGTTGATTTGCTCGGGCTTGATGCCGTCGATGAACGACAGAACCTTGGCGATCAAGGCTTGCAGCTCGGCGAAGGTCGTTTCGGTGTCAGGGTACGATGGCACTTCGATTTCGGCCAGGCGGGCAGAAACGCCTTTGGCGAAATCAACGGCGATCTGCACCTGACGCACCAGCGGGAACATGTCCGGGTACAGGCGCGCTTGCAGGAAGGCATTCGGGTCGATGTTTTTTGCCGTGGCGTGGGCTTCGGCCTTGTTCAGAACATCGCTCAACGCGTTGAGCATTTGCTTGAAGACCGGAACGGAAGCAGCGTACAGAGAAATAGTCATGGCAGTCTCGTTGGGTGGCGGGTGTTGTGAAAGGAGTCAATCGTGGCGCGATTATAGCCATGCTTGAAGCGCCCCTGCACGGCCTCAACCGGGCTTGCTGTTTCAGCCCGTGACGATGGGCAACGTCGCGCCCGTCAGCTCGGGATCCGTCGCAAAACCCGGCGTTCGAGCGGCTGGCGTCTAGAATTCTATTCAGATGCCCAAGGGTTTGAGCCTCTGTATTGGGTGATTGAGGCGACACGCAGCGTGCCGCCCAAGCCCGCCTTTCATCCCTGAGCCAAGGCCATGAAGAAGAACCCGCAATGGAACCTTTCCTACTTCCTTATCACCTTCATTGTTCTTACGCTCGCTCAGCTGTTTTTTGTTGAACGCCATGCTGTGCAAAGCATCCCCTACAGTCAGTTCCTGCAATTGCTGAGCGAGCACAAGGTCAGCGAGTTGCGGGTCGAGAAAGACCAGATCAGCGGCAAGCTGCAAGAGCCCATCGACGGCCACGACCTGTTCACCACCGTGCGGGTCGACCCCACGCTGGCGACTGAACTGGCCGACTCGGGCGTCGGCTTTTCCGGCGTCGGTGAAAACACACTGCTGAACGCGCTGCTGGGCTGGTTGCTGCCCTTTGCGATGATCATGGTGCTCTGGCATTTCCTGTTCCGCGGCATGGCCGAAAAACAGGGCCTTGGTGGGTTGATGAACGCCGGCAAGTCGCGGGCCAAGGTCTTTGTCGAGCGTGATACCGGCGTGACCTTCGCCGATGTAGCGGGCATCGATGAAGCCAAGGCCGAGCTGATAGAAATCGTCTCGTTCCTGAAGGACAAGGCCAAATACGCACGCCTGGGAGCGCATATTCCCAAGGGCACTCTGCTGGTCGGCCCACCGGGCACCGGCAAGACTCTGGTGGCCAAGGCCATCGCCGGTGAGGCCGGCGTGCCGTTTTTCTCGATTTCCGGTTCCGAGTTCGTCGAAATGTTCGTCGGTGTCGGCGCCGCCCGAGTGCGCGACTTGTTCGAGCAGGCACGCCAGGCAGCACCGTGCATCATTTTCATCGACGAACTCGACGCCCTGGGCAAAATGCGCGGTGTCGGTGCGTTTGGCGGCAACGACGAAAAAGAACAGACCCTCAACCAGCTTCTGGCCGAGCTGGACGGTTTCGACCCGCGCGAAGGCGTGGTCCTGCTGGCCGCGACCAATCGGCCGGAGGTCCTGGATCCGGCGCTGTTGCGGGCCGGTCGCTTCGACCGTCAGCTTGTGATCGATCGCCCCGATCGCAAAGGCCGACTGGCCATCCTTATGGTCCATCTGAAAAAAATCACTGCGACTCCTGACATCGACTGCGAACGTATCGCCGAAATCACCACGGGCTTCACCGGTGCGGACCTGGCGAACCTGATCAACGAAGCCGCCATCGTGGCCACCCGCCGGGGAGGTGAGGCCGTCAGCCTCGACGACTTCACGGTCGCAGTGGAGCGCATCGTCGCGGGGGTCGAACGCAAGAGCAGCCTGTTACGACCTGAAGAGCGCCTGGTGGTGGCTTATCACGAAATGGGCCATGCCCTGGCCGCTGGCACCTTGCCGGGGATGGACCCGGTACACAAGGTTTCGATCATCCCCCGCTCCATTGGCTCGCTGGGTTATACCTTGCAGCGTCCGACCGAGGATCACTTCCTGATCAGTTGTCAGATGCTCAAGGATCGAATCGCCGTACTGATGGCCGGTCGTGCCGCCGAGTACATCGTCTATGGCCAGATCTCCACTGGCGCAGCCGACGATCTGACCCGGGCGACCGACATCGCCCGGCAATTGATCACCCGTTTCGGCATGAGTGCCGAACTCGGTCAGTCGGTACTGGAACGGCAAAATCCGACCTTTCTGGGCGAGCACATGTCCGGGTTCGGCCAGAAAGACTATTCGGAACAAACCGCACGGGAAATTGACCTGGGCATCCGCGCCTTGCTCGATGAAGCCTATGGCCGCGCCAAGACGCTGCTCGACAGTCGTCGGGCCGACCTGGATGCCGGCGCCCATCTGCTGCTGGAAAAGGAAACGCTGACGCCCGAAGAGTTCCCTGCATTGATGCCCCTCAAATCCTCCCCTGATGACTCGCGATGATTGAGGTCACGCCTATGCAGGTGCGAACCACTGTGCGCTAAGATTGCCGCATTGGGTCTGCTGCTAAATGATGGAGTAAAAAATGGAAGTAACGGCTGGCAAGGGTCCAGAGAGCATGAGCACCGAACAAGAGACGTCCACCGATGAACTGCGCCTGAGCAGCACGGAGCTGCGGATTCTCGGCTCTTTGATCGAGAAACAGGCGACCAGCCCGGAAACCTATCCGCTGACCCTCAATGCGCTGGTCATCGCCTGTAACCAGAAAACCAGTCGTGAACCGGTGATGAATCTCAGCCAGGGGCAGGTCGGGCAAAGCCTGCGTGCCCTGGAAGGTCGTGGCTTCACCAGGCTGGTCATGGGCAGTCGCGCCGATCGCTGGGAACATCGACTCGACAAGGCACTGGAGCTGGTGCCGGCCCAGGTCATTCTGGCCGCCTTGCTGTTTCTGCGCGGCCCGCAGACGGTCAACGAACTGCTGACACGCAGCGGCCGCATGCACGACTTCGAAGATGCCGAACAGGTCATCCATCAACTCGAACGCTTGATCGCTCGCGGCCTCGCGATGTTGCTGCCGCGCCAGTCGGGTCAGCGCGAAGACCGCTACATGCACGCGCTGGGCGACCCGGCGGATATCGAAGCGATCCTGGCTGCTCGCCAGAACCCGGTAGAACGTGGCGCCAGCAGCGGCGTTTCGGTGGAACGCATCGAAGAACTCGAAGCCCGGATTGCCGCCCTCGAAGAGCGTCTGGCGCGCCTCGAGTAACACCACGACCTGGACCCGCAGCGCTGAATCAGCTGCGGGCGAACGCCACTGCTTTCTGGAACTGCTCATCACTGGGACGCACGCCGGTGTACAGCACAAACTGCTCAAGCGCCTGAATGGCGATCACCTCAAGTCCGGTGATGACCCGTTTTCCTGCGGCCCGAGCGCGCACGATCAGCGGGGTTTCCGAGGGGATCGCCACCACGTCGAAAACCGTTTCTGCTGCCTCGATGGCGTCGGCGTCGAAGGCCAGTTGATCGGCTTCGGCGCCACCGGCCATTCCAATCGGCGTGACATTGACCAGCATCTGCGGGCGCTCGCCGCCGAGTTCTGCTTGCCAGCGATAACCCAGCGAATCGGCCAGGGCGCGACCGGCGCTTTCGTTGCGCGCCACGATCAGACCGTTTTGATAGCCACCGTCACGCAAGGCGCTGGCCACCGCTTTGGCCATCCCGCCACTGCCGCGCAAGGCGAACGTCGAGTCCTGCGGTACCGCATGGGTTTTCAGCAGTTGCTCGATAGCGATGTAATCGGTGTTGTAGGCCTTGAGATGGCCATGGGTGTTGACGATGGTATTGATCGAGGCAATGGCCCGGGCCGACGCGTCCAGCTCATCGACCAGCTCAATGCAGGCCTCCTTGAAAGGCATCGAAACGCCGCAGCCGCGAATACCCAGGGCGCGAATCCCGCCAATCGCCCCCGGCAGGTCCTGACTGCTGAATGCCTTGTAGTAGAAATTCAGGCCCAGTTGCTCGTACAGATGGTTGTGGAAACGCAGGCCGAAATTCCCGGGACGCCCAGACAGCGACATGCACAGTTGGGTGTCTTTATTCGGGTTCATCAGCATGTTGATCTCCTTCACATTGCACTTTCAGATAGACGGGATTAGCCAGTCCACCGGGTTTATCGGATCATGGCGCAGCCCTTGGCCCGACTGGCGTGGCAAGGTAAAGACGCCGGTACAGACCTTACACAATATTTACTCAGACGCGTCGCAGATTCGCCAAAAAACGCTGTCTGAGAGTTATCCCCGCGACTATCCTTGACTCTATTGAAGACTCAAGCGTTGGGGCGAAAACACGAGGAATTATCATGATCCGCAAACTCCCTGTAATAGCCTTGCTGATCGGTGCATTTGCTGTCGCAGGACAGGCGCAAGCCCATGGCTACTATTATGGTCATGGTCATGGCCATGGCGGCGGCTGGGGCTGGGGTGCACCGCTCGCCGTTGGCGCGGTGGTAGGCGCGGTGGTCGCGGGATCAGTCGTCGCCAACCAGCGTCCGGTTTACGTACAACAACCGGTCTACGTTCAACCGCAGCCCGTCTATGTTCAACCGCAGCCGGTGTACGTCCAGCCAGCACCGGTTTACGTCCCGCCACAACCGGGGTACTACATTCAGCCTCGTTACTAGGGTCCGGGCTGGTAATCACTGCAGGTTAGACAACACTGGCCCCGCCGCAAAACGGGGCCTGTTTTCATTCTGCGATTAGAACCATGTCTGAATAAATCTCGCCAAGGTCGCTGCCGGGACAGTGATTGCGGTTAAATTTGAGATGATTGATCCGACGAATGCCCTGGTTTCATTGCAACAACCGTCATATTTATGTCATGACAGTTCAGCAAGCTTTGAATTGTCCGTAATAAACGATTCATAAAAACAAGGACGACCCTCATGCCCACGCAAAACCCGCACCACATTGTTGGACTCTGTACCTCAAGCAAGGTCTATAACGCATTGACCGAGCTCAAACACCTGGAAGGCCATCGCAGCGCCAAGTTTCTCTCGCTGCTGGCTGAAAACCTGGTGCGCAAAGGCCTGCTCAATGATCATGAAGTCATGAACATGCTTGACCAGGTCGTAGACTGACAGCGGCAATTCGCCACGTTGTCGTCAATGTCCACTATCGAGCGCGTTG
This sequence comes from uncultured Pseudomonas sp., assembly GCA_964396695.1. Taxonomy (GTDB): domain Bacteria; phylum Pseudomonadota; class Gammaproteobacteria; order Pseudomonadales; family Pseudomonadaceae; genus Aquipseudomonas. Next base: position 7,742 of record CAYNGZ010000211.1, read on the forward strand.
ATTTTTCGTTGCACCGCCGGGTCAGTAAGGTAGCTCCATAGATTGATGGAGGTACTTATGCCCAAGGTTCAGATCATGTCCGTTATCGGCAGCGCCGTTCCCGCACCGCTCAGAGAGCTGGGATTGCTCGCCTGTTGGTATCTGGTTCAGGACGGCGTTGCAATCAGCGGCCCGCTCACTTCGCTTCCCGCCGCCCAGGCGCTGTCGCAACGTATCGGTACCTACGCGCTTGACGCGTAAGGCCACGGTTCTCGCCGCCCGGTTTCGACGTAGAGGGCCGAGCGCCCTCTTTTGTGCCCCCGGCATAGATCCAGATCAATAAACACCTCGCACGACTGCTCTACCCTCCCGAGCTTTTGTGATCGAGCCCCCTATGCCCCTCGCCACGCCTGAACTGCTCGCCCCTGCCGGCACCCTGAAAAACATGCGTTATGCCTTCGCCTACGGCGCCGATGCGGTCTACGCCGGTCAGCCGCGCTACAGCCTGCGCGTGCGCAATAACGAGTTCGACCATGCCAACCTCGCCCTCGGCATTCGCGAAGCCCAGGCCCAGAGCAAGCGCTTCTATGTGGTGGTGAACATCGCCCCGCACAACGCCAAACTGAAAACCTTCCTCAAGGATCTTGAGCCGGTCATCGCCATGGCCCCGGATGCACTGATCATGTCCGACCCCGGACTGATCATGCTGGTGCGCCGGCATGTCCCGCAGATGCCGATCCACCTCTCGGTGCAAGCCAACACGGTGAACTGGGCCAGCGTCGAGTTCTGGCAGCAGCAAGGCCTGAGCCGGATCATTCTGTCGCGGGAGCTGTCGCTGGAAGAAATCGCCGAGATTCGCCAGCAGGTCCCCGGCATGGAGCTGGAAGTGTTCGTTCACGGGGCATTGTGCATGGCCTATTCCGGACGTTGCCTGCTGTCGGGTTACATGAACAGGCGCGATGCGAATCAGGGCACCTGCACCAATGCCTGTCGCTGGAAATACTCCGCACAACCCGCCACGGAAAACAGCGCGGGCGAGATCGTTCAGGCCTTCATCCCGGAGCCAACGCTGGGCATCGGCACACCCACCGATCAGGTGTTTTTGCTACAGGAAGCCAACCGCCCCGATGTGCTGATGCCGGCCTTCGAGGACGAACACGGCACCTACATCATGAACGCCAAGGACCTGCGCGCGGTACAGCACGTCGATCGCTTGACGCAGATGGGCGTCCACTCGTTGAAGATCGAGGGGCGGACCAAATCGCACTTCTACTGCGCCCGGACCACTCAGGTCTACCGCCGCGCCATCGACGATGCCGTGGCCGGCCGCGAGTTCGACCGCAGCCTGATGAGCGACCTCGAATCCCTGGCACAGCGTGGCTATACCGAGGGTTTCCTGCGCCGGCATGTGCACGATGAATACCAGAATTATCAGAACGGCAGCTCGGTGTCGGAGCGTCAGCAATTCGTCGGTGAGTTGACCGGTGAGCGCCGCGACCGGCTGGCCGAGGTCAAGGTAAAGAACCGCTTTGGCCTGGGGGATCACATGGAACTGATGACGCCCAAAGGCAATTTCCACTTCGACTTGCATCAATTGCAAAGCGCCAAAGGCGAAGCGATTGAAGTGGCGCCCGGGGACGGGCACACCGTGTATTTGCCGATTCCGGATGCAGTGGACTTGAGGTTCGGGCTGTTGATGCGGGATGTGCAAGGGAGCTGAAGCCTGACCGACTCGTAGGAGCTGCCGCAGGCTGCGATCTTTTGATTTTCAGCGTCCTTGATAACGCTAAAAGATCGCAGCCTGCGGCAGCTCTTATGGAACAAAAAATAACTTATTGA
>CAYNGZ010000212.1:0-9512 GCA_964396695.1 uncultured Pseudomonas sp.
ATAAATCAATAAGTTATTTTTTTCCATAAGAGCTGCCGCAGGCTGCGATCTTTTGATCTTCGCTTTTAAAAGCAAAATCAAAAGATCGCAGCCTCGTTTCACTCATCAGCTCCTACAGTGATGATGCCCTGCCTGACGACCTGGATTCAGCGGTACCCGTGAATACCTGATGACCACTCCACTCCCCTGCTACCACTGCGCCCTGCCCGTTCCGCCCGGCAGCCGGTTTACCGCCGTTGTCCTCGGCGAAACCCGCGAGCTCTGCTGTCCGGGTTGTCAGGCCGTGGCCGAGGCGATTGTCGCAGGCGGACTGGAACACTATTACAGCCACCGCAGCGAGGCTTCGGCCAACCCCGAAGCCCTGCCAGTGCAATTAGTGGACGAGCTGGCGCTGTATGACCGCGCCGATGTGCAGCAACCTTTTGTTCGCCACGAAGGCGATCTGGCCGAAACCACCTTGCTGATGGAAGGCATCAGTTGCGCGGCCTGCGGCTGGTTGATCGAGAAACACCTGCGCAGCCTGCCCGCCGTAGCCGAGGCGCGGCTCAACCTGTCCAACCATCGCCTGCACGTGCGCTGGGCCGACAGCCAATTGCCGTTGAGCCAGGTGCTCAGCGAACTGCGCCACATCGGCTACGCGGCCCATCCCTATCAAGCCGACCAGGCCTGCGAGCAACTGGCCAGCGAAAACCGCCTGGCCCTGCGCCAATTGGGTGTCGCCGGCCTGCTGTGGTTCCAGGCGATGATGGCGACCATGGCCACCTGGCCGGAATTCAACATCGACCTCAGCCCCGAGCTGCACGCCATTCTGCGCTGGGTCGCGCTGTTCCTGACCACCCCGATTGTGTTCTACAGCTGCGCGCCGTTTTTCAAGGGTGCGATGCGTGACCTGCGCACCCGCCACCTGACCATGGACGTTTCCGTTTCGCTGGCCATCGGCGGTGCCTACCTCGCCGGAATCTGGACCTCGATCACCGGCGTCGGCGAGCTGTATTTCGACGCGGTCGGGATGTTTGCGCTGTTTCTGTTGGCCGGCCGCTATCTGGAACGCCGCGCCCGCGAACGCACCGCCGCCGCCACCGCGCAACTGGTGAACCTGTTGCCCGCGTCCTGCCTGCGCCTGAGCACGGACGGCCAGAGCGAACGTATCCTGCTCAGCGAATTGCGCCTCGGTGACCGCGTATTGGTGCATCCCGGCGCGATCCTCCCGGCTGACGGCAAAATCCTCGACGGCCAGTCGAGCATCGATGAGTCGTTGCTGACCGGCGAGTACCTGCCACAGCCTCGAACACTGGGCGATGCGGTCACCGCCGGCACCCTGAACGTCGAGGGCGCGCTGACCGTCGAAGTACTGGCACTGGGTCAGGACACTCGTCTCTCGGCCATCGTTCGCCTGCTGGATCGCGCTCAGGCGGAGAAACCACGCCTGGCCCAAATCGCCGACCGCGCGGCGCAGTGGTTTCTGCTGCTGTCGCTGCTGGCCGCCGCCGCTATCGGACTACTCTGGTGGGAGCTCGATTCGTCCCGCGCGTTCTGGATCGTGCTGGCGATGCTGGTCGCGACCTGCCCATGCGCCTTGTCGCTGGCCACACCAACCGCGCTCACCGCGGCCACCGGCACCTTGCACAAACTCGGCCTGCTGCTGACACGCGGCCACGTGCTGGAAGGCCTGAATCAGATCGACACGGTGATTTTCGACAAGACCGGCACCCTCACCGAAGGTCGCCTGGCCTTGCGCTCGATTCGACCACTGGGCGCACTCGACAGCGACCAGTGCCTGGGTCTCGCCGCTGCCCTCGAAAACCGCTCCGAACATCCGATCGCCCGCGCCTTTGGTCGAGCGCCGCTGGCCGCTGAAGAAGTCCTCAGCACCCCAGGGCTAGGCCTTGAAGGTTGGGTCGGCGAACAGCGCCTGCGCATCGGCCACCCGGCGTTTGTCTGCGAGCTCAGCGGCTGCGCCGTCCCGACAATGCCGGATGAAGCCGGCCAATGGCTGCTGCTGGGCGACTGCCACGGCGCGCTGGCGTGGTTCGTGCTCGACGACCGTCTGCGCAGCGATGCTCCGGCGCTGCTCGCGGCGTGCAAGGCACGCGGTTGGCGCACCTTGCTGCTGTCCGGCGACAGTTCGCCGATGGTTGCCAGTGTCGCCGCTGAATTGGGTATCGACGAGGCCCGGGGCGGTTTGCGCCCGGATGGCAAGCTGCAGGTCCTCAAGCAACTGCATGAGCAAGGCCGCAAGGTGCTGATGCTCGGCGACGGGGTCAACGATGTACCCGTGCTCGCCGCCGCCGACATCAGCGTGGCTATGGGCTCGGCCACCGACCTGGCGAAAACCAGCGCCGACGCGGTGCTGCTGTCCAACCATCTCGATGCGCTGGTACAAGCCTTCCGCCTGGCCCGACGCACACGCGGGGTAATCATCGAGAACCTGTTGTGGGCCGGACTGTACAATGGCCTCATGTTGCCGTTCGCCGCCCTCGGCTGGATCACCCCGGTGTGGGCGGCGGTCGGCATGTCCATCAGTTCGTTGACCGTGGTACTTAATGCACTCCGCCTGACTCGCATGCCGAGCATGCCGCAGTCGCGCACCACGCCAGAAACCCGCCCGCTGCCGGCCTGAGCCGCACGCGCATGGAGTCCAGATGCCAGCTCTTTATGTGATGATTCCGGCAGCGCTGCTTATCGTCGCCATCGCCATTTACATCTTCTTCTGGGCGGTCGACAGCGGTCAGTACGACGACCTCGACGGCCCGGCCCACAGCATCCTGTTCGACGACCAGGACCCGAACCATCAGGCGGCTGTCGACGAAGCCAGCGGCCACCCGCCGACTGATCCGGCCAAACCGGCCGACAAGGCCCCGCCTCATGCTTGAGTTGGCGCCACTGCTGGTTTCGGCGGTGATCCTGGGTCTGCTTGGCGGCGGGCATTGCCTGGGCATGTGCGGTGGACTGATGGGTGCGCTGACGCTGGCAATTCCCAAGGAACAACGCAGCCGGCGTTTTCGCCTGCTGCTGACGTACAACATCGGGCGGATTCTCAGCTACGCCACCGCCGGTCTGCTGATCGGTCTGGCGGGGTGGGCCGTGGCCAACAGCCCGGCGGCGATGTTCATGCGGATCCTGGCCGGATTGCTGCTGATCGCCATGGGCCTGTACCTGGCCGGCTGGTGGAGCGGCCTGACCCGTATCGAAAGCCTGGGACGCGGCCTGTGGCGTTACCTGCAACCGATTGCCAACCGTTTGCTGCCCGTGTCGAGCCTGCCGCGCGCATTGCTGCTCGGTGCGCTCTGGGGCTGGTTGCCGTGCGGTCTGGTCTACAGCACGCTGCTGTGGTCTGCCAGCCAGGGCAATGCCATCGATAGCGCGTTGTTGATGCTCGCGTTCGGTCTGGGCACCTGGCCGGTTTTGTTGGCCACCGGCCTTGCGGCTGAACGTGTCACCGCGCTGCTGCGCAAGCGTAGCGTGCGCATGACCGGCGGTTTGCTGGTGATCCTGTTTGGTATCTGGACCTTGCCGGGGCCGCATCAGCATTGGTTGATGGGGCACTAAAAGCAAAGGATCAAAAGATCGCAGCCTGCGGCAGCTCTTATGGAACAAAAAATAACTTATTGATTTATATATTATTTTTAAGGGCTGGCTTGCCAGCCCTGGCCCATGTTCCTTACGCGACAGCGCGGCCTCGAAAAGGGGGCGGCCCCTCCTACGCAAGATCGGCGTGCATCTGTAGGAGCTGCCGAAGGTTCGGGCCGCGTTCGGACGATCTTTTCCGACGTCACACAGCACCAACCACCGTTGATGCAAATCAAGATGCCCCAACGTCGCCCCCCCTAGACTCGTCAACACTGCCAGCCTATCCGGGGGAATGCCGCATGCTCGACGCCATTCGTTGGGACACAGATCTGATCCGCCGTTATGACCTGGCGGGACCACGCTACACCTCGTACCCGACCGCGGTGCAATTCAACAGCCAGGTCGGCACGTTCGATCTGTTCCATGCGCTGCGCGAAAGCCGCAAGGCCCTTCGCCCGCTGTCGTTGTATGTGCATGTGCCGTTCTGCGCCAATATTTGCTACTACTGCGCCTGCAACAAGGTCATCACCAAGGACCGTGGCCGCGCCCTGCCCTACTTGCAGCGCCTGGAACAGGAGATCCAGTTGATCGCCTGTCATCTGGACCCGAATCAGAAAGTCGAGCAACTGCACTTCGGCGGCGGCACCCCGACCTTCCTCAGCCACGACGAACTGCGCCAGTTGATGGCGCAACTGCGCAAGCATTTCAACCTGCTGGACGATGACTCCGGCGATTACGGCATCGAGATCGACCCACGGGAAGCCGACTGGTCGACCATGGGCCTGCTGCGTGAGTTGGGCTTCAACCGGGTCAGCATCGGCCTGCAAGACCTCGATCCTGCCGTTCAACGCGCGGTCAATCGCCTGCAAAGCCTGGAGGAGACCCGGGCAGTGATCGAGGCGGCGCGCACGCTGCAGTTCCGCTCGATCAACATCGACCTGATTTACGGCCTGCCCAAGCAAACCGCCGAAAACTTCGCCCGCACCGTGGACGAAGTCATCAGCCTGCAACCGGATCGGCTCTCGGTGTTCAACTACGCGCACCTGCCCGAGCGCTTCATGCCGCAACGGCGAATCAACAGTAACGACCTGCCGGCACCCGCCGAAAAACTCAACATGCTCCAGCACACCATCGAGCAACTGACCGCCGCCGGTTATCGCTACATCGGCATGGATCATTTCGCCCTGCCGGATGATGAGCTGGCCATCGCCCAGGAGGAATCAACGCTGCAACGCAATTTCCAGGGCTACACCACCCATGGTCATTGCGACCTGATCGGGCTTGGCGTGTCGGCCATCAGCCAGATCGGCGACCTGTACTGCCAGAACAGCAGCGATTTGAATCAGTACCAGAACGCGCTGGCGAGCGCACAACCGGGTACCAGTCGCGGCTTGCTGTGCAATCAGGACGACCGTCTGCGGCGGGCCGTGATTCAGCAGTTGATCTGCACATTCAGCCTGGAATTCGCATCGATCGAGCAATCCTTCAACATCGACTTTCGTGGCTACTTCAACGAGCTCTGGCCGCAGTTGCAGGGCATGGCCGAGGATGGCCTGATCGAACTCGACAACGAGAAAATCGTGGTCCTGCCAGCCGGGCGATTGCTGGTCCGTTCGGTGTGCATGGTCTTCGATGCTTACCTGGAACAACAGAATCGCCAGCGTTTCTCCCGGGTGATTTAAGACACCGCAGGCTGGCCTCGACGTCATTGCGTAGGTTACCCTTACATCTTATGTGTGCTTTCCCACAAGGATCTAAGAAATGTCCGAGCCAGTTAAACTGCGCGCTCATAACCAGGCACATTGCAAGGATTGCAGCCTGGCCCCCCTCTGCCTGCCACTTTCTCTGAATCTGGAAGACATGGATGCGCTGGACGACATCGTCAAACGTGGTCGCCCGCTGAAAAAAGGCGAGTTCCTGTTCCGGCAGAGCGACCAGTTCGATTCCGTCTTTGCAGTACGCTCCGGCGCGTTGAAAACCTTCAGCCTGAGCGATGGCGGCGAAGAGCAGATCACCGGTTTCCATCTGCCGAGCGAACTGGTCGGCTTGTCGGGCATGGACACCGAGAGCCATCCGGTCTCGGCCCAGGCGCTGGAAACCACTTCGGTCTGCGAAATCCCCTTCGAACGCCTCGATGAACTGGCCCTGCAACTGCCGCAGTTGCGCCGCCAATTGATGCGCGTGATGAGCCGCGAGATTCGTGACGATCAGCAAATGATGCTGCTGCTTTCGAAGAAAACGGCTGACGAGCGTATCGCCACGTTTCTGGTCAACCTGTCGGCACGCTTCCGTGCACGCGGGTTTTCTGCCAACCAATTCCGCCTGAGCATGTCGCGCAACGAAATCGGCAACTACCTGGGCCTCGCGGTGGAAACCGTGTCCCGCGTGTTCACGCGTTTCCAGCAGAACGAACTGATCGCCGCCGAAGGCAAGGAAGTGCACATTCTCGACCCGATCCAGCTGTGCGCGCTGGCCGGTGGTTCGGTCGAAGGCTGACGTTGCGATTGTGGCTGAGCGAACCTGCTCAGCCACCGTTATACTGCCTCGTTTGCAGCCCGCCAGGACACTTCGACGATGGCCTTCGATTCTTTTGACATCAAATCCCTGATCCGCCCCGTGATCAACTTCCCCAAGCCGGGTGTGATCTTTCGCGACATTACGCCGCTGTTCCAGTCCCCCAAAGCCTTGCGCCTGGTGGCCGACACCTTCGCTCACCGCTATGTTGAAACCGACTTCACCCACATCGGCGCGATGGACGCTCGCGGCTTCCTGATCGGCTCGATCCTCGCCTATCAGCTGAACAAGCCGCTGATCCTGTTCCGCAAGCAAGGCAAGCTGCCGGCCGATGTGCTGTCCGAGGGGTATCAGACCGAGTACGGCGAAGCCTTCCTTGAAGTCCACGCCGACAGCCTTTGTGAAGGGGATTCGGTGCTGATGTTCGATGACCTGATCGCCACCGGTGGCACGCTGATCGCTGCGGCCAATCTGGTTCGACGCATGGGCGCACGGATATTCGAAGCGGCGGCCATTATCGACCTGCCGGAACTGGGCGGCTCCCAGCGGCTGGAAGACATGGGGATTCCGACGTTTTGCCTGACGCAGTTTGCGTTGACCGATAAGTAAGCGCCTGAAAGATCGCAGCCTGTAGGAACTGCCGCAGGCTGCGATCTTTTTACAACGCGATCGGTTTACGCCCGGCAAACGAATGGGCCAGAGTGCCGCCATCCACCAGCTCAAGCTCGCCCCCCAACGGCACGCCATGGGCGATGCGCGAGGCGATCAGGCCTTTATTGCTCAACAACTGGGCAATGTAGTGCGCCGTGGCTTCGCCTTCAACCGTCGGGTTGGTGGCCAGGATGACTTCAGTGAACGTGCCCGCCTCTTCAATCCGCGCCAGCAATTGCGGAATGCCGATGGCCTCCGGCCCCAGACCGTCGAGCGGCGACAAATGCCCCTTGAGCACAAAGTAGCGACCGCGAAACCCGGTCTGCTCCACGGCATAAACGTCCATCGGCCCCTCGACCACGCACAGCAAGCTGTCGTCGCGGCGAGTGTCGGCACATTGCGGGCACAGATCGTCTTCGGTCAACGTGCGGCACAGTCGGCAATGACCGACCCCTTCCATGGCCTGGCTCAAGGCCAGCGCCAGCCGCGAGCCACCGCTGCGATCACGCTCGAGCAGTTGCAACGCCATGCGCTGGGCGGTTTTCTGACCGACACCGGGCAAGATGCGCAAGGCGTCGATCAGTTGGCGAATCAAAGGGCTGAAGCTCATGGGGGAAACGTCCGACATATCAACGAGACGCGGTTTATACCCGCGCCTCTGGTCAGCGTCAAATGCTCATCGGTGTGTCGCAGAAACAAAAATGCCAGGCGCAATGCCTGGCATTTTTGCAGTCCATCCGACGCATCAGCGAATCAGAATGGCAGTTTCATGCCCGGCGGCAGTTGCATGCCTGCGGTCATGCCGGACATTTTGTCCTGGCTGTTGGCTTCGATCTTGCGAACGGCGTCGTTGACAGCGGCAGCGAATACGGCCTCCAGCATCTCCTTGTCGTCTTCGCTCAGACCTTCCACCAGGCTTGGATCGATGGTCACGCGCTTGACGTCATGACGACCGGTCATCACCACGGTGACCATATCGCCACCGGCTTTACCGGTGACTTCGGCGTTGGCCAGCTCTTCCTGCATCTTGGCCATTTTTTCCTGCATCTGCTGCGCCTGCTTCATCAGGCCGGCCATGCCACCTTTCATCATGGGAATCACCTCAAAAGTACTTGGATCAAAACAGCGCCCGGCCCAATGGGCCGAACGCCTTCAGTTATTAGCCCTGGCTGACCAGAGCCTCGACAGGTTCAATAGTATCGTTACGGATCACCGCACCGAACTGTTGCATCATTTGCTGGATGAACGGATCACCGTGGATCGAATCCTCGGCCTCGCGCTGGCGGTCGGCACGCCGACGCGAAGCCGCCTGCGCCGGGGTTTCCTGCTCAGGCTTGATCAGTTCGATGCTCACCGTCAGGGTGCGCTGGTGATACTGGTTCAGCGCATCGTTCAGCCGGCGCTGTTGAGTCGCGTTGAACAGCGCGCTGTGGGCCGGATCCAGGTGCAACAACCAGTGATCGCCATCGACTGCGATCAGCGTGCAGTTGGCGGCGATGCTGCCGGTCATGCCGGAAATCGGCAATTTCGGGAACAGTTCCAGCCATTGCAATGCCAGACCGGTGGCCGGCATCGCAGCCAGTTCAGGTTCGGGTGCCGGCGTTGGTTCTGCGGCGTGCTCACTGGCCAACTCATCCAGGTAACTATAAGCCGAATCCATGTCCGGCTCGATATAGTCCTCGTCCAGCGGCGGCTCATCGTCAGGATCCATACCCGGCGTGGCAGCGTCGACCTCAGCCACCGATGGCTCAGGAATCGGCATGGCTGCCCACTCCGGCGCATCGGGTACGACACTGTCTGGAGTCGGTGCCGGCATTGGCGTCAGGTCAGGCTGCCCGGCGCTCGTTTCCAGCATCGGCTCAATGGCCGGTTGCTGCACGATCTCAGGCTCTACCGGATCGTTCCAGGGCAAGTCGACGACTTCTTCGACGATGGCCACAGGTTCAGCCACCGCCTCGACCACAGGCGTCGGCACGACCACTGGAGCAACAGGTGCCGGAGCTGGTGCAACCACCTCGACAACCGGTTGAACCGGCGCCGCAGCGACGGGTGCAGCCACAACAGGCGCGGGAGCGACGACCGGCGCAACGCGAGGCGCGGCAGCCACTGAGTGTGCGGAATCAACTGTGGCCTGGCTGATCCCCACTGGCTTTAGAGGCTGCCTCGATGCATCTGCGGTGTCTGCCGGGCGGAACGCAAGCATTCGCAGCAAGACCATTTCGAAACCACCGCGCGGGTCCGGCGCCAGCGGCAAATCGCGGCGACCAATCAGGCCCATCTGGTAATAGAACTGCACGTCTTCGGCGGGCAAGGCCTGAGCCAGCGCCAACACCCGGTCGCGGTCGCCATGACCGTTGTCGACACCTTCAGGCAGAGCCTGGGCAATCGCCACGCGGTGCAGCACGTTAAGCATTTCCGACAGCACGCCATTCCAGTCCGGGCCCTGCTCGGCCAGATGCCGCACGGCTTCGAGCAACGCCTTGGCGTCGCCATCGAGCAACGCGTGCAGGACGTCGTAGACCTGGCCATGATCGAGCGTGCCAAGCATCGCCCGCACATCGGCGGCCATGACCTTGCCTTCACCGAAAGCGATGGCCTGGTCGGTGAGGCTCATGGCATCGCGCATCGAACCGTCGGCAGCACGGCCCAACAGCCACAGCGCATCGTCTTCGAACGGCACATTCTCGACCCCGAGCACATGGGTCAAATGCTCGACCACACGCTCCGGCGTCATGTTTTTCAGCGTGGCTACGGAATCGACTTCCACGAGGTAATCG